>JBPPMC010000043.1:0-3133 GCA_051305835.1 Sphingobium sp.
TCGCTGCGCGAACCACCCTCTCCCCAAGGGGAGAGGGTCATCACCATGACAACCACCATGAAAAAAGTCGGCATCCTCTGCGGCCGGGAATGGTCCTTCCCGCCGCGCTTCATCGACGAAGTGAACCGCCGCAACGCGGGCGTGACCGCCGAGTTCGTGAAGCTTGGCGGCACATCGATGACCGAGCCGAATCCGTACGCCGTGATCATCGACCGCATCTCCCACGAGGTGCCGTACTACCGCAGCTACCTCAAGCACGCGGTGCTCGAAGGCGTCCACGTGGTGAACAACCCGTTCATGTGGACGGCGGACGACAAGTTTTTCGGCGCGAGCCTGTGCGACAAGCTCGGGCTGGCGCATCCCAAGACGATCGTGATGCCCAACAAGGACTACGTGCCCGGCATCGTGCCGCACGAAAGCCTGCGCAACCTGATGTATCCGCTCGACTGGGACTACATCATCGAGCAGATCGGCATGCCGTGCATCCTGAAGGACGCGCATGGCGGCGGCTGGAAGGGCGTGTACGTGTGCAAGAGCCGGGAGGAATTGATCGCCGCGTACGACGACTCCGGCCGCATGACGATGATCGCGCAGGAATTCATCAAGTGGGAGCAGTACGTGCGCTGCATGTGCCTGAACCGCAAGGACGTGCTGGTGATGCCGTACGACACGCACGAGCGCAAGTACATCCCCGATGCGGACTACCTGACAAAGGAACTGCACGCGCGGATCGTGAAGGACTGCCTGACGGTCGTGAACGCGCTGGGCTACGACATGAACACCGTCGAATGGGCGGTACGGGGGGGAGTGCCCTACGCCATCGACTTCATGAACCCCGCGCCGGACATGGACGTCAACTCGCTGACGCCGAGCTACTTCGAATGGTGCGTGGCGAAGATGGCGGACATGGCGATCGAACTGGCGATGAAGCCGAAGCCGCAGAAGGCGGAACTGCGCTGGTCGAAGTTGTTTTGATGCATGTGAACCACAGAGGCACGGAGACACGGAGAAGAAAGGGAAGAGATAGGATCATGAAGAACACGGTCCGCATGGTCTGCCTACATTTTCCTCTGGCTTTCTCCGTGCCTTCGTGTCTCTGTGGTTAACACGTCATCTCCTCTACGAATTGCGTTCGTCGTCCATGCGATGCAGGTGGCGGGGGCCGAAGTGTTGGTCCGCGAGACGATCCATCGCCTCGGCAACCGCATCGAGCCGACCGTTCTTTGCCTCGATTCCATCGGCTCCATCGGCGAACAACTCTTGGGCGAAGGCGTGCCGGTGGTGTGCCTGAACCGCAAGCCTCACGGCCGCGAATACGGCGTCTCGAAGCGAATGGCGAAAGTGTTGCTCGAGCGGAACGTGCAGGTCGTCCACGCTCACCAGTACAGCCCGTTCTTTTACGCCGCACTGGCCAAGCCATTGACGCGCTTCGCGTTCAAGCTCATCCTCACCGAGCACGGCCGGCATTATCCCGATGTCGTATCGCCGATGCGCCGCGCCGTGAACCGTTTGGTGCTGGATCGCCTGGCGGAAGCGGTGAACGCTTGCTGCCGTTTCAGCGCCCACGCGCTGACCAAAAAGGACGGCTTCCGCGGCCACCGCATCGAAGTGATCGAAAACGGCATCGATCTCTCGAAATACGGAAACACCCCTAAAGCCCACCGGCTGCGGCCGGTGGGCCAAACGCCGGTGGGCCTCGATCCCAATCGCCGTTACGTCGGTTGCATCGCGCGGTTCCATCCGATCAAGGACCACCCGATGCTGCTGCGCGCCTTCGCGCAGTTGGCGTCGGCGGCACCGGATGTCGATCTGTTCCTGGCTGGCGATGGCCCGGATCGCGAGAAGCTCGAAGCGATGGCGCAGTCCCTCGGCATCGCGGAACGGGTGAAGTTCCTCGGCGTTCGCAAGGACGTTTCCGATCTCCTGGCCGCGTGCGACGTCTTTGCGCTGACTTCGATCAGCGAGGCTGCGAGCCTGACGCTGATGGAGGCGATGGCCTCCGGATGCCCGGTCGTGGTCACGAACGTCGGCGGCAACCCGGAACTGGTGCGCGAGGGCATGGACGGCTTCCTCGTTCCGCGCGGCGATGCCAAAGCCTGTGCCGCCGCATTGGTGAAGTTGCTGAAGGATGAAGCAATGGCGCGAACGATGGGAGCCAATGCGCGAGCACGGGCGCTGGAACGCTTCGACCTTGATCGCACGATCGGGCGATACTATTCGCTGTATCAAGATCTCGCCTGATCGCTCCCCTTCGGGTCGCGGCTAAACGATGCGCTCTTGTGTGAAATGCTGTGCCCGCATCGTTGCCCATGTGGCGATGCTGCCGTACATCGCGTGGCATCTGCTGATGGCGAAGTTGGTCGGGGCGGATCGCGCGGTGGAATGGCATTCGCAATGGATGGCATTGCTGCCGGGCTTGAGCGGCCAATACCTGCGACGGGCATTTCTGGCGTGGGCGATCCGCGAATGCCATCCCTCGGCCGTGGTCTGCTTCGGCACGATCTTCTCGAAGGCCTCCGCCCGCATCGCCGAGAACGTCTACATCGGTCCGTTCTGTTCCCTCGGTTCGGTCGTCGTCGAGCGGGATGCGCTCATTGCCACGGGCGTGCAGGTCACGAGCGGTTCGCGCATGCACGGGACCGCCGAAACGGACAAGCCGATCCGCGAACAGCCGGGCGTGTGGGACACCGTCACGCTTGGCGCCGGCTGCTGGATCGGCGGCGGCGCGGTGGTGATGGCGAACGTGGGAAAGAACAGCATCGTCGGCGCAGGGGCGGTCGTGACCAAGGACATTCCGGACGCGGTGGTCGCCGCGGGGGTGCCGGCCAAGGTGCTGAAGTCGCGCGGTTGAATCCGTGCTGGTGAAGGGTTGATGCCGCCCTCGAAAAAAGTCCGTAACTTCGGCTGCTTCCAAGCCCCACCAGCCTCCCGGTGCTCGACAACGCCGGGATCGCCGCCTGATCGTGCGCGCGGAGAAGTGGAAAGCCACCTGTGGGACTCGAACCCACGACCTACGCTTTACGAAAGCGTCGCTCTACCAGCTGAGCTAAGGCGGCGTGCCTATCAGGTTACGCGCGACGCAATCGTCGGACAAGCCCGACCCGCACACGGTTCGCGCCCGGCGCGAACCCGT
>JBPPMC010000066.1:0-12103 GCA_051305835.1 Sphingobium sp.
TGTACGGCGCTGTCGCGCGTCTGCGAGCTACCCGTGTCGTTAGTGAATCGGTCGAGTGTTGCGTCGATAAAGGGGATAGGCAGAAAGACCAGGCAAATCCCGAGGATCACGACGATGATGGGCAGAAGGCGTTGCGCTGCGCCGACTTTGGGACCGCCTTCCTCCTGGCGGATGAGAAAACTACCCAGCAGCACGACAGTTACGGTGAAGACCAGTGCCGACCTCCCGCCATAAGCAAACATCGCAAGGGCATGCAGCATCAGCTCGGGGACTCTCAATCCCACGCGCGTCCTGATCTTGGTCGCCGTCGTGAGATAGACGATCAGGGTTCCGGTGAGCAGTGCCGCATTCAGCGGGTGACCCAGCATTGCCGCGGCGCGGTCCTGATTGGTGAATTTGTCCAGGAAGCTGGGTATGAACCGGAAGCCGACAACCCGCTCCGCCAGCCCCATCAGGGAATTGAAGACGAAGAACACCCGGATCACGTTGCCCATCTGACTGAGATTCGCGGGGCTGATGACATAGAAGCACACGAGTAGCAGTGCCGGCGTTATGAAAGTGTCCAACACCGCCGAAAGTTCGCCCTCGTTCTCGCCGCTGACCGTAATGAAGATGGCGCGCCCTAATAGCACTAATGCTGCCACCGCATAGATGATGAACCGTGGAGTCAGGACCAATGACCACGACCTTCGCTGACCAAAGAACAGCGAGACTCCTGCGCCGATCATAAGCAGGTAAAAGGATGGATGTATCTTGGTAACGGCTGATCCGCCGCTTGTCGTATAGGGCCAGCCGATCAGGTCGAGCATTGGCGCGTTAAACAGGAATAGCAGGATCGAGGCAGCGATTACTACATAGTATATCAGCCGATACATCAAACCCTCATTGCAACTGTTTTCTGCGTGTTGGCGGTGTCACAGGGGGTAGAGGTTTTGCCCAACAGTGGCAACGCCAAACGCCTCCGCTTGGAGAAGCCAAGGAGTCCATTTTATTCGCTGCATGGAAATAGGCTTTCCGGCTTATTCCGTCTCAAGCTATTATTTTATTTCAGGAAGATACGGTATTTTCATATATCCTCCCTTACTAGAGGAGGGAGAGATAAACGGAGTATCAGCGGGCAGTAATAGTGCGTGTGGCAACATCACGTGCCCTTGCCGCCGGTCAATGTCTCATGTATCTCAAAACACTAGTGAGATTTTCGTCGGCACATAAGCAATCCATATCGTGGCCTCAATAACAGACGGCGCTTTCGATTTGTCGATCTGCCGCGATATGGAAGATGTTGAATTGACTGGATCAATGGACGAATTACTTGACCAGAAGGTGAAAGTTTTGGCCGTTGCCTCCGGAGGCGGGCATTGGGAGCAGCTCATGCTCCTCCGCTCGGCGATGGATAAGCACGATGTCCTTTACGGAACCACGACCATGGGTTTGGCGGAGCGCGACGGGCTTGATGACGTCGTGTATCTTCCGGATTGCAATCGCAGTTCGATGACGCAGGCCTTCAAGTGTCTTTCGGCGAGCTGGCGGCTTGTGCGCGACGCAAAGCCCGATGTGATCATAACCACCGGCGCGCTTCCCGGCCTATTCTGCCTTGTGATCGGCCGGCTGCGCGGTGCCCGTACGGTATGGATCGATAGTCTTGCCAACTTCGAAAAGCCTTCGATGAGCGGTCAGTTTGCGCGCCATTTTTCAACGTTATGGCTGACTCAGTGGGAAAATCTGGCCCGCCCTAAAGGCCCGCATTATTTCGGTGGATTGTTTTGATACTGGTCACCGTCGGGACACAGCTGCCATTCGACCGGCTGATCGAGATCGTTGACGAGGCGGCGCCGCGTGTGGGGCGACCGATTCTTGCGCAGACCGGTCTTGGCAAGTATGTGCCGAAGAACATCGATTGGCGACAGATGATCGACCCCATCGAGTTTGCGGAAATCCTGTCGCGCGTCAGCCTGATCGTGGCACATGCCGGAATCGGGACGCTCCTGATGGCGCAGAAGCATCAGAAGCCGATCATCGTTTTGCCGCGCCGTGCTTCCCTCGGCGAACATCGAAACGAGCATCAAATGGCCACCGTGAAGGCACTTGAAAAGCGCGAGGGTGTCTATGTCGCCTGGACGTCGGAGGATGTTGCCCGCTTCATGGCTGAGCCGAGTCTGGCACCGATGCCTTCGTCAGCGGATCTGGGTAAATCACGCCTTCTGGACAAGATATCCACGTTCATCGGGGAACAGACTGTCGTGCGCCCATTGCCGTTCGACGGCCGTAATCTGGTCGGGACGACGAAGCGAAGTTGACGCTTTTCTGATCCGGCTTGGCCTGACCAAGCCTTGGCCTGATCCAGATCTGGTATCCCGATTCTGGTTCTTATCCCCAAAGATCGCCCGGGAAAAGTCGTCCGTTATCGACCCGCAATGAACCATCGCGGTCCTTGGCGAGTAGCAGCGCTCCGTCTAGATCCACCCAGTCGGCTCCCTGCGCCGCGAGCATGGCCGGGGCGATGCCCAGCGACGTTCCCAGCATGCAGCCGACCATGATCCGCAATCCGCGTGCCCGCGCCGCGCCTGCCAGCGCCAGTGCTTCGGTCAGGCCGCCAGCCTTGTCGAGCTTGATGTTGATGGCCGAGAAGCCCGCTAACCGATCGAGATCGTCGCGGGTGTGAACACTTTCATCTGCACAGAAGGGGACGGGTGATTGCACGCCATTTAGCATGTCCTCGCGTCCATGCGGGATCGGTTGCTCGACGAGTTCTACGCCTAAAGCAGCCAGCGCCGCTGCTTGCGCTGCGATATCAAGATTGCCCCAGCTTTCATTGGCGTCGACAATCAAGCGCACGGCGGGCGCGCCAAGCCGCACGGCCCTGACACGTTCAAGGTCGCCTTCCCCTGTCAGCTTGCATTTGAGCAAGTCGAAACCGCGTGCGGCAGCGGCGCGAGCGTCCACTTCCATTTGCGCCGGATCGTTGAGGCTGATCGTGAATGCCGTCCGCACGGCGACCGGCGCTTTCAGCCCGGCAAGCCGCCACACGGGCACCCCGGCGCGGCGCGCTTCATAATCCCATAGGGCGCAGTCGAGCGCGTTGCGCGCTGCCCCCCGGTCCATCCAACGATTCACATTGGCGCGATCCAGGGGGCGATCATAGGCGCGAATCGCCGCTGCACAGTCTTCTGCCGTTTCGCCTTCGTAATAGATGGCTGTACCTTCGCCACGGCCTGTATGCGTGCCGTCGCCTACAGTGCAGACAACCACATCCACGTGCGTCTTCGCGCCGCGGCTGATGATGAATGCGCCATCGACGGGCCAGCGCTCGACGGTTGCGGATAGTATTTCGACCATGATGGTCCTTTAGAAGCCCACATGCGAAACGGGAAGCCCAAGCGGGCTTTTCGATACGGGCCAAGCGGGGTAAGGAACGCTCGTGCCCTCCAAGCAGGACCAATAACAGGTGACATCACGAGAGCTTACCGGACTGCTTGCCCTCTCACAAACCGAACCGGCATTGCCCTTGCGACGCAAGATCAGCGATTGGACATGGCGGCTGGCCTTCGGCGCGATCGGTTGGCCGTGGCTGCTTAGAAGCCTGCATGGCGGGAGCAAGGCCGAGAAGAAAGCGATACTCGCCGCCCTGAACCTCGCGCCCGATTCGCTGCCGCATCTGGGAAGCTGGAAAGCGGATACCGGTTTTCTCCGCCATATCGTGATGAACATCGCCCGGCTGCGACCGGCCGTTGTCGTGGAACTTGGGGCGGGGGCTTCCACTCTGATCGCGGCAAAGGCCTTGGCGCTGCATGGTGGTGGATCGCTGATCAGCTTCGATCAGCATGCGGGGTTCGTGGACGCTACCCGGCAGTGGCTCGATGAAAATGGTTTGGCCGTCGATATCCGGCACGCGCCGCTCGAAGACAGTGTCGAGGGCTGGCCGGGCCGCTGGTACAGTGTCGACCGTCTGCCTGACCGGATCGATCTCATCATCATCGATGGCCCGCCTTGGAGCGTGCATCCGCTGGTGCGCGGTGCGGCGGACAGTCTTTTTCGGCGCTTGTCACCCGGCGGCATCATCCTGCTGGACGACGCAGCGCGCCCAGGTGAGCGCATTGTGGCGTCGCGCTGGCGCAAGCGCTGGCCGGATATCGATTTCAGCCTGCTTAAAGACGGCGCCAAGGGGACACTGGTCGGCGTGAAACGGGCGGCAGATGTTCCAGCCTCCCCCGCTAATGACAACCGTCGATACCGCCATGTGTTACAGGCAGCTAGCATCGCCGCGCTGATCGCGGCCGGATGGATTGCGCGCGGGACGCTGGGAGAGTTTCCGCAACCCGCAGAAGCCAGCACCAACTTCATCGACGAGGCCGCTGCATCGCATCGCACTGGAATATTGCGTCAGGCGATGGTGTCGCAAGTGGAAAGCCCGCATCTTGATAGCGAGGAGATCGTTCGCTCGACGGGGATTCGCCTGCCTATGCTGCCGATCGGCTGGACGGTGCGCGACGTGCAACTCTACCCCACGGATGGGGCGCCGGCGATTGCCCTCTCGCTCACCACGCCCAAAGGTGAGAAGGTGACGCTGCTAACCGGTCGTGCGGAGACGCCAGCGGAAGGAAAGCCGCTCGTGACCAAACGTGAGAACGAAAACATCGCTTATTGGGAGGATGGCGAGCAGGCGCTAGCGCTCACTGGCACCATGCCTGCTGCACGGGCGCTGGAACTGGCGGCCATCCTTGCCCGGAACCCGATCGAGAACTGAGCCGCAACGGCGCGCCCGTCAGTCGTTGTGCGCGCGGATCCAGTCTTCCACGATCGGCGCGATCTTGTTGCGCCACTTGCTTCCGTTGAAGATGCCGTAATGGCCCGCGCCTTCCGCGATGTAATATTTCTTGTGCTCGTCGGGAAGATTGGTCGCTATCTTCAGCGCCGCCTTCGTCTGGCCCAGGCCTGAAATATCGTCGCGTTCGCCTTCGATCGCCAGCAGACCGATGTCGGTCAAGAGCGCCGGATCGACCAGGCGTCCCCGATGCATCAACTCGCCTTTGGGAAGGCTGTGCTTCTGGAACACTTCGGAAACAGTCTGGAGGTAGAATTCCGCCGTCATGTCGCAGACGGAACGATATTCCTCGTAGAACTTCTTGGTTGCCTCAGCGCCGTCGTCATCGCCATCGACCAGATGTTTGAACATTTCCCAATGGCTCATCATGTGATCGCCAAGGTTCATGGTCATGAAACCCGCGAGTTGCATGAAGCCAGGATATACGCGCCGTCCGTTGCCGGGATAGTTATAGGGAACAGTCGCCACGACATTCTGCTCAAACCAGTTGAGCGGACGTTCCGTCGCGAGCGTATTGACCGAAGTCGGCGCTTCGCGCGTATCGATCGGCCCACCCATCATCGTCAAAGTGCGGGGACGGGCCGGGTGCTTGTCGGCCGCCATCAAAACTGCGGCGGCGTAGCTTGGTACTGACGGCTGGCACACGGCAAGCATGTGGGCGCCCGGACCGATATGCTCGAGCCATGCTATCAGGTAATCGACATAATCATCCAGGTCGAACTGACCTTCGTCCGTGGGAACATTGCGGGCATCGCGCCAGTCCGTGATCCACACGTCATGCCTTGGCAGCATTCGCTGAACGGTGCCGCGCAGCAGCGTTGCAAAATGCCCAGACATCGGCGCCACGATCAGCAGCTTCGGATCACCCTCCTGCACGCCTTCGCGAACGAAGTGGCGAAGCTGCCCGAACGGCTTGCGCGCCTCAATGACTTCGGTGACGGCCACAGACTCGCCGTCGATCTCAGTTGTTGGAAGATTGAACGCCGGCTTGCCGCGCGGCGCGGCAGCATGCGCGAACACATCCAGAGCAGAGGCAAGAACTGGCCCGCCTCCGAAATAGGATAAAGGATTTGCAGGGTTATTCAGAAACTCTGCGCCTGCGTTCGCCAACGCGCTTGCGCCCGCCAACAGATTACGCTGAAATTCATAAGCGCTATACAGCATGAACCAAATTCCCGTGTTTCGCGACGGATAGGGCATCCGCTTGGATAAGACGGAGCAGAGCCTCTTTTGTTGCGCGCTGCAACATAAATTAGTCGATTACTCCGTTCGCCCGTCTCGATATGTGGCGTATCCTACCGAATTCATATGACCCCCGATAGCGATTGAGGGTGTTTGCGCGTACTGCTAAGCGACAGCGATGAGCAGGGACATCAGCGGGGACGTGATCCCCGACATCACGCAAGACGCTATGGGTAAAGCCGGCGCTCCACGCCAAAGGAAGCTGGCCAGCCTTGGCATGCTCTGGGGCTTTGCGCGCAATTACCCGGTTCGTATCGCATGTGCGCTATTGTCGCTCATATGTGCCGCGTCTGCTACGCTGGCGATCCCAAGCGGGTTCAAGCTGGTCATCGATCGCGGCTTTGCAGCCAGTGGCAATGGCGGCGATATCGGGCGATGGTTTGAATATCTGCTGATGATCGTCATCATTCTGGGCCTGGCTACGGCGTCACGCTATTATTTCGTATCATGGATCGGCGAGCGCGTGGTGGCCGACATTCGTACCGCGGTGCAGCGCAATCTGCTGCGGATGGCCCCGCGCTTCTTCGAGGAAAACCGACCGTCCGAAATCGCCTCGCGCATGACGTCCGATACTGCCGTGATCGAGCAAGTCGTCGGAGCCGTGGTGTCGGTCGCGCTCCGCAATCTCGTGATGGGTGTGCTTGGCCTTGGCTATATGGTCGCGCTGGCGCCCAAGCTCGCGGGCATGATGGTGCTGGGTATCCCGCTCGTCATCCTGCCGATCGTGTTCATGGGCCAGCGGGTCCGGATTCTTTCGCGCACCAGTCAGGATCGTCTCGCAGAGGTCGGGAGCATAACCGCAGAAGTGCTCGGTGCGATGCGCATCGTGCAGTCGTTCGGGCAAGAAAGCCGGGAGGCTGCGCGTTTCAGCAGCGCAGTAGAGGATGGCTTCCAGACTGCGCGGAGGCGCATCGGCCTACGCGCGATCATGACCGGCATCGTGATCTGCCTGATTTTCGGCGCGGTCACGCTGATCATGTGGCAGGGCGCGATCGACGTTGCCAGCGGCAAGCTGTCCGGCGGCAGTATCGCGGCGTTCGTGCTGACCAGTGGTATCGTCGCCGGTGCCTTCGGGTCTTTGACGGAAACATGGGGTGATCTGTTGCGCGGCGCAGGTGCGGCGGAACGGTTGAACGAACTGATGACGGCCGTCCCCGATATCGCCCCGCCCGCCAGTCCCAAGGTCGTGCCATCTGCATCTACAGGGACGCTGGCATTCACCAATGTCACATTTCGATATCCAACGCGCCCCGACACAAGCGCGCTCGATAATTTCACCCTGATCGTCGAACCTGGTGAAACGGTCGCGGTTGTCGGCCCATCAGGAGCAGGCAAGTCGACGCTGATCCAGTTGGCGCAGCGCTTCTATGATCCGCAGTCTGGTACGATTACGCTGAATGGCGTTGATCTGCGTGAGGCAGACCCGGCTGACGTTCGCGCACAAATGGCGCTGGTGCCGCAGGAAAGCGTGATCTTCGCCGCGTCGGCGCGGGACAATCTGCGTTATGGCAATTGGGATGCGAGCGACGAGCGCATCTGGGAAGCGGCGCGCGCCGCCCATGCGGAGGACTTCCTGCATGCCCTGCCACAAGGGCTGGACAGCTTCATGGGGGAGGCGGGGACTCGTCTGTCCGGTGGCCAGCGCCAGCGGATCGCGATTGCCCGCGCGCTGCTTCGTGATGCGCCGATCCTGCTGCTGGATGAAGCGACATCGGCGCTGGATGCGCAGTCCGAGCGGCTTGTTCAGGATGCGCTCGACACATTGATGCGTGGCCGCACCACGATCGTCATTGCCCATCGGCTTGCGACGATTCGCGCTGCCGATCGGATCGTGGTGATGGACCATGGCCGAATCGTGGAGCAGGGCAGCCATGCAACGTTGAACGCACAGGGTGGGCTATATGCCAAACTGGCGCGGTTGCAGTTCCACGACGAGGCGGCCTGATGAAGAGGGACGAATGATGCGGATGATGAAGTTTGCCATCGTGATGGGGATGCTGACCCTGTCGGGCCTAGCGCAAGCGCAAGCGCCGGAGCGGCTTGGTGATCCGGTGCCGGGGCGTCCCTTCTCGCCCGCCGTTCGTGCCGGAGACACCATTTACTTGTCCGGGCAGCTGGGGACCGCAGCAGATGGCAGCCTGCCTGCCAACTTTGAGGCGCAGGCGCGCAATGTCATGGTCAACGTCGGCAAAGTCGCAGCGCTTGGTGGGGCGAGCATGGACGATCTCGTCAAGTGCACGGTGATGCTGGCCGACATGAAGCTCTGGCCGAAGTTCAACGAAATTTACGTGGGCTATTTCAAGCCGGGTCATCTGCCCGCGCGCAGTGCTTTCGGGACAAATGGGCTGGCGCTCGGCGCCGCGCTCGAAGTGGAGTGTATCGCCTACAAGCCGCGTTGAGGAGCTTCTAGCAGACTTAACCGTTAGGGCGGTGAGCGATCGGCTTTCCTGATCGTCCTTCCTTAGACCTCAAGGAGAATTCCCATGGCAATTAATCGTACCGGTTCGGCAAAATGGAGCGGCGGCCTGAAGGACGGCAAGGGCGCGATTTCGACCCAAAGCGGCGCGCTCGATGCGCATCCTTACGGTTTTGCCTCGCGCTTTGAGGGCGTGAAGGGCACAAACCCGGAGGAACTGATTGGCGCCGCGCATGCCGGCTGCTTCACCATGGCGCTCTCGATGATTCTCGGCGAAGCGGGACTGACTGCCGAGAGCATGGAGACGAAGGCAGTGGTGACGCTGGATCAGGTCGACGGCGGCTTTGCCATTACCGCAATTGCACTGACGCTGACCGCGAAGATCCCGGGCACGGATGACGAGACATTTCAGGATTTGGCGGCAAAGGCCAAGGCGAACTGCCCGGTATCCAAATTGTTGAAGGCAGAGATCACGCTGGACGCGACTTTGGAAGAATAAGCGCAATCAGGGTAGTGAAATGCAACTGATCATGCCTATATCGGCAGCATGACAAAGCTATCCATCCTTGATCTTGTGCCCGTGACGCAGGGCAGTGACGTATCCACTGCGCTGGCCAATGCGGCCGACTATGCGCGCCATGCCGAAGCGCTGGGCTACGGGCGATACTGGACAGCCGAGCATCACGGCATGCCGGGTATCGCTTCGGCGGCGACGGCAGTGGTGCTGGCGGCGATAGGCGCAGCTACCTCGACGATCCGGATCGGCGCGGGCGGGATCATGTTGCCCAATCATGCGCCGCTGGCGATTGCCGAGCAGTTTGGAACGCTGGAGGCGCTGTATCCGGGGCGCGTCGATCTGGGATTCGGTCGTGCACCGGGTTCAGACCAGCGGGTTGCACAGGCCATGCGGCGGAACCTCGCAGGCGGCGCGGATCAGTTTCCGCGCGACGTGATGGAAGTGCAGGCCTATTTCGCCGGTGACGATCGATTAGGATTCACGGCGACCCCCGGCGCAGGTGCGAATATACCAATCTGGATCCTTGGATCGAGCCTTTATGGCGCGCAATTGGCCGCGGCTCTGGGGTTACCCTATGCCTTCGCATCCCATTTCGCACCGGACGCGCTGGACGACGCGCTGGCAATTTATCGCCGGGATTTCCGACCCTCCGCGCAACTGGACCGGCCCTATGCCATGGCCGGGTTCAATATCTTCGCCGCCGATACCGAGGCAGAGGCGGAGTTGCTGGCCACATCGATGATGCAGAGCTTCGTGGCGTTGCGCACGGGTACGCCCGGCAAAATGCTACCGCCGATCGAAGGCTATCGCGAGGCGTTGCCGCCGCAGGCACAGGCGATGTTGCGAAACGTACTCTCCTGTTCAGCCATCGGTACGCGCGATACGGTTGCGCGCGATCTTGCTGCTTTTATCGCGCGGACACAGGTGGACGAGGTGATGGTGACCGGCGCGATGTTCGACATCGATGCCCGCAAGCGTTCAATCGGGATCGCGATGGAAGCGGCGCAATCGATAGGCGTTCGCGAAGCCGCCTAAGCGGAATTGCGGACTGCGACCAGCGATGCGTCTGCGCCTGGCCTATCAACCGCAAGGCGTCCGCCGCTCAGGATTCGCGCAGCGGTGGGCGAAATGGCCATGACTGTGCGAGCCAGTGCGACCGACGCTGCCAGTACGAGCAGAGGCTGTACGATGAGATAAGCGGGGTAGAGCGGCGATCCTGCGGGGCCGATCCAGTATCCGAGCAGCGGGCCACCAAGCCAGATCAGGATGAGGTGGCAGCAGAACAGGAAAAAGGCATAGGGTTCTATCGCGAGCAGCGCCTCGCGCGCCCGTGATTTCGTGCAGGCATTGGCCACGCGCCAGAAGAACAAGGCAGCGGCGATGCGGGTCGCGAGATCCAGCGCCGCCATCGCATGCGGATGTATCGCAGGGAAACTGGCCAGCGACAGCGAGAACGCTACCTTGACTGGTACGAGCAGGAGAAAGGGCGCGACCGCGGCCGCCATCGGCAGAGCAACGGCCTTTTCCGCCAGCGACAGGCGGCGGGCGATCATCCCGAACAGGAAGAAGAACAGGATAAGCGGGCGCAGCAGCAGTGGTTGCGGCCAGCCGCCAATGATGAGGATCGCCACTATGGCTGCGAGCATCGCCATGCCTTTGACGGGCAAGCGGATCAGCAGCGGCGCGGCGAGCATGCAGACGAACAGGTCGCGCAGGAACGGCATCTGGACATTGATGTCCGGCGCGCGCGTGACGGCAAGCAATTCCTCGATGAACCATCCCGCTGACACCGGCACGGGCGCCTTGATCCAACCCGCCATGGCCGCACCGGACACGCAGGCGATGCCGATGACATTCCATAGCAACATCGGCAGCAAGATGGTTCGGGCTTTGCCCCCGACATGCGTGCGCCAGTCTGTTGCGCGGCGCGATCCGGCCACGAGGTAGCCTGAGATCATGCCGAGCAGCGGCACCGCGCTTTTGCCCAGCCCCTCCATCAATAACCACCGAAGCACTTCCTGACCGGAGCCAGCCATTTGGGCTAGTTCCTCGCCGGTGCGACCCGTCCAGGCGTGGACATATACCACGCCGAGTATGCAGAGGACGCGGGCGATGGCGATGGCATCGTTGCGCGGATTAGCAGGAGATCGCGGCGGCAAACGGGCTTTCCGTGGCTGTGGATGATGAGCGGACCGTAACGATATGCCCCGGCGATTGTCAGCCTTTGGAGATGGGCCGGGGGAATGGCGGGATTGATCGCATGGGGGTGTGGCGGCCCATGGCGCTGTAGTTTTTCAGCAGCACTGGACTTCGGACATAGTTCTGAAGCGAGGGATAGATACTGAAACGCGTTCCAGGATGACATGAAGGGGTCGCTCCCTCCAGTTTCCACGGTCATCCATAGAAAAAGGGCCGGAAGATCGCTCTTCCGGCCCCAATTCGTAGCGTAGATGCAGAGCGGGACTTAGAAGTCCATGCCGCCCATGCCACCCATACCGCCCATGCCGCCGGGCATGCCGCCAGCGCCGGCCTTGTCGTCGGCAGGCGAGTCGGAGATAGCGGCTTCCGTGGTGATCAGCAGGCCAGCAACCGAAGCTGCGTCCTGCAGAGCCGTGCGAACGACCTTGGTCGGGTCGATCACGCCAGCAGCCACGAGGTTTTCGTAGACGTCGGTCGAAGCGTTGTAGCCGCGAGTTTCGTCATTTTCGCGCAGCAGGTTGCCAGCAACGACGGCGCCATCGACGCCTGCGTTCTGTGCGATCTGCTTCACGGGAGCGACAATAGCCTTGCGGATGATGTCGATACCGCGCGTCTGGTCGTCATTCGCACCCTTGAGGCCTTCGAGAGCCTTGGTTGCGTACAGCAGAGCCGTACCGCCGCCGGGAACGATGCCTTCTTCAACGGCAGCGCGGGTTGCATGGAGAGCGTCGTCGACGCGATCCTTGCGCTCCTTCACTTCCACTTCGGTCGAACCGCCGACCTTGATAACGGCAACGCCGCCAGCAAGCTTTGCGAGGCGCTCTTGCAGCTTTTCCTTGTCGTAGTCGCTGGTCGTGTTCTCGATCTGCGCACGGATGGCTTCCACGCGGCCCTTGATCGCATCGGC
>JBPPMC010000069.1:0-10294 GCA_051305835.1 Sphingobium sp.
CACAGAACCACAAACTGACTGCAGACCGCCCGGATTGCTGCACCATTGTCCCGTCGAAAGTTGGCGATCGTCTTGAAGTCCGGCGCCAATCGACCGGTCAGCCACATCAGTTCGATATTGCGCTGCGCCTCGCTCCAGTCGCCTGCTCGACTGATCCGGTTCAGATAGCCGTAAAGGTAAATCTTGAGCATCGTCGAAGGATAGTACGCGGGACGCCCCGTTTGAGCAGGCGTCGCTCCGGCAAAGCCCAGCGCCGATAAATCCAGCTCACCAGTAAATGCCTCGACTACCCGAACCGGATTGTCCTCACAGACATAATCATCAATCGATGCTGGCAGAAGAAAATCCTGCTGACGGTCTTGCTCTTCCACAAAACGGCCCATCCTTAAGCCTGCCGATGTCCGGAGGTAACTCTACCATGAAATGCCGTTTTTACACAGCCTCGGTCATGAGGTGAAGCTAATTGCGCCGCATTATGGCGACCTCGTGATTAGCAAAGGGACAGAAGAATGATGCTGCAGACGAGGAGGCCATCGTGATCGCCCAGCGGGCTGGAATGCGTTTCGTCGAGCCGAAGTGTCCGGCAGAGTACCGGCAATTTCGCGAAACTCACCGCCTCTCGACGAGATAGCTTTCTTGCGCAAATCCGGCTGTTCGTCCGTGTCACGCTATGCACTTGAAAAACGCTTTTCGGCCTGTCCATGTCCAATGCGCGAAATTTGTTCCACAGGCGGTTCCATCAGTGAGTCTTGCGACGACGTCACCTTGGCACGTTACGATGTCGTTGGGAGCCGTCCAACCCGACACACGAGGCGAGGGCAGATGCGGCGGCACGTCAGGTCGCCGGCTCGGCCGGGGCAGCGGCTCGCGCCGCCATCACGCGGCGGCCGACGATCGCCACGCCGCCGAAGAACAGCGTCGCGACGCCGATCGTTAACAGCACGTCGACGAACTTCTCGTGCATCTGTAATAGCGGCGCGGCCATCACCGTGACGTAAAGGAAATAAGCGCGGTTGAAGAGCAGCGGTATCCAGCCCATCAGCTGAATGAAAACGCCGCCCACGATCAGAATCAGCGCGGGCAGCGCACCGGCTGGCCCGCTATGCGTCACTCCGGTCTGCAACAGCCACGCCGTGCCTGCGCCGCCCAGCGCGCCGATCGCGGTGGCGGGCAGCGCCGCAGGGTCCAGCACGTCGACGTTGCCGAAATACCACATTAGCAGGAATCCCGCGTACAGCGCGACCAGCCCGAGGCCAGCGCCAATCGCGATGAACGCCACGATCAGCAGTACTACCACAAACGTGATCAGCGCTGCGGTGCCCGCCCCCAGGGCAGCCGATGTGTGCGCGCTCCTCGACTTTCCCGAATCGGTCATCGTCATCCGTTTCACCTTCCACTACAATTAATTAGCCATTTGACTATGTTTAGCACGTCATTGTGCTCGATGGCCACTTTAAACAGTTGACGCTGGGCCCGGAGCCGCGCGAACAAGAAAACGGTCCGCACGCGCAAGCACAAGCACAAGGTTGCAACTGATAGCCACCATCGCCTGGGTGTCGCAGCGAACTGGCTGGACGGCGATTTTGCCGCAGATGCGCCCAACCGTAAATGGGCCGGCGACATTAGCTATATCTGGACGTCCGAAGGCTGGCTCTACCTCGCCGTTATACTGGACCTGCCCTTCGACTGCCGCCTGCGGCAGGCGCTCAGGATAAACTGCGCCGTCGCGTCGTGGGTTGGGCTGTCAGCGACAGGATGAAGAAGGGTCTGGCGATCAGGGCGCTGGATATGGCGGTGCGCCTGCGCCAGCCCCCGGAAGGCTGCCTTTTCCATTCGGATCGCGGCAGCCAATATTGTTTTTACGACTATCAGAAAAAGCTGCAGGCCTACGGCCTGCGTCCATCGATGAGCGGCAAGGGTAATTGCTATGATAATGCCTCTGTCGAGACCTTCTTCAAATCTCTGAAGGCCGAACTCATCTGGCGGCAGAGCTGGCCGACGCGCCGTCAGGCGGAAGCGGCTATCTTCCAGTACATAAATGGCTTCTCCAACACCCGTCGCCGACATTCATATCTGGGCGGCGTCAGCCCACTCGCGTTCGAAGCCAAGGTGGCTTAATGAGATAGGTGACCGGCACAAAACCGTTACAAGTCCAAACAGGAGCAAGAGCAACTGATGGCGCTTGGCGCCGACTTCGAACGCGCTTGGTTGCACCCGGCAGCAACGGCAGTGACGCGCAAACGCATTCTGCGCACAGCATTGTCAGAAGTTATCGTGCGCCGGGATGGAGCAATCATCCACGCCGTTTTGCACTGGCAAGGCGGCGACCACACCGAACTCAAAGCGAAGCAGAGGCTCAATGCGGCTGGGCGGCACAATCCTCGCATTCCCGATGACACCATTGCGTTGATGCGCGAGCTAGCTCGACTGATGCCGGATCGTCAAATCGCGCTTCTGCTCAATCGCATTAAGATTGCAACTGGGAAACGGCAACGCGTGGACGCAGGGGCGCGTGCGCGGCTTCCGCAATCATCACCAGATTGCATGTTTTCGCGAAGAGGAATGGACCGAGCGCGGTGAAATCTCGCTCGACGAAGCAGCAAAAAACATCGGAGTGTGTAATATGACAGCGTCGCGCATGTTACGTCGCGGCACCATAAACGGCCGGCAAGTCTGCCCGGGTGCTCCGTGGGTGATCAAGGGCGCGGATCTCGCTGGTCTCTCCAGAAAGAAGCTGTTGGCGGCTCCGCTAACATCAAATCCTGATCAACGGATCTTTGCTTCTCAATGAGTTAAAATGAGGTGCATTATGAGTCGTGGCCGCTGGGGCACGGCAACCTGTCGACAACGGCGCGCTACCGGGCGTCACTCCAGTCAGGCTACGCCTTCCCTGCGTGACGCCCGTAACAGCAGTGCAAGGAAGTCGGCAGACGATCCCCCTAACCGTTACCGACCCTGTTCAGACAAACCGAGCCACCTCTCCACAGGTGTCGGTGAGAATGTGCCGCTTGCGTCCATTAATGTATTCCCCGCATCATAGCCGCAAACACCACCACTTTCGGCAGTTTTAACCGACCGGCTGTCGATGATATCGGCTCTGGGTGATGTCTGGTATCCTTCGCTCTCGCGTAGGTTCATGACCAGAATCATGTTGATCGCGTCAACGAACCCTGCATTGCGCCAAGCGTACAATAGGGCTGCACTGTCGATACCGGCGTGCGGTGAACCAGCAGTTGGAAGAGGAAAGTTTTATTTTCGACAATCGTAAAAAGCTTGTTCCGGACGCTTCCAGGCATAATATGGGCTGAAGTCTAGATCGACTCGCACGAAGTCGATAGGACCTGCTCTGGAGAGGGGCTTATGAAACGCATCCAAGCGGCTGACGTTATCTATCTCGATGCCGAGGGGCCTCAGACCCCGCCTTTGATCGGCGCACTGATTATTCTAGACCCGGCAACGGCCCCAGGATCATTCGTTCGCCATCGCGACGTCCTGAAATATGTCGAGGACCGACTGCATCTGGCTCCCAACCTTCGCAAGCGGCTAATAGCCAACCCGTTAAAGATCGATGAACCCCGCATGGTCGACGACGTGAATTTCGACCTCGAATTTCATGTCCGCCATCTTGGATTGCCACGGCCGCGCGATCGCCGCCAGCTCAATATTCTAGCGGCACGGCTGATGTCGCGACCGATGGATATGGCACGGCCGTTATGGGAATTGTACATCATCGAAGGAATCGAGGCGGTCGAGGAGTATCCCGAAGACGCCTTCGCCGTGATGATCAAGCTGCATCATGCCGCTTTCGACGGCGCAGCGGCGGTCGCGGCGATCTGGGCGATGCTGCAATCGAACCCGAACGTCAATCTGAACGCGGCGGAAGGTGAATGGAAACCAGAAAATGCGCCCGGCGCCTTGGACTGGGCGGTCAGCACGATGCGAGAGGCGGTAGGCCAGTTCGCAAGCAATATCCAGGTGCTGCCGAAGCTGGGTGCCAATGCCATCAAGGGCACCTGGGAAAGCGCGAAGGACATGGGCGCGTTGACGGCCCCCAAGACTAGGTTTCAGGGCGAGATCACGTCGCATCGCGTATTCGAATGGGTGATTTTTCCCCAAAGCGACTTCCGCGCGATCCGCGAGGCGCTGGGCAAGCCCAAGATGAACGATGTCGTGCTGTGCGTGATCGCCGGGGCGATGCGCCGCTACCTCAGCGCTAAGGGCGAATTACCCAAGGACAGCCTGCTGGCGGTATGCCCTATCAATGTGCGCGGATCTGGCGACGCCAAGGATGGCGGCAACCATGTGAGCGCAATGCGCGTAGCGCTGGGCACCGACATAGCCGATCCGGTAGAGCGGACCGCCTTCATCACTGCGTGCAGCGAAAAGGGCAAGAAACAGGCCGAAAAACTGGGTGGTACTTTCTTCGGCGATCTGATGGCGCTCTATCCCTATCCCCTGCGGGCTGCGATGATAAGGGGAGCGCAATCAATCGCGGGCGGCGGTAATTCGCCCATGCAATTGGCCAACCTCATCGTCACCAACATCCCAAATCCGCGTGGCGAATATTACTTCGCGGGTTCGAAGGTGCTGGCCTATGCCGGATTCGGTCCGGTCGTAGCGGGATATGGACTGTTCCATACGGTCGCAGGCATGGAATGGGAGATGTCGATTTCGGTGACGTCCTGCCGGGAGATAATGCCCGACATCGCTTTCTACATGCAGTGTCTGCAGGAAAGCTTCGAGGAGTTGAAACAGCTCGCGCCGCCCTCAAAACGCCCCGCACAGCCCGTCACGATGCCAAGCGAGCCCGGATCTATCGACTTGCAGGACGTTCCGCGACCATCCAGCGCAGCTATGTAAGACACGGAGCGTCCCTTTGGGATGTAGCGTTGTCATCCCGACAGCGATTGTCCGTCGTCGATAGTGATGTTTGACGCCGTGACATAGGCGCTGGCGTCCGACGCCAGGAACAGCAGCGTTGCATCCAGCGCACTTGCGTCCATCAGACGGCGCCGGGGCCACTGCGCGATCTGTCTCTTGCCGCCGTCCGTCGCGAACCAGTCCGCATTGATGTCGGTTTCGATATAGCCGGGTGACAGAATGTTCACATTGACGCCGCGATTGGCCCATTCGCGCGCCAGCACCCGACCCATTTGCAGCACTGCCGCCTTCGAAGCGGCGTAGGGCGAAAGTCCGGCAACGACGATGTCTGAGGTGACCGAGGAGATGATTACCACCCGGCCGTGGCGCCGTTCCTTCGATCCGGCGGTAAGCATCCGTCGAGCGCCCTCCCGCGCGGTCAGGAACACACCCCGGACATTGACGGCAAATACCTTGTCAAAGGCATCTGCCTCCAGATCGAGCGCGAGACCGTCGATCGTGATGCCGGCATTGGCGATAACGCTGTCCACCGGCCCGAATGCCGCCTCGGCCGCGTCATAGGCCGCGATGGTGGAAGCTTCGTCGGCAGCATCCATGGCCACGGCGATCGCCTTGCCCCCCATTGCTTCTATCCTTTCCCTGACCCCTTCCAACAGTGCAGTGCGCCGCGCCGTCAGGACGATATTGGCGCCAGATGCTGCAAGGATAGTGGCGAAGCGTGCGCCAAGGCCGCCCGAGGCTCCGGTGACGAGCACAGTGCGACCGCTGAGGTCGAAAGTGAAACTCATAATCTCTCTCCCGCAATGGCTCCGTCTGTTGCGGAGCAATTCTGTGATAGCGGTTACGCGCCAATTAGCCAGCAGCGATAATTTTGGATTGGCCTCAATCGGCATCTGTGGTTGAAAGCCTAACAGGAGAAGGAGCACCGGCCTTGCAGCGATTGCACGATATTGTGGATCATCATGGGGTGGCGCGCGGCGACAAGATCGCTTTCATATTCGGCGAGCGCCGGACGGACTTTGTTACCGCGCGCGGGCAGGTGCGTCGCATCGCCCGCTCGCTGGGCGCGCGAGGGATCGGCCCCGGCGACCGGATCGCCTGTCTCGCGCGCAATAGCGACAGATTTCTGCTGCTGTTAATGGGTGCCAGCGCCGCCGGCGCGGTGCTGGTCCCCCTGAACTGGCGGCTATCGCCCGCTGAACTCGACTATATCTACCGGGATAGCGAGGCGCGACTGCTGTTCGCCGGGGATGAATATAGGGCGTTGGCCCAGGCCATGGTTGGCGATGCAGACATGGCGGTGGCACTTGAAGATGAAGGATTGGACGCGTGGCTGGACGCCCATGACGGTCCCGACCCGCTGCCCGCGCACGTAGACGACGTGGCGGTGCAACTCTACACGTCCGGGACTACGGGACAGCCCAAAGGCGTGATGCTCACGCATCGGGCGTTAATGGAGCCACGGCAGCTATGGACCGAAATGCCATGGTATCGCTGGGCCGAGGACGATGTCGCATTGGACGCGATGCCCTATTTCCATGTCGGCGGACTGGGCTGGGCGTTGATGAGCCTGCATGCCGGGATGCCAACAGTGATCCTCCCCGAATTCGATCCAGCGGCGGTGTTGCGCGCAATCGAGGACGAGCGAGTTACCAAGATGTTCCTGGTGCCCTCGGCGCTGCACATTGTCGTACGAAAACCCGATATGGCACAGTATGACGTCTCTTCGCTGCGCACGATCATCTATGGCGCGAGCACGATGCCGATTGACTTGTTGCGTGAGTGCATCGCATCGTTTGGATGCGGGTTCGTGCAGAACTACGGTATGACCGAGACGTGCGGGGTAA
The DNA here is from genome assembly GCA_051305835.1 of Sphingobium sp. Lineage (GTDB taxonomy): Bacteria > Pseudomonadota > Alphaproteobacteria > Sphingomonadales > Sphingomonadaceae > Sphingobium. The sequence continues at coordinate 6,729 of JBPPMC010000069.1, forward strand.
TTGCAGCGCTGGAGCCGGCGGATCATGACTTTGCAGGCAATTCACGAATGGACTCGGCGGGCAAGGCGCTGCCGGGCGTCGAGATCGAAATTCACGATTCGGCGGGATCCCGGATGCCGCAGGGCGAGATCGGCGAGATCGTGATCCGATCCGGTGCAATTATGGCCGGGTACTGGAAGCGGCCGGAGGCAAGTGGAGAAGCAATCGATGACGCAGGATGGCTGCGCACGGGGGACGCGGGTTACCTGGACGCCGAAGGCTATCTGCATGTGCATGACCGGTTGAAGGACATGATTATTTCGGGCGGAGAGAACATATATGCTGCCGAGGTCGAGAACGCGATCTTCGGTCACCCGGCCGTTGAGGATGTGACAGTGATAGGCTTACCCGATGCACGCTGGGGCGAAGCGGTGTGCGCGGTCGTCGTGGCAAAGCCAGGCCCGGTGCCCTCTCACGCCAGTATCGTCGATTGGGCGCGCCAGCGGATTGCCGCCTACAAATTGCCCAAGTCGACAATCCTGATCGACGTGCTGCCGCGCAATGCGGCAGGAAAGGTATTGCGGCGCGAATTGCGATTACGGTTCGCACCCCTACTAAAAGATAAAAATAATTAGATGCGGTTCAAGACGACTAGACACATGCAAGGCGGGCTGGACCTCGGTGGCAATGCGGCCAAGCCTATCTTGGCTTGTGCGACTGCTGCGGTCGGACTGAGCGGACCCAAAGCCTGACAACCGGAACTAGACGTTAGCAAAGGGCGCGTCGTGCGGTGACACGCCGTTCGCGTCTACCTGCACAGCATCGCCGTTTTCGGCCTTAGTTCAACCAGGCTCGCGCTGGCCTGCCGACGCGGGTCACGGTGATCTGGTCAGATGGCGGTAGCGGATCATCGTGGGTGACCGCTGCCGTCCTGTCCTGGCGGCTCCCGGCGCTTGCATTCCGCTCGCCAGCATCGACAGGTTTGGCGATTGCGCCAGCCGTGACACCGACATAGGGTTTCCAACTCCCTTCAGGTTCCGCCAAGCGGTCGACCAGCAGCCTCAGCACAAAGGGATTGACGGTCAGCCCCGTATGGCTGCCGCACACCTGGATATTTTCTGCCATGGGGCCTTCCGGTTCGAGGCAATTCTGCCACGCGGCTATGCCGTCCGACTTGGTAAAGATGGAGGTGCTGGGCACTGGGGGCTGCGCCCGATCACGCTCAAACCGCGCTCGGCCTTCTATTGTATCAAAGCGCTCACCCGAAGCCAACTCGTAGATCTTGCGAATCGTGAGCGAATGAGGATCGCCAGTGAAGGGCGCACCCAAACTGATCACTTGGCGGACCATATCGGGCTGAGTACAGGCCGCATACCGCGCCATAACGCCGCCCATGCTCCAGCCTATGATGCTGATCTTTCGGCCGGAGGAGTCATAGATCTTCCGCACACGGTCGTGGAGCCGTGCAGCATCCGCGCCCAGGGCATGATAGCCCATGTTGCGGCCCAGTTCCCACGCTTCGCACTCATAACCCATCATCGTCAGATATCTGCGCAGCACCAACGTCCACGCGTCCGTCACACCGAAGCCTGGAATAACAAGCACGGAATGGCCATCGCCCCGTTTGTCGGGGGTCGGCAGCGTTGCAAGGAGGGGTAACGAGGCAAACTCCAGAGCGGCGCGCAAGGGTTCCAGCAAGAGCATGCCATAATGCGGCATTTTTATTTGAGCTTCATCGTAGGCTCTAATCGTCATGTAAATTCCAGACTGGCAATGATGAAGACTAACAACCGCTAGCCATTACCGTTCCCTTGGCGCCCTTTGATATAGTATATTGACGAGACGGAAGCATGCATGCGCCATCATTGCGGCGTGGCGAACAGTGCAAACGTCGCTCCGATCAAGATGAGAATTGGTTGTTATCAGGATCGCGGAAACGACATAATGCTGCCGATCGACGTGGAGGCACTGTGTGCCGGGTGCGAGCCAGGAACTATGTGTGCGGCACGATGAGGCGGCGCACTGGCGCGAGGATATGGCCGAAGCTATGCCGACCTCGGCATTGAAGACATGATCCTGTCGGTCGACGAGTATGCCATGTTCGCGATAATGCTTGACGAGGGCTCGCCCCCTTCGTTGATGCCGTTGATCGTCTCATACTTTACGAGCCGAAAACTACCGCTTCCGCGCGGGTTGCGGTGCCCTGATGCCCCGGAAAATCTCTTCATGGATCAGCTCCACCACCGCCGCCATGCCCTTTTCATTGCTCCGCACCTTGCCCGGGTCGAAGACACGGCGCCGGCTGAGCTGATCCGTACCCACTCTCGCTCCCATGCATTCTCGCGCGTCACGCCTTTAGGATCGTCCTTATGCAGCCTGTTGGTGATCGCCTTGGCGACGATATAATTCCCCTGCGCCGTCCGTGGCTCCGGGTCTCGCGCCGCCTCCTAGGACATCGCTGACCTAAACCTGTCCCTCAACGTCAGCACGCGATCGACGCCAACGTTCGAAGCGCCAGCACCGCCGGCAACGAGCTGAACCAGCGTCTCGCTCATGGCGTACAACTTCACCCGCACCGCGTCGACTTGGCGCCCCAGATTTGGCACCGCCGCCAGCAAGGCTGGGTCGCCAGCAGCGCCGTCACCGGATCGTCGCTGTTGTCATCCATGATTGACGATGCAACGGCTGCTCCAGCGCTTGGCGGATGAACCGCTGATACGGCATGCCCCTGCGGGCAGCGGTCGCCTTGACCTGTTCCGGCAGCTGCGCGTGCAGACGCATGTTGACCCGCGTGGCAGCTCGTCGACCGTACGCCGTTGCCGCATGGCGAGAGACAAATATCTGCACATGCGGACGGGCTTATGACCATTCATACAATTCCGGCTCCACACCACTTGCGGATTTCCGGGAGGTAAGGTCGGAGGTCGAAGAGTGCGTGGCAAACGCAGACTGGCGGAACAATCTTGCTATCGCCTAGGGCGCACGGGCGCAGGCGCGGCCGCAGCACACCGCCGCGTCTCTTGGCGTGCCAAAGATCCTTGCAATACAATTACGTGCTGCGATAGCCCTCCCATGAATTGCCGAGTGATTCCGCCTAATAATTTTTACGACCCGTGATAACGGTGAACATGAAGTGGCAAAGATCCAGTACCGACGGGGGAGTAGATGATTTCGGATATATCGGCGCTTTTGCAGGATCCAGCGCGTCGCCTTGAGGCCATTGTCAATAATACCACCATGGCGCTCTTTGTCATGGACGAGCATCAACACTGCATTTTTGCGAACACCGCCGCCGAACGCCTGACGGGCTTCAGCCTGGAGGAACTGCAAGGGCGTCCCTTGCATGACGTCATTCACAACAAATATCTCGACGGCCGCGATTACCCCCTTTGCGAATGCCCGATCGACCGTGCTTTTCCTGAGCAAGCGCAGGCGCAGGGGGAAGAACTCTTCGTACATAAGGATGGAAGCTTCTACCCCGTGGCTTTTACTGCAAGCCCCATCGGGGGCGATGCTGGCGCGCCCATAGGGACGATCATTGAAGTCAGGCCAATGGCGCAAGATCACGAGCAGCGCCAGATCCTGGA
>JBPPMC010000103.1:0-13426 GCA_051305835.1 Sphingobium sp.
CTTGGCTGGCCCAGCCGTTCAGGCAAGCTGGTGCTGGTTTTCGCACTGGACCGCATCGCGGATTTTTATCGCGTGCGATGAACGCGCTTGTGTCTGCGTCTCCCCGATATATGAACATATGAGGAACATGGGAGATGAGTCGTGGCGAAGTTGAATTACATCGAACTGTCCGTTGAACGCATCTCGGCGGTGCGCCCCTTTTATGAAGCGGCGTTCGGATGGACCTTCACCGAATATGGTCCCGATTATGCGGCGGTAGAGGGTGGAGACACGACCATCGGGTTCAACGCGGATACCAGCCAACCCATGCCGCCCGTCCTGCCGCTGATCGAAGTCGACGATCTGGAAGCTGCGCTCGCCGCCGCCACGGAAGCGGGTGGCGTGATCCGCGTGCCGATCTTTGCCTATCCCGGCGGGCGACGTTTCCACATCGTCGATCCGGCGGGTCTAGAGATCGGTATTTATCAGAGTAGCTGAACCATAGCCAACTTGACGCGAACGTAAACGTCAACTAGATTGCCCGCATGACAAAGATGACTCAGATTGCGGGCATCGAAATGCCCGACCTTAACGAGCGGGATCGATACAGCATCTCGGATCTGTCCGCAGAGTTCGGCGTCACGGCGCGGGCGCTGCGCTTCTATGAGGACGAGGGGCTGATCGCGCCGGAGCGGCAGGGGCTTGCGCGGATTTATTCCCGCCGGGACCGCGCGCGGCTTGCCTGGATTTTGCGCGGCAAGCGTGTGGGTTTCAGCCTGTCCGATATTCGCGAAATGATCGACCTGTACGATCTTAACGATGGCCGCGAAGTCCAGCGTCGGGTCGCGATCGAGAAATGCCGCGCCCGCATCGCCCTGCTGGAGCGCCAGAAACTCGACATCGAGTCCGCCGTGGAGGAGCTATCTGCCTTCGTGTCTATCATGGAAGCAGGCGCCACAGCCGAAAACCAGAACGCCGAAAACTAGAACGCCGAACACTAGAATAAGGCCAGGCGCTATAAGGCGCTGGCGATGATTGCATAAATTCCGGAGAGAACCATGCCCCAATATACTGCCCCCGTACGCGATACGAAGTTCGTCCTCGACCATGTCGTGAATCTTGAGCGTTACGCGAATTTGCCCGGTTTTCAGAATGCGACGCCCGATATCGTCGAGGCCGTGCTGGAAGAAGGGGGCAAGTTTGCGTCCGAGGTTCTGTTCCCGCTTAATCAGGTCGGTGACCGAGAGGGCTGCACGCGCCATCCCGATGGCAGCGTCACAACGCCGACCGGCTTCAAGGAAGCGTTTGCCCAATATGTCGCGGGCGGCTGGACCACGCTCCACGCCTCGGAGGAATTTGGCGGGCAGGGGCTTCCCTCGGCCGTCGCCACGGCGTTCGACGAATATGTGCTGTCTGCCAATCAGGCGTTCGAGATGTATCATGGGCTGACGGCGGGCGCGACCGCCGCGATCATGGCCAAGGGATCGGACGCGCAAAAGGCGATGTATGTGCCCAAGATGGTGAGCGGCGTCTCGACCGGCACCATGAACCTTACCGAACCGCATGCCGGCACCGATCTCGGCATGATCCGCACGCGTGCCGTTCCCAATGACGACGGCAGCTATGCAATCACCGGCACGAAAATCTTCATCTCCTCGGGCGAACATGACTTGGCCGAGAACATCATCCATCTGGTGCTGGCCAAGACGCCGGGCGCACCTGACAGCAGCAAGGGCATTTCGCTGTTCATCGTGCCCAAGTTCATCGTGAACGACGATGGCACGCCGGGCGCGCGCAATGCCGTTGCCTGCGGTTCGCTTGAGCATAAGATGGGCATTCACGGCAATGCGACCTGCGTCATGAATTATGACGGCGCGACCGGCTGGATGGTCGGCGAGGAAAACAAGGGTCTCGCGGCGATGTTCATCATGATGAATGCCGCGCGTCTGGGCGTGGGCCTGCAGGGGCTGGCGCAGGGCGAGGTCGCCTATCAGAACGCGGTGCAATATGCGAAGGACCGCCGTCAGGGCCGCGCGCTGACTGGTCCCGCCGATCCTTCCGAGAAAGCCGATACGCTATTCGTCCATCCCGACGTGCGCCGGATGCTGATGGAGGCCAAGGCATTGACCGAGGGCCTCCGCGCACTGTGCCTGTGGGGCGCGCTTCAAGTCGATCTGGCGCATAGGGCACAGACCGAGGAAGAGCGCCAGACGGCCGACGACCTGATCTCGCTGCTCACGCCCGTCATCAAGGGCTACGGCACTGACAAGGGTTTCGACATCACTGTCGCCGCCCAGCAGATTTACGGCGGCCATGGCTACATTGAGGAATGGGGCATGGAGCAATATGTCCGCGACGCCCGCATTGCGCAGATTTATGAGGGCACCAATGGCGTTCAGGCCATGGACCTTGTGGGCCGCAAGCTGGCGCTGAACGGTGGCCGCGCGATCCAGGCGTTCTTCAAGATCATCGCCGAGGAAGTGGCAACCGCGAAGGCCGAACCGCGCCTCGCGCCTTTTGCCGAAGCGCTGGAAAAGGCCAATGCACAGCTTCAGGGCGCGACCATGTGGCTGATGCAGAATGCGATGCAGAACCCGAACAATGCGGGCGCGGGCGCCTATCACTATATGCACATCATGGGCATCGTATCCGTGGGCCTGATGTGGCTGCGCATGGCCAGCGCCGCCGTGCGGCTGCTCGACGCGGGAGAGGGCGACACGAAGTTCCTCGAAACCAAGCTGGTGACCGCGCGCTTCTTCGCCGAACGCATCATGCCGGACGCTGGCGCGCTTCGCCGCAAGATCGAGGGCGGAGCCGAAGCGATGATGGCGCTTGACCCGGAGATGTTCGCGACCGCAGCGTAATCGTTGGTGCTGGCGGTGGAGCGGGGCCAGATGGCAACCCGGCCCACCGCCAGACAATCCCGCGTCCCCGTCCGAAGTCCCGTCAGAACGGGGCGGTTATCACGACTGTTTCCGGCGGTTTGGCTTTCGCAGCGGGTGGGGGCGTAGCCGGGGTCGGAGCAGGCGGCGCAGCGACTGGATCGCGCACACGCATGCATTCCGCACGATTGGGGCGGGGCGTCTTTGCGCAATTCCACAGCGCCCGCTGCAGTCCGCTGGCGGCATCGTGAATGTAGCTGAACGCCATGGACGACAGCACTGTCTCGGAGATCGGGAAGCCTTTCGGCACCACTGCCCGATCGTTCCATGCGAGTATCCGGCATCGCGGTCGTCCTGTGCAGAACACCGCTGCCATATTGGCGTAAGTGTCTGACTTCTTCGGATCGAGCAACAGGATGAAAGCGGTCGATCCCGGTTCGACTGCCATCAGCGTCACGCCCGACAAGCCGTCCGCGCCCATGCTCGGGCTGATCAGCCGCGCTGTTCCCGCTGCCATAGTCGCGGGTGACAGCAGGCCAAGCCCGCCGCCCGGCGTCAAAATCGTGCCATCCGCGCCTTGATGCGCAACCGATAGTCTTGCGATCTGCGGGACGATCGGCTCGTCCGCGTCGACGATGCGCCGGAACGCAGGTGGCGTGCCCCACCATCCGGCCCAGCGGAAGAAGAGGTGCGTCTTCACCGCCGCAACCTTGTCCAGACTGCTGCTCCAATAGGGCACCACCCAGTCGGTATGATAATGCGTCGAATAGCCGACCTTGCGAAACACCGTACCCGATAGCGCAGCGCGTGCGACGTCCCGCGCCCGATCCCATGCCGCCTCCGAAGGGGTGCGCCCTAGCGCCCCGTCGCAAGTAAAGGTGAACTGGCACCCCGTCTGCCGCTCGGCACCCTGAAACACCACGCCGCATACGGTCTTGGGGAAGGCCGGATGTCGCAGGCGGTTCAGCACCACTTGCGCCACGGCCTTCTGCCCGGTGCTGTCGTCGCCCGCTTCATAATATCCCGCCGCAGCGAGGCAATCGACTGCACGTGCCAGGGAGACGGGGGGTCCGGCAAAGGTAAAGGGCCGCGCCGCCGGATTGGGCAGGCGGGAGAAGGGCACTTCTGCGTTGATGTCGCGCGCTTCTTCGGGCTTCACCTTGCGCACGACCAGCGGCTCGACGGCCGGCGGCGGGGACGGAGGTCGCACGTTCGGCGCGCGCGGATGCGCTTCCGTAGATGCTCCCGCCGCCACACGCGCCGTATCGAACCGTGCCACTGTCGCCGGCAATCCGACGAACAGCAGCACGCCGCCGACTGCAGCTACCCAGTTCCTGATACCATCGCGCATCTGCCGATTACGATCCGCTTACTCCGGCAGGAAGTCGGGCACCGACAGATAGCGCTCGCCCGTATCGTAATTGAAGCCCAGCACCTTTGCGCCCGCGCCCAGTTCCGGCAGCTTCTGCGCGATTGCCGCCAAGGTCGCGCCCGAAGATATGCCGACGAATATGCCTTCCTCGGTCGCCGACCGGCGCGCATATTCCTTGGCAACCGCCGGATCGACCTGAATCACGCCATCCAGCAACTGTGTGTGCAGGTTGGTCGGGATGAAGCCCGCGCCGATGCCCTGAATAGGATGCGGCCCCGGCTGTCCGCCACTGATGACGGGGGAGAGGGTCGGCTCCACGGCGAACACCTTTAGCCCCGGCCATTGGCCTTTCAGCACCTGCGCAACGCCAGTGATATGCCCGCCCGTGCCGACGCCGGTAATGATGGCATCCAATGGCGTTTCGGCAAAGTCCGCCAGTATCTCCAGCGCCGTCGTGCGCACATGCACGTCTATGTTGGCCGGGTTTTCGAACTGCTGCGGCATCCATGAGTTGGGCGTCTGGCTGATCAGCTCCAGCGCGCGCTCGATCGCGCCCTTCATGCCCTTCTCGCGCGGGGTGAGGTCAAACGACGCGCCATAGGCCAGCATCAGCCGCCGCCGCTCGATCGACATGCTCTCCGGCATCACCAGGACCAGCTTATAGCCCTTCACTGCCGCCACCATGGCGAGGCCGACGCCGGTATTGCCCGAAGTCGGTTCGATGATCGTGCCGCCGGGTTTCAGGTCGCCCGATGCCTCCGCTGCTTCGATCATGGCGAGCGCGATGCGATCCTTGATCGACCCGCCGGGGTTCGACCGCTCCGACTTGATCCACACTTCCGTGCCTTCCGGTGCGTCGCGGAACAGGCGCTGCACGCGAATATGCGGGGTGTTGCCGATGGTCTCCAATATGCTGGATGCCTTCATGTCGTCGTCTCCTTGACCTGTATTACGGTTGGTTCGGGGGATGCTCCGGTCGGCCGTATGTCGGGTGGGTCGAAGCTGCGTGCAAGCCTGATTTCGGGGAAGAGCCGCGACCATGCAAGCGTTATGATGATTGCGCCCACACCGCCTGCGATCACCGCAGCGACCGGCCCGATCAACGCGGCGAGGAAGCCGGACTCCGCTTCGCCCAGTTCATTGGACGCGGAGATAGTGAGTTGCGACAGGCTCCCGACCCGCCCGCGCATTTCGTCGGGCGTGTGCAACTGGATCAGCGAGGATCGGACATAGACGGAAATCATGTCCGAACTGCCCAATATGAAAAGCGACGCGAGCGCCACTCCGATCGCCATATCCTTGGGCAGAAATGCCGTCAGACCGAAAACGATCGTGGAGAGACCAAACACGACCACCGCGACTAGCATCTTGACGCCCACCTCGCGCTGCATCGGCCGGAACGAGAACCACAGGGCGGTGAGCGCCGCACCGACGGCGGGCGCCGCCGCCAGATGGCCCAGCCCTCGGGAGCCGACATGCAATATGTCACGCGCATAAATGGGGAGTAATGCGGTCGCCCCGGCCAGCAACACAGCGAACAGGTCGAGCGTAATCGTCGCGAACAAAAAGCGGTTCTGTCTCACATAGGTTATACCGTCGATCATCTGGCGTATGGGGTGCCGCGTCATGTTGCGCGCCGCCTGCGGCACTTTCCCGATCAGCAGCATTGCGAGAAGCGCCGCGCCATATAGGGCGGCGCTCAACGCATAAGCGCCCCATGGCGCGGCTGCATAGGCATAGCCCCCGACCGCCGGACCGATGATCTGGCCCGACTGCCAGGCGACACTCGAAAGCGCAATCGCGCGCGGCAAACTTGCCTTGGGCACGAGGTTCGGCGCCATCGCACCAAAGGCGGGGCCATTGAAAGCGCGGGCGATGCCGACCAGTACGGCGATCCCGAAGATCAGCGGCAACGTCACCCAGCCTTCGTAGGTGGCAAAGCTCAGCAGCGCCGAGCCGGTGACCAGCAACAGCAACGTGCATCGCACGATCATCCGGCGGTCGAAATGATCGGCAACCCATCCGGTAACCGGCGTCAGGAAGAACAGCGGCAGGAACTGCGCCAGCCCGATCAGCCCCAGTTGCGCCGCCGCGCCCGACGTGCTCATCGTCTCGCGCGCAATATTATATGCCTGCCAGCCGAGCACGATCATCATCGCATATTGCGCAAGCACTGCACTGATTCGACCGATCAGATATGCCCGGAAATTAGCAAAGCGCAGCGGATGATCGGTAGATAACAGAGCCATATCGCCCCTCTAGGCGGCGGGGCGGGGAAGGGGCAACATGCTTATGCTATCGCCCGGCAGGAATCCGCTTCTATCGATATTCACCAAATAAGCGGCGGCAAGCCCCTGTCGTCGTCCGGATAATGTGGCATGGTGCGGTAATACACCGAATCATGTCCTTCCGGGAGATCCTGATTGATGCGCCGCCTGCCCGTTGCTCTGTTCCTTGCGTCCGCCACCTTGTCTCTGCCTCTGCTTTCCGCCTGTGCAGAAGCGCCTGCCAATCAGCAGGCCGTCACCATGACCGACGCCGGGGCCGAAAATCCGGAATGGACGAAATTTTCGCAGGGCTTTCTCGACGGTTATTTCAAGGTCGATCCGTTCTTCGCCGTTTATCAGGGCCGCCACGAATTTGACGGCAAGCTGCCAGACTGGAGCGCCGCCGGTCTTGCCGCCTCGGCAGCCTATCTGAAGGACAGCATCGCCAAGGCCGAAGCGTTCGACGCGAAGAAACTGTCGAAGGAACAGGCGTTCGAGCGCGAGTATCTGCTCGCCGTCGCGCGCGGAAAGCTGTTCTGGATCGTCGACGCGGATCAGCCGCACACCAACCCGTCCTATTATATCGGCAATGGTCTCGATCCCAATGTCTACATCGCGCGGCCCTATGCGGATGCCCCGACCCGGATGAAGGCGTTCATCGCCTTTGCCCGTAACGTGCCGACCGCCGCCGCGCAGATCAAAGCCAATCTCAAATTGCCAATGCCGTTGAGTTTCATCGACTTCGGTAAGGCGGGCTTTGCAGGGCTGGCGAGCTACTACAAGGGCGACGCCAAGACGGCCTTCGCGTCGGTGAAAGACCCCGAACTTCAGAAGCAGTTTGACGAAGCAGCCGGCGCTGCCTCCAAATCCATGAGCGATCTTGCCGACTGGATCGAAAGCGGCCGTGCAAAGGCCACGCAGGGCTTTGCCCTAGGCCCGGACCGCTTCGCCAAGATGATCCGCGACACGGAAATGGTCGATATATCGCTCGATGAACTCGAACGCATCGGGCAGGCTGATCTCAAGCGTAATCAGGACGCGCTGAAGGCCGCCTGCGCGCAGTTCGCACCCGGCAAGGACATTCCGGCCTGCTTCGCCAAGATGAACGCGCACAAGCCCGAAGGTGGCGTGGTGGCCGCCGCGCGCAAGCAATTGCCGGGGCTGCGGGGGTTCATCGCGGAAAAGGATCTCGTCTCGATCCCCGGCACGGAGCAGGCGCAGGTCGAGGAATCGCCGCCCTATAATCGCCAGAACAGCGCCTATATCGATATTCCAGGGCCGTATGAGAAAGGCCTGCCATCGGTCTACTATATCTCCCCGCCGGACCCGAGCTGGTCGAAGGCTGTACAGGATGGCTATATCCCAGGCGAAAAGGACTTGCTGTTCACTTCCGTCCACGAAGTCTGGCCCGGCCACTTTCTGAACTTCCTCCATGCGAACCGCTCCAAATTCACCTTTGGCAAGGTGTTCGTCGGCTATGCCTTCGCGGAAGGCTGGGCGCATTATACCGAGGAAATGATGTGGGACGCGGGCCTCGACAACGGCAATCCCGAGACGCATGTCGGGCAGTTGAGCAATGCCCTGCTGCGCGATTGCCGCTTCCTCTCCGCCATCGGCCTGCATGCGCGTGGGCTGACGCAGGAACAGTCGCGCAAGATGTTCGTCGAGCAATGCTATCAGGACGAAGGCAATGCCCGGCAACAGGCGGCGCGCGGCACCTATGATCCGGCCTATCTCAACTACACCATGGGCAAGCTGATGATCCGCAAGCTGCGCGAAGACTGGACCAAGGACAAGGGCGGCCGTTTGGCGTGGAAGAAGTTCCACGACACGTTCCTGAGCTATGGCGGCCCGCCGATCCCGCTGGTCCGCGCGCAGATGCTGGGTGGCGATCCGAAGGCGGTGTTTTAGAAGGTCGGATCTTCACCCGGCATTGCCTCCATCACTCCGTCATCCCCGCGAAGGCGGGGATCCCGCTTCTTCTGGATCGGCAAAAGAAAGAGGCAGCGGAATCCCTGCTTTCGCAGGGATGACGGAGAAGGGCGCATATATACGAGGGGCGGGGCGGGAGGATTACCCCCTAAATCAACCCCAAAGCCCTAAAGCTGCTATGTCCCTCGCTGCCGATGATGATGTGGTCATGCACGGCGATGTTCAGCCGTTTGCCCGCTTCCACGATCTGCTTGGTGATCTCGATATCCTGGCGGCTGGGTTCCGGCGCGCCGCTGGGGTGGTTATGAACCAAAATCAGCGCGGTTGAGCCGAGGTCGATGGCCTTGCGGATCACTTCGCGGGTGTAGATTGCGGCTTCGTCCACCGATCCGTCGCCCATATGTTCGTCGCGGATCAGCATGTTGCGGCTGTTGAGATGCAACACCCGCACGCGCTCCACCGTCAGGAACGCCATGTCGGCGCGCAGATAATCGAGCAGCGCGTCCCAACTCGACAAGATAGGCTGCTCGACCGCCTTGGCCTTTAGCAATCGCAGGGCCGCCGCTTGCACGATCTTGATCGCGGCAGTGCTGGTCTCTCCCATCCCCGGCTCCCGCGCCAGTGCGCGCCAGTCCGCCGTCAGCAGCCCGCCGATGCCGCCGAACCGCTTCAGCAATGCCTTCGCCAGCGGCTTCGTGTCGCGGCGCGGGATCGCCAGCGCCAGCAGATATTCGATAAGCTCATGATCCAGCAACGCGTCCGGTCCGCCATCCCGCAACCGATTGCGCAGCCGCGAGCGGTGCCCCGCGCCGTCATGCGGCGTGTTCCCCTGATCCCCTTCGCTCATATTATCCGGCGTAGAGAGGGCGCTATTATGCCGCAAGGATATTTCCCGCTGGTCAGACGTTGTTCATGCGTTACGGGTTTCAAGGAGCCGTAAAGAACGCAGCCGGGGTGGCACAGAATGGAAGGTGACATTCGGGACGCAGCGCAGGAAGCGCCTCCCGCCCGCCGCCGCGTGTTTCTGCGCTGGGGGTTGGCGGTGCTTGGCGTGCTGGCGCTGCTGCTGATGGCGCTCTGGACCCAGCGCCAGCCGATTGCCGAGAATTTCATTGCCCGTGAACTCAATGCTCGCGGCGTCCGCGCCGACTATGAAATAACGGAAATCGGACTGCACACGCAGCGGATCGAGAACCTCGTCATCGGCGACCCCGCGCGTCCGGATTTGACCGCGCGGTGGGCGGAAATCGACATGTCCCTCGCAAATCTGTCGCCGCAAGTGGTGGCCGTGCGGGCCGGTGGCGTGCGAATGACAGGCGTGCTGCACAAGGGCGTCCTGTCGCTTGGTGAAGTGGACCGCCTTCGCGGCACTGATTCGAGTGCGCCGTTCACCCTCCCGGACCTGCGCGTCGGCCTGGATGATGCGCGGATGCGGCTGAACACTGACTATGGGCAAGTCGGGTTGAAGCTCGACGGGAGCGGCAACATGCGTTCCGGGTTCCGGGGCAAAGTTGCGGCTGTCATGCCGCAGGTCAAGGTTGCGGGCTGTGGTCTTACCGATGCGAGTGCCTGGCTGGATATCGCGACGCAGCAGGGGCGTCCGCAAGTGCGGGGGCCGGTGCGCGCCGCGACCCTGGGTTGCAAAGCTATGGGTCTTGGCATTGCGCGACCCGTGTTGAACGCCGACTTGACGCTTTCCGCTGCCTTTGATCGTTGGACGGGCCATGCCGACCTCAATGCCTTTTCCGCCAAGGCGGCAGGCACGACGCTGGTAAAGCCCGACGGGCGCATTGCCTTTGACGGGACCGCTAAGCAGACCCGCGGGCAAATCCGCCTCGCCGCCGCTACCGTGCAGCAGGGACGTATCCGCACGGCTAAATCGGAAGTGACAGGCGCATATTCTGTGTCTGGCGCGAATGGCCTGGACGCACAGATCAGCGGCGCACTGTCCGCCGATCGTCTGGCGTTTGCCGGTCCCGATCCGCTGGCCGGACTGCGCGACTCCACTGCCGGATCGCCAGTCGCGCCCTTGGCTGCCCGCCTTGCAGATGCGGTTCGTGCCGCCAGTCGCTACAACCATGTGCAGGCGCGCTTCGGCGTGGTGCAGAAATCAGGCACAGGCTCTGCAACGATCACCTCGGCCAATTTCAGCAGCCGTAGCGGCGCCCGTTTAGGTCTTGGTCGGGACACGCGCGTCACGCTCGGCTGGCCGCGTGCGGGGGGCGGTCTCAACTGGGCGCTGAACGGCGCGGTCACGATGGATGGCGGCGGCATGCCCCGCGCGGCGTTGCGCCTTTCACAGCGACAGGGCGGAGGTTTCGGCGGGCAGCTCTTTATCGATCCTTATGCGGCGCGGGGCGCTCGGCTGGCGCTGGACATGGTGCGCTTCTCTGCCACGCCTGCGGGCGGCACGCGTTTCGCCACCACTGCCCGCCTTGATGGTCCGCTGAACGGCGGGGCGGTGCGTGGTCTCACGCTGCCGATCGACGGGCAGGTTTCCAGTAGCGGAACGCTGACGGTGAACCGGGTGTGCACGCCGCTCGACCTGGCAAGCATGACCTTTGGCAGCCTCACGCTCGGCGCGACGCGCTTGAGCCTCTGCCCCGATGGCGATGCGCTGCTCGCTTATGGCCCCAATGGCGTCTCGGGCGGCGGACGGATCAATGGCCTGCGCCTGAATGGCAAGCTGGGAGGCAGCGCCATGCGCCTGTCCGCCGACATGTTGCGGGGGTCATTGGCCGCACGCAGCTTCGACTTGCGCAATGCGCTGCTCCTGCTCGGCGACGCGGAATCTCCTGTGCGCCTCGCCGCCGCCACGCTTGCGGGTAAAATCGATGCACAGGGTCTGTCCGGCACGATGCAGGGGGCAAGCGGGCGGATCGGCGCAGTCCCGTTGCTTGTGGGCGACGCGGCAGGGCGCTGGAGCTATGCCGCCAGCACCTTGCGAGTCGGTGGCAACTTGAAGCTGACCGACGCGCAGACCCCTAGCCGTTTCGAACCGCTCGTCAGCCGCGACTTCACGCTCGCTCTGCGTGATAATCGTATCACCGCGAATGGCAGCTTGCTGGAGCCGCGTACCGGCGCACTGGTCGTCCGGACCGATATCGTACATGCGCTCGGCAGCGGACAAGGCCGCGCCGACCTCGACGTACCCGGCATCACTTTCACACAGACGCTCCAGCCCGAAGCTCTCACTCGCCTGGCGCTAGGCGTCGTCGCCAACGCGCGTGGTACGGTTGTGGGCAAGGGGCAAGTCCGCTGGACCGGCAGCGCCGTGACCAGCGATGGCACTTTCCGCACTGACAATATGGACCTGGCCGCCGCCTTCGGCCCGGTCACCGGTCTGTCCGGGGAGCTGCACTTCACCGATCTCGTCGGCCTCGTATCCGCCCCCAATCAGGTCGCACGCATCAAGAGCATCAACCCCGGCATAGAAGTGATTGACGGCGAGGTTCGTTACCAACTTATCCCCAATCAGCAGATCAGGATCGAGGGCGGCGAATGGCCCTTTGCGGGCGGACAACTGAGTTTGCTCCCCACGACACTGGATTTCAGCGCCGACAAGGCCCGCAACTTGGCCTTCCGTGTTGTCGGACTGGACGCGGGAGCCTTCATCCAGACGCTCGACCTCGACAATATCTCGGCGACCGGCACCTATGACGGGCTTCTCCCGATGGTGTTCGACGCCACGGGTGGGCGAATCGTGGGCGGCGTATTGGCGGCGCGGCAGATCGGTCGCGCGCCGTTGATCCTCACTGATACCACCAACCTCAACATCACCTGCGACCCGGCATTGCAGGGCGGCACGCTGGCTTATGTGGGGCCGGTTTCCAACGAGCAGCTTGGCGTGTTCGGAAAGATGGCCTTCGATGCGCTGAAGAACCTCCAGTATAAGTGCCTGACGATCCTGATGGACGGAGCGCTGGACGGAGAACTGGTGACGCAGGTGACGTTCAACGGCGTGAACCGTGGCAAGCTGGGTGACGCGCCGGCGGGCATCGCGCGGAGCTTCATCGGGCTACCCTTCCTCTTCAACATTCGAATCGAGGCGCCCTTTCGTGGCCTCCTGAACACGGCGCAATCCTTCGTCGATCCCAGCGGGCTTATTCGTACCAATCTGGGCGATCAATATGCGCCCGTCACCACCACGCCGCCGAAATCGTCGATAGGACTTGCCGTTCAGCCTGCCGAAAGCGACAAGAGCGTAACGAAGGACCGTGAATGAAGAAATATAGCATCATTGCCTTGGGCCTGACCGGCCTTTCCCTGGCGGGTTGCATTCAGGTGCGTGCGCCGGACAAGCCGATCGAGATCAATCTCAATGTAAAGGTGCAGCAGGAAGTGGTCGTGCGCCTGCAACGCGATGCACAAGACCTTATCCAGAATAACCCGGAGTTGTTCCCGCAATGACACGCAAATTCCTTATGCTCGCTGCCGGTGCCGCCGTTGTGCTGACTACCGGCCTTGTCCTCACGGCGCCCGCTAGCGCGCAATCGGGCGCCGTTGCGCAGGCAATGGCGTCGGGCAGCGTCGGTGAACAGTCGGACGGCTATCTTGGCATATCCGGTTCGGTCTCCGCCGACGTCCGGGCCGAAGTCGAATCGATCAACATCAAACGCCGCGCCGTTTATACCGACCTGGCCGGCAAACGCGGCGTGACGGTCGCCGATGTCGCGGCGGCTACCGGCTGCCAGACGCTGGCAAACCGAGTCAAATCGGGGCAGGCCTATCGTATCGGATCAGGCGCGTGGCAGACCAAGGGGGCAGGCGCGATCGCGCTTCCCGACTACTGCGCGACGGCAGGGTGACATCGTAGCGGCGGTCGATGAACCGCCGCAATCCCCCCATGCGCCGTTCCGGCCTCAAGCACGGTTGACTTGAGGATATACCCTTTCTAAACGGGCCGCGCCTTGACGGGTGCAGCGTCTGGCGTTCATGGCCGTTCGTGCATGCAGCAATGCAGCATGAAGGAGGCAGAGGAATGTCTGATACTG
>JBPPMC010000143.1:0-35223 GCA_051305835.1 Sphingobium sp.
CAATAGCGATGCGCACGCGCTCACTCACCGTTAAACCCCCAACGAATCTGGCGACGTCCGACCTTATCCCCCGGTCGTTGAACGTCATACGGGTGCGAACCGTGGCGGCACTCTACCATTTCCTTCGCGTCGCGCTAGACAGGAGTTGATGGTGAGGGGAAATTCGATGGCAGAAACTGAAAAAGCGCCGAATAAGGCGAGGCGAATGCTGCTGATCGGCGCAGCCGTGATCGCGATAGTGTCAATTGCGTACGGTGTTACCCGTGAATCAGGGACGCCATCGCTCGCGCCAACCGCAAACAGCGCGCCCCGGAACACCACGCCGACGGACCCCGCCGCCATCATTCAGCAATTGCAGAACCGTGTCGGCGCCAATCCCAAGGATGCCGAAGGCTGGCAGATGCTCGGCTGGGCCTATTTCGAAGCGAACCGCTATGTCGATTCCGCCCGCGCTTATCGGCGTGCGACGACATTGGCGCCGCGCAATGCGACATTCTGGTCATCGCTTGGCGAGGCGCTGGTCATGAGCAGCAACGACGATCCGATGCCCGCCGAAGCCGCTGCTTCGTTTCAGAAAGCTATTGCGATCGACGCCAAGGAGCCGCGCGCGCGCTACTTTCTGGCCGTGCAGCGGGATTTGAAAGGCGACCACAAAGGCGCAATTGCGGACTGGCTGGCGCTGCTGAAGGACACACCGAGCGGCGCGCCATGGGAAACTGACTTGCGCCGTACCATCGAACAAGTAGGCCGCATCCACAGGGTAGACGTGGCCGATCAACTTGCGGCGATCAAACCCGCTGCGCCGCATCCGGCGCTCCTTCCGTCCGTCGCTACGGCAGCGATACCGGGGCCGACCCGCGACCAGATGCAGGCCGCAGCGGCCCTGCCAAAGGGCCAGCAGGATCAGATGGTCGAAGGAATGGTCAGCAGCCTGGAAGGGAAGCTGAAAGCCAATCCCGCCAATGTCGATGGCTGGATCATGCTCATTCGCAGCCGCATGACGCTGGGCCAGACCGCGCAGGCCAGCGCGGCAATGCGTAACGCCGTCACCGCCAATCCGGGACAGGCGGGCCGCATCAGGGATGAGGCGAAGTTGCTGGACGTGCCGGGCGTTTAACGCCGTTCAGGCGTCAAGCGACGCCGTCATCTTGAATATGCCCTGTGCATTGCCGCTATCGAATTTGAGATCGAGTGCGGCGCTTTCCGGGTTCACCGCACGATCGATGAATTCGTAGAAGGAGCCGGGCACTTTCAGGGTAACGGTGTCGCCATCCGCGTTCCGGAAGGGGCGCTCCACCCAATCGGCGCGGTAGGCTGTTTGGCGCACGCGGCCGCTGCCCGACACTTCGATGCGATCCTTCATTGCGCGTCCCGCCGCGCGCTGCGCTTGCGCAACGGCTTCGACATCCGCCACGCGGTCGGTGCCGTGATTAAAGGCATTTCCCTCGGTCGCGATCCATGCCGCCTCCGGGCTTGCGGCTTTCAGCGTCTCGTAATCATGAAGCGCAGGCACATCATGGTGACGGTCGAACGCGCCGACGATGGCGGGCATGGCAGCAAGCGCCTCATCCAGCGAAACCTCGCCCTTTTCGGCAAACGCGGCCAGGGCCGCCTTTGCCGCGGTGTCCAGCGGGTCACGCGTCATTCCGAATATGCGCTCCGCGGCTTTTGCAAATTCACCGTCGAAGCGGTCCACATGCAATTCACTGACGAAGAACTGCGCGATGCTGTCCGGGTAATCGCGGTGGCACCACGCGAATCCTGTCATCCGCAGCCGGTCGAGCGGATAGATGTCCGCGCGGACATATCCCAGCGGTTCCAATATGCGTGCGAAGGCTGCCACCCCCGCCGGAATCTCGCCGGTGTCCTTGCCGCCGGGAAGCATCACCGTACGCAATGCTCCATGGTCGAGCAGGATGGGACGGCCCGCCGAGCGACAATCGGCAGCATAAGCGGCGGCCGTCGGCACTCGCGCAAGCAAGCCCCAGTGCAGCGCGATGTTCATTGCCACGGCAAATTCCGCGCGATTTACGACGGAGGGGTCGTTCTCAGGGGCGACGGGAGGCAAGGCCAGATCAGCGATCCCAGCGTCGGCGTCCGCGCCGAGAACGGAAGCCACCAAAGCGGCCAGTTTTGCAGATTGTGTCATGATCGACAGATAGCCTGTTGGCGGAATTGTTACCAGTATCCGTTGATACCAATCGCGACCTACAGGATGAACTATCTCTATCGATCCACTTAGGAAAATTTGGATGACAGGCGGCAGCGCATCAGGCACTCTTGGTCCTCCATATAATAGGGGCGCACGGATGGCTTCAACCTATCGCAGTTTTGGCTTTCAGGTGTTGATCGGCATGATCGCGGGATTGATCCTCGGCCTGATCGCCCAGTCTCTGGGTCCGGCGGCGAGCGGCGATCCCAACGGACTGGCCGTCGGACTGAAGACCGTAGGCACGATCTTCGTCCAGTTGCTCAAGGCCATCGTGCCGCCCCTCGTCTTTCTGGCGATCGTGGCGAGCATCGCCAACTTGCGCGCGCTGGACAATGCCGCACGACTGGCCGGGCAAACGCTCCTCTGGTTCGCGATTACAGCTCTTATTGCTGTCATCGTCGGGTTGGTGGTCGGCCTCGTCATTCAGCCGGGCATCAGTGCGCAGGGTACGGGCTTGGCCCCCGCCGCGCCTAAGTCCGTTGGCGGATGGCTAGACTTCCTCAAAGGGCTTGTGCCCGGCAACAGCCTTGCGCTGTCGGCAAACACGACGGTTTCAGCAGCGGACGGGAGCGCGACGACATCGTTGTCGTTCAACATCCTCCAGCTTCTGATCATCTCTATCGTCGTCGGGCTGGCCACGCTCAAGGTCGGTGAAAAGGCGGAACCTTTCCTTGCCGTGGTCCGGTCCGGGCTGGCCGTAGTGCGCGCCTTGCTGGGCTGGATCATCCGATTGACGCCCATCGGATCAGCCGCGCTCATCGGCACGGCCGTTGCCACTTATGGCTGGAGCGCGCTCGCGCAGCTAGGCTGGTTTGCAGGCGCCATCTACATCGGTCTCGGCATCATCATCGCCATTATCTATCCACTCCTGCTGGCGGCGCATGGACTTAGCCCCCGCCGCTTCTTCGCGACCGCCTGGCCCGCGATCCAGCTGGGTTTCGTTTCGCGATCCTCGGTCGGCACCCTTCCCGTGACGGAAGCCGTGACCGAGCGGCTGGGCGTGGACCGCGCCTATGCCGCTTTCGCCGTACCGCTTGCGTCCACCACGAAGATGGATGGTTGTGCGTCTATCTATCCAGCCATCGCGGCTATCTTCGTCGCAGGCTTCTACGGCATTCCGCTGCACGCAGTGGATTATGCACTGATCGCGTTCGTGTCGGTGATCGGATCGGCGGCAACTGCCGGGCTGACCGGCGCCGTCGTGATGCTGACGCTCACGCTCTCCACGCTTGGACTGCCATTGGAAGGCGCGGGCCTGCTGCTGGCGATCGATCCGATCCTCGACATGGGCCGCACGGCCGTGAATGTGGCGGGACAGGTGCTGGTCGCCACGCTGGTGGCGAAGCGCGAAGGGCTGCTCGATGAAGACGCTTATGCAGACACTACGCTAGCACCGTTGAGTATTTAAAATACTGGAACGGCTTGTCGATTTTGGGCGGAACTCCTGCCGAGGATTCGGATTTAACGGGCATGACTGTTTATCGCTATGTGACGCCCACACGATCGGGCAAATGGTATCCCACCGTCGAAGCCGCGCAGAAGGCCGCGAGCAAGATCGGTGCTGGTTTCTGGGATGAGGCAAGCGGTCGCTTCTACCGCTATCCACAGGCGATGCTGGAGGCCCAGCCGGGAACGCCTACGACGAGCCGGAGCATGCATATGGCCCAGTCCCTGCTGCGTTTGCCGGCGCCTTGTATGTCGCAACATGGATAAGCCAACCGAAGCCGCTTTCGCAGCATTTTAGAGACAGCGTAAAGCTACGTAGTTGTCCTTATTCGCCTTACGGATGTGGCGACCAGGCACTCAGAGTAAATATCCCGCGCAGGGAGATATACTATGGGTGCACCGGGGCGGCTCCGCTATCTGTTCTACTCCGTCGTTATAGCGGGAGTACTGGGCGCGCAGGCCGTTGCGAGTTTCGGCAATACTGATCGATACTTCCCGTTCCTATGGTATCCCATGTATGCCAAGGCTCACTTTATCGGCGAACGGCTTGATGTGGGCCACACCATATATGCTGTGACTGCGGACGGTCTCAGGCATCCTGTGAACGCCGAAGATCTGAAGATAGATTTCTGGCGGTTCGAACGGAAGTTCGCGCGCCCGCTGGTAGCGGGGAAGGCCGACGAGATCGCGCCCTTCGTGCGGCTGATCGCGGCGCAATATCCGTCCCTGACGGCGTTGCAGGTCGATGACTATCCGATGATCATTACGCGGGACGGTCCCGCGCCAGCGCCTTTGCGCACCGTAGCCACCCTGTCGCGCGCCGCGTTCCAGGCGCAACTGCAATGACCGCGCAAACATCGTCCGCAGGTTCTGCATGGAGCCGGTACTGGTTTCCCGAAGCCCCACTCGCAGACCTCGCTATCCTGCGGATCATCGCAGTCGGCACGCAGCTTGCCCTGATGATCTTCGATCCCCGGTACACGCTGGCGAGTCTGGAGATAATCGGGCAATTGCCGCCCGATCTTTACCATCCGCTCCCGTTTTTCAAGATCGTCCTGCTTCTGCTGAACGGGCATCCGTTCTCGGTCGCGGAAATGCAGACGCTGCAACTTGTTACGATCGGCTGTGGACTGGCGGCGCTTATTGGCTTGGGCACGCGCATTTCTCTCCCGCTATTCGCAGCAGGTACGGCCATCATCCAGCTTTGGGTGCTGTCCCATGGCGACATCCACCACCCCGAAGCGATCATGATCGTGGCGCTGATCGTCCTGAGCCTCGCGCCGACGGGCCAAGTATTGTCGGTCGACGCATGGCTGCAAAGATCGACGCGCCCGCTGACGCTGAAGGAGCAATTCGCCGCGACCAGCCATGAAGCCAAATGGCCGATCCTGCTCATCCAGTGGTTCTTCGGCCTGATGTATTTGTCGGCCTGCTATGCAAAGCTGGTGGTGGGCGATTATCATTGGGCTAACGGGATCACCTTGCAATTTTATCTTGCGATGGATGGCCTGCGATGGGGCGCACCGCTTGGCTTGCCGATGAGCCGGCTGCACTGGGTGGCGCTTGCCGGCCAGTGGGGCATCCTGCTTTTCCAGAGCACTTTCTTCATCTCGCTGCTCATTCCACGATTGAAATGGATCTACGTGCCGATCGGGATGCTCATGCACGTATCGATATACTTCATGTTTGCAGCGCCATTCTGGCAGTGGACGGCGCTCTATCTGGCATTCGTGCCCTGGACCGCAGCATTTGAATATCTGCGCCGCCTGTCCGTCAGTGCGGAAAATCCTGCTGCTCTTGCCGGACCAAGCGTCGCATGAGTACGGGAGCGGTCGTGGAACCGTATATACTCTATGACGGCGAGTGCCCCTTTTGCAGTGCCTATGTGAAGTTCATGCGCTTGCGGGAAAGCGTCGGGCCAGTCCAACTTATCGATGCGCGCGATGGCGGCACGGCTGTCGACGCCGCAAGAACAGCGGGCTTCGACCTGAATGAAGGCATGATCTTCCGATATGGCGGCCGATATTATTATGGCGCAGACGCCATCCAGATGCTGAGCCTGATGAGTGGGAACAGCGGCTGGCTGAACCGGCTGAATGCCTCGCTTTTTCGCTCCCCCGCGCGCGCCAATGTGCTGTATCCGTTTCTGCGCGCCGGACGGATGGTCACATTGAGACTGCTGGGCAGGTCCAAGCTGCAAAACTGATGCCCGCGCATTTACCCCTTCGACACCCGCGTCGGCATTATATCAGGCGTAAGCGCCGCGCGGACCCTGGCAGTAATAACCGCACGGGGAGCCACGATCGCCCCGCTTTCGATCTCGACGGCATCCAGTATCACTGCGCCGTCGCCAATCCGGACATCATCGCCGATAATGATCGGGCCTTTCGACACCAGCCCTTGATCGCGGATGGGAATGTCGGTGCGATCGTAACGATAGTTGACGCCCATGATCGTCACCCTCGCACCGATTATGCAGTCTTTCCCGATGATCACACCCTGATCATGGCCACCGATGACCGCGCCCGTCCCGATCCTTGTGCCCGCGCCAATGGAGATACGTCCCTCACTGGCCTTGATCTTCACTCCGGGTTCAATTTTGACGTTTTTTCCCAGCAAAAGCAAAGGACTAAGTTCAATTTCCGCTTTCGTGCTAAGTTTCGCCCCGTACTTAAGATATGCGAGAATGGTGACCACTAAAGGCGGAAGAAAGAACCTCCGGATGATTACAGCAGTTCGCATGTGCTGAGACCTTGGTTGCTGATGCAGTACATTATTATCTTTTGGAATTACTCTGAACCACTATTCAGCTTAGTGAATATACATATGTTATAGATGGTTCAGGTGAAACTCCTTAGCAATTTCACAATAGATATCGGTCGGAGATTATACCCCGGACCCTTGTTCAATGGGAATGATGGCGGATGTTCGCTTGGTGGAACCGGTGGATGGGGATGAATATTACATCCAACTGTCGTGCCTCGCCTGGCGTGACATCGATCACCTCGGGTTCGGCCCGCATCAAGCACGTGTTCCGAAACATAGTGTATGACAGCGCATGCTTTAATTCAGCCCGCATGATGTCAGCAGGCAGAAGCCCGCCCCGGCACAGCCGAAGCTACGGACTTGTACTCGCTGCATTGGGTTTGGTGACTCTGGCCCATGCGTTCACGTCATCGATATTCGGGACGTTCGGTCACTATGCGCTATATGCAGGCGCGGTAATCCTGAGCCTCATCTATGCCGGGCTGGGTCCGGCGCTGGCTACTGCATTATTGTCGTTCGCCATCAATGCCGCTTTGCTGGACAGCCGCGCGGAATTGTTCCCGCAAGTCCTGCCGCTTCTGGCCCTGCTGACGGCCTGTGTTGCCCTCGCACTGCTGGCGCACCGCGACATGCTGCTTCGGGCGCGGGCGGAGGAGAAAGTGCGCCTTCTGACACATACCGCAAAAGACCTTGGGCGATTGCTCGATAGTGCTTCGGACTTTGCGATCTGCATGCTCGACCATGACGGGACCATCGTCCATTGGAGCAAAGGCGCCGAGTTGATCACGGGCTGGTCCGAGCATGACGCACTGGGCGAGAATCTGGGTATATTTTACGTCATCGAGGATAGCGAGACGGGGAAACCCTTCGCCGATCTTCGCGCGGCAACGCGGGACGGGCGCTATAACGAGGAGAGGGAACGCACCCGGGCGGATGGCTCTTCGTTTCTGGGCGACATGTGTTTGACCAGCATCAGTGACGATGC
Source organism: Sphingobium sp. (assembly GCA_051305835.1). Lineage (GTDB taxonomy): Bacteria > Pseudomonadota > Alphaproteobacteria > Sphingomonadales > Sphingomonadaceae > Sphingobium. The sequence continues at coordinate 7,410 of JBPPMC010000143.1, forward strand.
CGGGGCAGTCGTCGGTTTCGGCCTCAGCCTGCGCGACGTCAGCTTCGAGCGGGCGCTATATAAACGCATCCATATGCAGAAAGCGCAGCTCCGCTCGATATTGTCCGCTGTGCCCGAAGCCATGGTCGCCATCGACCAGCAGGGCCGGGTTCAGATGTTCAGCGCAAAGGCCGAGCAGATGTTCGGCCGTAGCGAGGACGAGGTTGTCGGAGAGTCGCCCGATATGCTCTTTGCGCTACCATGGGGCGCGCGGGTGAAGCAGTATCTGCAATCTCAAACCCAGAGCGCGTTCGAGGCGCCCATTCGCCTAGTCGCGTCCCGCCGCAGCGGTTCGCTTTTCCCGGTGGAAGTGACGCTAGGCATTGCAGACACGGAAACGGGCCGCTGGTACACCGCATTCCTGCGCGATCTTACCGAACAGGAGGAGACCCGCGCCAAGGTCGAGGCGCTGGAAATGGACGTCCTGCACGGGTCGCGACTAAGCGCCATGGGGATCATGGCGTCAACACTCGCCCATGAGTTGAACCAGCCGATGACCGCCATGACGAATTATCTGGAGGGATGCCGCGCGCAATTGAAAAACATGCCGGGCGAGCCATTCGAGAAGCTCGATCATGCTCTGGAACGGGCATCTTCCGAAGCCATTCGCGCGGGCAGGATCATCAGCCATATTCGCGAATTCGTCGCGCGCGGGGAGACGACGCTGGCGGTCGAGGACGGCAATGAGATCGTGATGAGCGCGGGCACATTGGTGGCTGGCGCTGCGAAAGAGGCGAATGTGCATATCACGTTCGATCTCTCCGACATCGGCCCGATCTTCGTCGATCGGGTGCAAGTCCATCAGGTTCTCGTCAACCTGATCAACAATGCGCTGGACGCGATGCGGGCTAGCCCCTGCCAAAACCGGGAAATTGCCGTCACGACGCAGGCGCAGGACGATGAATATGTCCGTATCTCCGTGGAAGATCACGGGAGCGGCTTGCAGGCCGGAGTGCGCGACCGGCTGTTCGACGCTTTCATAAGCACCGGCAAGGAAGGTGGACTTGGCCTTGGCCTGTCCATCTGCCGCACGATCGTGGAAGCACATGGCGGTCGCATCTGGGCGGAGACGCCCGATCACGGGGGCACGCGGTTCAACTTCACACTGTGCCGATTTGCAGGGGAAATGGCCTATGCCGCATAATTTGGTTCATCTGATCGATGATGAAGAGGAAGTTCGCGCTTCCACCGCCTTTCTGCTGGAATCGCATGGCTTCACCGTGAAAGTCTGGAAAAGCGGGAAGGCCTTTTTGAACGCCGCTCCGCGTGCCCAGGCGGGATGCGTGCTGCTGGATATCCGCATGCCGGAGATGGATGGCCTGGAAGTACAGAAACGGCTGCGGGAAATGGATCTCGACTTGCCGATCGTCATGTTCACCGGCCATGGCGACGTGAACAGCGCCGTCCTGGCGATGCGCGCGGGCGCCGTCACATTCCTGGAAAAGCCGCCGGAGCGCGATGCTCTTGTGCAGGCCGTGCGGGATGCGCTGAAGCGCCTGGATGTCACCGAGGGCAAGGAAGCGGACGAGCAGCATGCCCGGAGGCTGGTCGCAAAACTCAGCGACCGGGAGCGTGACGTGCTGAATGCCCTGACGCGCGGGCTTCCCAATAAATTCATCGCCTATGATCTCGACATCAGCCCACGCACCGTGGAGATACATCGCGCCAACCTGATGGCGAAACTCGGGGTCCGCAGCCTGTCCGATGCCCTGCGCATCGCTTTCGCGGCGGGCCTTGCCAGCGACAGCCTGCAACATCTCAACAGCGCGCACCGGCTAAGTAAATTCCGCGAGTGACCGCCCGTATTGTGAAAAGAGCCGCGCCCTAGCATCTTCAAAGTTGTGATCCACGCGCAGACGCGGGGCCACAAATGGGGGACCGCGAGGCATGAAGCATTCCACCGAGGCCACCGCGACTTTCCACGTCCACCCTTGTCCACCGTTACACAATATCCCCCTTGTTCCGCAACGCGCCGACCCTGTCGCCCCGCCGCGCTTTTCGTTCGACAAACAGACGGTGCGGCTGCGGCTTGCGGTGCTGGCCATCATCCTGGACGCCTTGGCCGTGTATGGCGGATTCTACCTCGCCGCGCAGTTCCACGGACTTGTGGATGCGGGACGGGACAGCAAGATGGCGGTACTGCTGACGGCACTGTTCCTGCTGATCGAAGTCGGCACGAAGGCGTTCGACTTTCAGGGACTATGCAGTCGTGCATCGGGCATCCGGCGTTCTTTGGCGGCATTGGGTCTGGCTGTGCCTGTCGCCGTAACCGTCGTCTACTGCATCCGTCCGCAGCACATGCCGGATCTCTATGCTCTCGCGCTGGGCACGGGCGCAGCGGGAGCGGCGTTGATAATGGGACGGTACGCGGTCGACCGGATCATGCGGCGCGTAATGCCGGATGGACCGACCAACAAGCTGGTACTCTGCGATGGCGTACATCGCGAACCCAAGCGCGGCGAGCTCGTTATCGACACGCAGGAGCATGGCATTTTCCCGATCTTCAATGATCCGGTGATGCTGGACAGGCTGGGGCAATTCGCCCGCTTTGCCGACCGCATCGTCATCGCCTGTCCGCCGGAACGCCGGCAATTATGGGGGCTGGCGCTCAAAGGCGTTGGCGTGGATACCGAGGTTCTGCTTCCGGAACTCGATCCGCTAGGAGCGCTCGACCTGCAAAGGTTCGACGGCGCCACGACCGCGACCGTGACGCGCGGCCCGATGCGGCTGCGCGATCGCGCCATGAAGCGCGCATTCGACTTGGTGTTCGTGGCAATCGGGATACCGCTGGTGCTGCCGCTTGCCCTGCTCGCCGCATTAGCGATCAAGATGGAGGACGGCGGGTCGATCCTGTTCGTGCAATGGCGGGTCGGCCACGGCAATCGCCTGTTCCGCCTTTTCAAATTCCGGTCGATGCGCTGCGATCTGCTCGACCATGACGGCAAATGCTCGGCCAGCCGATCGGATTCGCGCGTCACCCGGATCGGCAAGATCCTGCGCGCCACCAGCATCGACGAGCTTCCTCAGTTGCTGAACGTCCTGCTGGGCGACATGAGCATCGTCGGGCCAAGGCCGCATGCGGTGGGATCCACGGCGGGCGAAGCGCTGTTCTGGGACGTGGACCAGCGCTACTGGTTCCGCCACGCCGCCAAGCCGGGCCTTACCGGGCTGGCGCAAGTGCGCGGCTATCGCGGGGCCACGGCCAGCGCGAGCGACCTCATCAACCGGTTGCAGGCGGATCTGGAATATCTGTCGGGCTGGTCGCTCCATCGCGATGTGCGGATCGTGTTGGCCACTTTCAGAGTACTTAGTCACCGTAACGCGTTTTAAGGCGCTATTGCGCGGCCGGTAGCTTGCGGCTCACGCGCGGCAATGCGGGAGGCGGTGGACCCAGCATCCGGTAGGCCTCTGCGAGGCGGTCCTCGAACGCCGCAAGGCTGAATTCGGTATTCGCCCGCACCGCCGCCGCCTGCCCCAGCATGGTGCGCAGCGCGGCATGCGTGCGGAGCGTTTCCAGGCCCTTTGCCATTGCCTGCGGGCTGGGACTGACCAGCAGTGCAGTATCCGCGTCCAGCACTTGCCTGTGACTTTCGATATCGGTGGCCAGGATCGCTTTGCCGGACGCCATGTAGGAGTAGATTTTCATAGGCGTATTCACCCCATCGCGGCGCGGGGAACAGAGTATGTCCGCCTGCGCCAGATAATGCTGAAGGTGATCGAGCGGCCTTGGACCCAGAAAGACGATGTCGCGGCCGACCCCCGCTTCCTCCGCCTTGGTACGGTAGGCCGCAACCGACGCATCGGTGCCGCCGATCACGACAAGCGTGCAGCGTTGCGCCGGGTCGATCAGCGCCTGCGCCTCCAACAACAAGTCGAAGCCCTGATATCCTTCCAGATTGCCTACGTAGAGCGCCAGGGTTCTGCCCGACGGCACGTGCAAACGCAAATTCTCGACGGAGTCGGAAGCGCCGTCCGGCATGAACGCCACATCGGGCAGCACACGGATACGGGCGCGGTCGGCATGAGCCTCCGCATGGCGCGCTATCGCCTTGCAAACCGCCAACACCATGTCGCTGCGCTTGAAAGCCCACCCCTCGACTGCGCGAGCGAGGGCTTGGACAATGCGCGCATTGGGCCATTTTTGGGCGATCTGATCGCTCATGATCGAGTCCGCGTCGTAGACGATGCGCGCGCGCGTTATGGGCTTCAGCAGCAAGGCGATGAACACCGCCTCTTCCACTCCATGCACCACGTCATAGGCATTGGCGCGTGCCAGCTTCATGGCGGCATGTGCCAGCCACAGATCGCAGACGATCTTCTTGCCCGAAAAGCCGATGGGGACTTCCCGCACGCCGGGCGGTGCCGAGATGCGGTAGTGCCTGACCCGCGGGATGCTGACCGGCAGCCCCTCATGATAGGTGAGGAGATCGACGTCATGGCCGAAGCGGCTCAACGCCTCCACTGCCAGTTTAACGGCGATGGGCGTGCCGCGCTCCGTGAAGAAGGGCTGCGGCGCAACGAAGAGAATTTTCATCGCAGCCTCAGCCGGAGCTGATCGCGGCCGAAGCGGGCGAGCGATGCCGGACGCCCGAACGGCACCAGCGGCTGAGCCGGATTGCGCAGCGCCGCCTTCAAGTCCCGCAACGGATGGTCGCGCGACAGCCGCGCCGAGAGCATCGTGCCGAAGGTGCCGATCCGCCGCGCACTTCCCGGTAGAGGCAGGGGATCGGAGCCGGACAGAATGCGCGCGCGTGGGTATGCGCTCATAGGCCAAGCCGAGGGACGCCCACCATTATCCCCGATGAACAGCGTTCCGGCGGGATAGGTCGCAAGAAGATCGCGCACCAGACGCCCGCGCTTGCCGAGCCACTTACCCACGCCCCAAGGCAGGACGACGATCGCATCCTGCGCCAGCAGCCGGGCGACAAGCGCACGCGTGGGAATTCCATCCTCCACCCTGTCGCAGCATGCAAGCGCCAGCACCTCCAGCCCTTCGGCCGTTACGATCTGACGGCCCGCGACGACCAGTGCGGGATCGGCGCGGCACCCGAGCCAGAGCGCTTCGGGGTCCGCAGTGGCCTCCATATCCTGCCGCAACAGGGAAAAGACATCGCAACCAGCCTGCTCCGCCAGCATCAGTACGGCGGTCGGGCTGCGGCCCAGCGTGTCGTAAAGCTGCGCACAGGCGGCCTTTACATGCGTAATGGCGTTGGCGCGATCGTGGAGATGGACATGCGCATCGATCGCTATTTCAGGCATTTTGCAAAGCGCCGATCTGCTGCGTCAGCTTGCGCGGCGCAGGCCATAGTTGCGCCGCGAGTCGCTCACTTGTTAGCGGCGCGGTGGTGAGCTTGCTGCTGAGGAGGATGTGATATCCCGCACCCACGGGCATCAAATGACGGTCTCGCGATACCATTTGCCTGCCCGTTCCATCACGATCCGGCAGCAGTCCCGCCGTCACGGTTTTCACCATGTGCCGTGAAAAGGATATAGCGGGTAGGCACCGCTGCAATTCTCCCAGCGCCCGGTCGATATCGGCGTCCGTCACCATCGGTTCGCGTGTCCCCGGCGCCGGCCGGTAGAATGTTCCGGCCAGCACCTGCCCTTGCTGCGCGCGCAGGAAATAGCTGCGGCCTGCCCCTGGTACGCAGGACACGGCAATGGCATTGCCCTCTGGCGGCGGCGGCATGTCGAGCAGCAGATTATAGGCCAATGTCGCGCTCGTCGGCGCTGGCACGCCTCGCGCGGAGGAGCCGGACCAATAGCCTGCATTCGCACCCCGGCAGTCGATGATCATATCCGCATGCAGGCTGCGCCGCCGGTTCGCGGCGCGGTCGTGGAGCACCAGTCCCCGGACACGGCAATCCAGTAACAGGCTCTCGGCATCATGGCGGAGCAGCATGGTCGCGCCGCCCGCCTGCGCGCGCTCTGCCATCCGCGCGAGCAGCGCATCTGCGTCGCGCAATTCAAGATCGTACCAATATGCCCCCCCGATCAGCCCGGCTTGCGGCACGGGAAAGAGATTTCGTACCGCATCGGGCGGCATCGACCCGGCAGGTGCAGGCGCCGCGGGTGCGTGGAGCATTGCCGCCATGGCGTCCTCCACGCGTCGCGCGGCGGCGAACAATGCAGGGGAGCGTGCCTTTCCCGCATAGAGCGGCATGACACACCGCAAGGGCCGCACCTGATCGGGAAAGCGACTCGCATACCAGTGCTGCGCGCGGCGAGAGCGGTGCCAACGCGCAAGACTCAGTGTCTGGAGATAGCGCAGGCCGCCGTGAATAATCCCGTAGCTGTTGCCGCTGGCACCGGCGCCGAGCGTATCGCGCTCGATCACCACAGGGCGCAGACCGCGATCGACTGCCGCCAGCGCCATGCTCAGACCCTGGATACCGCCGCCGAGGATAACGACGTCAACCAAGCGTCGGATCCTGTTCGACAATCGTATCGATATGATAATGCGTGCGGCCATCATTGCGCGTGAACAACACGATCTCTGCGACCAGGCCGATGGCGGCGATCTGCACCCCCACGATCACCAGCAGCGCATCGAGCACCAGCAGCGGGCGGTCCGACATTGGCACGCCGGTGACCTGCCGCTCATATAGCAAGTACCCTGCAAGCAGGATGCTCATGATGATCGAGACCGCACCGACCGAACCGAAGAACCGGAACGGCTTCTGGATGAAGCGCAGCAGGAAGGCGACGGCGAACAGGTCAAGCACGACATCGAGATAGACGGCGGGGCGATGCTGCGGACGCCGCGCGTCGCTCTGCGCCTGCGGCACGGTGATCTGACCCACGCGGAAGCCGTGAAGCTCCGCCATCAATGGCAGGAAACGATGCTGCTCGTCCTGTATCGTCACTTCATCGAGCACCCGACGGCGGACGGCGCGCACCACGCAACCGGGGTCGGGATAGCGGGATCCTGCAATCCGGGCGAGCATCTCGAACCCCCAGCTGCGGAAACGATTGAGCGGCCTGTCCAGCCTGCGGTCGCGGCTGGCGACGACGATGTCCTCGGTTTCCAACTGTTTCAGGATCAGCGGAATGGCGCTGATCTCGACTTGCGAATAAGCGGGCAGGAACAGGATGGTGTTTCCCACCGCCTGACGGCTTCCCTCCCGCAAACAGGCCGCTTCGCCGAATTCGCGATTGAAGCCGACTGCCCGCACGGCGTGGCCTGCCTTCGCAAACTTATCGATCATCAAGGATATGGCGGGATAGGGACCGTCCAGCACATAGATGATCTCGAAGTTGCGGCCCGTCCTCTTCACTGCATCAAGATAGCTGCGGTACAGGGCTTCGGGCGGATCGAACCGGCCGGTAACCGGGATCACGACGGACAATTCGATGGGGGGCGCAAGTTTAAGTTGGGTAACGGTCGCCATATTCATGATCTTGACTCCGCATATGTGCAACGCGTGCCGACAAGGTGGCTCCCAGCGCCGCAAAGTTGGAAAGACGCGGGTTCGACGAGGCCAGCAATTGCCCCACGATCCCCCAGCTGATGAGAATGGCCGCCAAGGTGAGCCACAACACGCCCACGGTCATGAACGGCAGCGACATGGCCGGACGATTGAGGAGGCCGAACAGGATCGCCGCTATCCCGAGCAGCAGCGCCAGGCCGGTAAGCGGCGAATGCCATGCCGCCGGTCGTCGCGTGAAGCTGAGCAGCATGCGCACCGACATGATGTCCAGCATCACCTTGTAGATCCGGGAGAAGCCATATTTCGACACGCCGAAACGGCGCGGATGATGGTTGACCTCCACTTGCGCCAGCCGCGCACCCGCAAGGCGTGACAGCGCCGGTATGAAGCGATGCAATTCACCATACATCGGCAGGTTTTTGATCAGTGGCGCACGATAGGCCTTGAGCGAGCAGCCGCTGTCGCGGACCTCGACGCCCATCAGGGTTGCCATGATCCTGTTCGCGACTTTGGAAACGAACACGCGTGCCGCGCCATCGCGCCGCTTGCGCCGCCATCCCGTAGCGATGTCGAAGCCGCCGTCGATCAGGTTGACGAGGCGCAGCACATCGGCGGGATCGTTCTGCAAGTCGCCGTCCATGGTGACGATCACGTCGCCGCGCGCGTGTTGGATACCGGCGGCCATGGCAGCGGTCTGACCATAGTTGCGGCGGAACTTGATCACGCGCAGGCGGCTGTCGCTCCTCGCGAGTGCTTCCGCCACTACGAACGTCGCGTCTGAACTGCCATCGTCTACCAGAACGACTTCATAGGTTCCGGCGTAAGCAGATAACGCTCGGGAGATCTGATCGATAAGAAGAGGAAGGTTTTCTTCTTCGTTATAAGACGGAACAACTATGGAAACATCCACCCCCATGATTATCCCCCCCCAAATTGATCAATGTTGATCACAGCGATAATCTCACAGACCATGGAATGATCTAGTCAGACGAACTACTAAGTAGGACACGTAGGTATTCCTCCCTAGTGCTTATCTTTGATTGATCTGCCAGTCTTCCTTCGAGCCTAAGATGCTGCAACGCACAATGGCGATTCGACTGTCATGCGGGGGAAGTTGCAGATGAGTGTATCGACAAAGATACCGATTCCCATTTTCCGGCGCGCAGGGGCGCTCAACATGGGAGCGCTTCAAACACCGCTTATCTTTCTTGGCCTCTCCACCTTCTACATGGTCACGGCGGGCAGCACGCCGGTCCGAGTCGATGAATATTACACGCTGTTCGCGGCCCGTAGCTGGGCGGACAACGGGACATTCGCGATACTGGACGGCGAATATACGCGGGCGCGGCTGTTCACCATTTTGATCGGCGCCACTTACGATCTGCTCGGTCACGCGAGCATATTGATCGCGCGATTGCCAACGGCGCTCGCCGCTGGAGCGCTGGTCACATTATTGTTTTCCTGGGTGCGGCAGCGGGTCGACATTACTGCGGCCACTGCGGCGGCAATCACGCTCGCGCTGTCAGGGTATACGCTGGACGTCGCGCATTTCGCGCGCTTCTATGCCCCGCAAGCGCTAACGGTGCTGGGCGCCGCGATGCTGGTCTTTGCCGCAGCCGGGAAAGAAGGTGCAGCGTCGCTGATCAGACTAGCGGCAGCGGCGGCGCTGCTCGCGCTTGGCTTTCATCTCCAGCCCACGACGATCATTGCCGCCGCTGCGATTGCGCTCTGGTTCGTATTGGAGCGCTTCGAAGCGATCAGGGAATATCTGCAGCACCGGCGCTTGCTGGCGCTCTCCGCCCTCGGCCTCGCATGTATGGCGGCGGCCGTGATCGCGCCCGCCCTTCTGGAGCGTTACGCGACAGCATCGGTCTGGGCGCAGGAGCACCAATATGACCGCCTGTTCTACGTGCAGGAATTTGCGCGTCAGATCCCGGCGCTGCTGATCCTGTTCCCGGTAGCGGCCGTAGTGGCGTTGCGCCGCGACCGCCGCCTTGCGCTTCTGGCGTTGATCATCATCGTGACGACCGTGGTGGCGCACTCCTTCGCGGCGATGAAGGCGGGCCGCTACGTATATTACTGCCTGCCGTTCGTGGCTGTGATATTCGGCCTGGCCACATCGTCCTTCGCGGAGAAGGTGATCTCGGCAACCAACGTCGCCAGGATCGCGCTGATCGCAGGAGGGCTTGCGATCCTGCTGGTTAATCCGAGCTATCGGCATACCATAAAGACGGCGCACCAGAGCCTGATAACGCTGGAGGATAGCCGGAGCATTTCCGCGCCTGCCGATCCGATCTGGGATCAGGCCGCCCCGGCCTTGCGGCAACTGATCGGCCCGAATGATTTCCTGATCGCGTCGGACGATTTGCGGACGATCGCCTTTCTGCGCCCGCATGACATGCTGATCAACGCCAGCCACCTGAGCGATCTGGGCGCCACGCAGGATTTCACTAGGGACGTGCGCACGGGTCGCCCGATTCTGGGCAGCGTCGCGGGACTGGACCGCGTGATCGACTGCCGCGACGATGGATTGATCGTGGTCGACGACGCGCACTGGCGGACCCCGAAGGGCGTACCCGCCGCCGTGGCGGACCGGATCGAGCAGCGCGCCTTGCCGGTCCGCCCCCGCGTCGAAAATTTCCAGCTCTTCCGATGGCATCACCGCGCTTCGGCGACTTGCCCTTGGGTTCGTCCCGAAGGACTTGCCGCATGACCGCTCTCGATTTCACTTGGCCCGACGTCGAGACATCGTCCGCCACTTATGCGGGACGGTTCTCGGGCGAGGCAGGCGCATATCTGCTCAAGGTGCAGAGCCAGGGGGTCGACGCTCTGCTAGGCGATGCCAGGCCGATCCGGTCTGCGCTGGATATAGGCGGCGGACATGGGCAGCTAATCGAAAACCTTGTCCGAACCGGCGGCGACGTGACGATATTGGGCAGCGACGAGTGCTGCGCCGATGGCATCGCCCGCAGCCCGCACGCGTCCCAGGTGGTCTTCGAGCGCGGCGAGCTTCTGGCCGCGCCCTTTGACGATGGCAGCTTCGACCTCGTAACCAGTATCCGATTGCTGGCGCACATGACGCACTGGCATGTGCTGATCGCTGAGCTGTGCAGGCTCGCGCGGCATCACGTCATCGTCGATTATCCGACGTTGCGCGGCCTGAATGCGCTGGGCCTTGCGGCCTATCCAGTAAAGCTGGCGATCGAGGGAAATACCCGGACCTATCGCAGCTTCTGGCCGGGACAGATCAACAGAGCCTTTGCCCGCCACGGATTTCGGCTGGGCGGGACTTTCAAGCAATTCAGCATTCCGATGGGCCTGCACCGCGCCGCGGGCAAGCGTGCGGTCCCCGTGGAGGAAGCGCTGCGCAAGGTCGGCGTCACCGCGATGATCGGCAACCCGGTACTCGCACGGTTCGACAGGGTTGAGGTATGAGCGATATGGCCCGCACGCTCGTCGCCATCACCGGCGCCACTGGCTTTACTGGCGGCGCCCTGGCGCAGCGCCTGACGGCGGAAGGCTACGCCGTGCGTGCGCTGTCGCGGCGGGAACCCGACGCCTCGGTGAAAGCGCGCGCGAGCGAATGGATCGACGGTGCTTTGACCGATCCCGACGCCATCGCGAAACTGGTGAGCGGCGCGGACACCTGCTTCCACATCGCTGCGATGTACCGCACCGAAGGACGGCCAGAGGAATTTCTGCACATCAACCGGGACAGCACGGCGCTGCTGCTGGAGGCTGCGCGAAAAGCGGGGGTTCGCCGCTTCGTCTATTGCTCGTCCATCGGCGTGCACGGCGACGTGCATAGCGGCGTGGCCGACGAAAGCGCGCCATTCTCGCCGCGCGACCCTTATCAACAGAGCAAACTTCTGGCCGAGCAACTGTGCCGCCAGCAGATGGCCATGCCCGGCATGGAGATCGTCGTGGTGCGCCCCTGCGGCATTTACGGTCCGGGCGACACACGCATGCTCAAGATGTTCGACATGCTGCAGAAGGGCACGTTCTTCTATGTCGGCCCCGGCAAGTCGCACTTTCACCCCGTCTATATCGACGATCTCGTCGAGGGCTTCATGCTGGCGATGCGGGAACCGGCGGCCGCCGGGCAGATCTTCATCATCGGCGCGGCGGAGCATCTGCCGCTGCGCGATTATGTCGCCACGGCAGCCCACGCGTTGAACGTGCCCGCGCCCAAACGGCATCTCCCCTACGGACCAGTGAACGCAGCGGCGCATATGTGCGAGCTGCTGTGTGCGCCGCTACGTGTGGAGCCGCCGCTTCACCGCAGACGGCTTACCTTCTTCAAGCATCATCGCGCCTTCACGATCAATCGCGCCAGATCGTTACTAGGCTATGCGCCGAAGATCGGGCTGGCCGAAGGCTTCGCCCGCACCGTCGACTGGTACAAGAGCGAAGGGCTGTTGCGATGAGCATGCGCGCGCTCAAACTGGCGAGTGTCGCCGCCATGCTCGTCCTGCCGCTGTGCCTGGCGAATAGCGCGCCAAACGCGAAGCGCCCGCTGGGCGGCGTTAATCTTGCCAGCGGTGAGTTTAACTCCAAGCGGAAACCGGGCGTCTACGGAAAGGACTATATCTATCCCGATGCCCGGATCGCGGCGCCGTTCGTCGCCAGCGGCATGAAGATCGTGCGCGTGCCGATATTGTGGGAGCGGATACAGCCTGTCCCCGGCGAAGCGCTGGCCGTCGACGAGATGAAGCGGCTGGACAAGGCGCTGGCCGGAATGAACGGGTTCGAGACGATCATCCTCGACGTCCATAATTACGGCAAGCTCGGCAGCCAGCGGCTGGACCAGATGCCGGAGGGCGAAGCGCGGCTGACGGATCTTTGGCAGCGTCTGGCCGATCGTTACAAGGCGCAGAGCAAAATCGCATTCGGCCTGATGAACGAGCCGAACGGCATACCCGCCGATGCCTGGCGGAAGATGGTGGATGGCACGGTAAAGGCCATTCGGGGCACCGGCGCCCGCAACCTGATCCTGGTGCCGGGCACATCGTGGACCGGCGCCCATAGCTGGACACGCAGCGGCAATGCGAAGGCCTTTGCCGGTTTCCGCGATCCGGGCGGCAACTTCGCCTTCGAAATGCACCAGTATCTCGATCACGACAATAGCGGGACGAAGGAGGATTGCGTCAAGCCCACGGTCGCTGCCGACCGTCTGCGTCCCGCCACACAATGGCTGCGCCAGAACAAATATCGCGGTTTTTTGGGAGAGTTCGGCGCGGCGTCCAATGACCAGTGCCTCGAAGCGCTCAACGCGCTCTTGCAACAGGTCGAGCAGGGATCCGACGTCTGGATGGGATGGGCATATTGGGCAGGGGGGGCATGGTGGAAGCGTTATCCAATGAATATTCAGCCGGAGGGCGGACAGCAAAAGCCACAAATGGCTGTGCTTTCGCGCTTCATGGGGAAGGGACGATGAGCACCCTTTCCTCGCTCCGGTATATCGCCGCGATCGTCGGCACGATGACCTGTACCACCGCATTCGCGCAGGTCGATATGCCGCCGGACGTCCTGATCGTCCAGCCGACCGTCCGCGCGACCTATGACGACAATATGTTGAAACTGAGCAAGGAGCGCGCGCCGGGTGACCGGGACGACCTGCTGTTCACGCCCTCCATCGATTTCACGGTTCGCAAGCTGTTGGGAGGACGGCATCAAGTCACGCTTACTGGCTTTGCGGGTTATGATATTCACCGCGACTTCAAGTTCCTCGATCGCGAACGGATCGAGGCGACCGGCGAAGTGGATTTTCAAGTCGCCGGATCGTGCAGGGTCCGGCCCGGTGCGGCCGTTAACTGGGCGCAGGCCAATCTGTCCGATCAGGGGTTTGTGGTGGGCAACACCCTGCGCCAGACGGATCTGGAATTGACCGTCAACTGCCGCCGGGCCGCGGGGCTGTATCCGACGGCGTCCGGTCGTATCAGTCGCGCCATCAATACGGCGGCATCGCGAGACATCTTCAATCTCCATAATGAACTGGCCAGCGTGGGTGTCGGCTACCGCGTCCCCAGCGTCGGCGATCTGGTGGCTTCGGTCGAATATGAGAGGTTCGAGCGTCCCAAACTGCGGACTCGCCTTGGGATCGATGATCGGACGGAGACTGTCCGCTATGGCCTGCTGTTCACGCGCGACGTCGCGCCGCGCGTCAGTTTCCGGGCGGCGGCGAATTACTTCCGGGTCAACCCGCGCAGTCCAAGCTGGCGGAACTATTCGGGCTTCGGCTTTCGCGCAGGTGTCCGGGTGCGTCCCTCTCCCGCGCTTTCCATCGATTTCGACGGTAGCCGCTCGGCCACCAGCCAGGGCAATATCGGCACCACCTATATCATCGAGACCAACTGGCAGCTGTCGGCCTCCTACAAGCTCGGCGCGCACACCGAATTTCAACTCGGCGGACGCTTACGGCATCGCAATTTTCGGGGCGAGTTGATGATCGACACGCCATTGCCACGCGACTTCGACCGGACGGCGCAAGTGAATGCCGGCGTCACTCGCTCCATCAACCGGCGCATCCGGGCAGGCCTGTCCGCGCGGTATGAGCGGCGATCCGCGAACATCTCTTTCTACGAATATGAATCCACGTCCGTCACCGCGCAGATCGGCGTGCGCTTATGAATGGGAGATCGATCATGAGAAGCCTTATGCCATTAGCGGTTATGCTCGGCACCCTAACCGCCCCCGTGGCTGCACACGCCACCATCGAAGCCAGCGCCGCGACCTATCAGCTGGGTGTGAACGATGAAGTCCAGGTTTCGGTCTTCGGGGCGCATCCGATCGACGTGAAGACGCGCGTGAAGGAAAATGGCGTCGTCACGCTTCCGATACTGGGGGAAGTGCAGGCGGCGGGCAGTACCGCCGGACAACTGGCGAACGTAATTGCCGAGAAGCTGAAGTCCGGGAAATATTACGTCAACCCCATCGTGAACGTGGAGATCACGAACTTCGTCAGCAATTCGGTGACAGCGTTCGGCAGTCTCCAGCAGCCGGGCCTCTATCCGATAGATCGCCCGCTTACCGTCGCGATGATGCTCGCCCGGGCCGGAGGAACGCGCAGCGATGCAGCCGACTATGTCATCCTGCGACGGCCAGGTCAGCCGGACAAACGCGTCGTGCTGGATGAACTGGCGAACGGCAGTGACGAAGCCTTGCGTGCGGGCGACTCCCTTTTCGTGCCCGCCGCGCAGCCGCTGTTCGTCTATGGCCAGGTCAACAAGCCGGGCAAGATCGAGCTGCGATCGGGCATGACCTTGCGTCAGGCCGTGGCCTCCGCCGGTGGCCCGACGCTGGCCGGTACGCAAAAGCGCATCACGCTGACGCGCGGCGGCAAGACGCTGAAGAAAGTCGACCTCGATACGCCGGTTCAGGCAGGCGACGTATTCTACGTGAACGAGAAGCTGTTCTGATGCCCCAAGCTGCCCACTCCGCCGTCACCGGTCAGCCCGGTCGCATGGTCCGCTTCATCGGATGGCTGACGCGCATGCTCGCTCCCCCCGCGCCCGCTCGCCCGACATTGGCCAAGGCCGATCCGCTGTCCGATCGCCCCGCGCCGGCAAGGCGCGAAGCAGTCGCCGCCAGTACGCCCCGACCTGCCAGCGCCCCGCAAATCCGGCGCGGGTCGCAATTCGACGCGTTGACTGACCCGCGCCGTCGCAAGGTGAGCCTTAATTTCAACAGCACCCAACCCGTCGAGAATCGCCGCGACCTTTATGGCCGTTCCGACAAGCTGGAGGCGCTGTTCGATGCAGTGGTGACGCGAGAACAGCACGCGCTGATCTATGGCGCGCGTGGATCGGGCAAAACGTCTCTGGTCCGGGTGTTTGCCGACTATGCCGACCAGCAGGGACTGGTCGTCATCTATACGGCATGCGAGCCGCAACAGAGCTTCGGCGCGTTGCTCAAGCTGTATCTGCAAACGGTGCCACGGTCCTGTCTGGTGCAGGGGCGCAACCCGGAATATCGGCAGGCGCTCGATAAACTGGGTGACAACTTCGGACCTCGCGATGCCGTGGATTTCCTGGCCGAGTTCACGATCGGTCGGCTGATCTTCATCTTCGACGAATTCGACCGGATCAACAGCCGCGAGGTAAGGCTGGAATTTGCAGGCTTCCTCAAACTGTTGACCGACACGCGCCTCCCCGTTCAGGCGGCGCTCGTCGGGATCGGCGGCGATCTGGCGGACCTTATCACCGACCATCCCTCGCTGCGCCGCCACCTGACGGCGATTCCGATCGGCAGGATCAGCCCGGCGGCCGTGCAGGAGATGATCGACGTCGGCGCGACGCAAGCCGGATTGCCGTTCGAACCCGCCGCCAAGGAACTGATCGCCAGCCTCGCCTGCGGGTCGCCTTATCATGTGCGCCTGTTCTGCTCGCATGCAGGATTACAGGCGCTGCGCAGCGGGCATGACAATGTGACCTCTGCCGATGCACTTGCGGGCGTGCTTGCCGCAACCGAGGACTGGTCGCTGATGAGCATGGAGGACGCGGACATCTTCCGCCAACTTTCGGCCATCAACACCGGCGCGCATCATGCGCTGGCGCATGTCGCGCGGTCTGCGGCGATCCTCGATGCCGTCAACGTGCAGAATTTGCGCATGGACCTGCCCGCAGGGCAAGCAGAGGAAGCGATCCGCCTCTTCGGTCCAGCGCTCATGCGGCAGGGGTCGGACCAATACGTGTTCCGTGATTCCGTCGCTCCGCAATTCTTCCTCGCGCTGCTGCTGACGCAGGCCGCGCGCATGGCGGAAGTGCCCGATAATGTCATTTCCCTGTCCGAGACATCGCGTCTCGGTCAGGCTATTTGAAGAGAATAGCCATGCACTTTCCAGACCTGATGCGCGCGATCCTGATCCGGTGGAAACTGGAGGCAGCCATATTCCTGGCGGTCCTGTTCGCGGCGATCCTGTGGATTGCCCTGACGCCGCGCACCTATGTGGCCACGTCGACCATGCTGATAGACTCGCGCGCGCCCCAACCCGTCACATCGGGCGGCGATCAGCCCGGAAAGGCGGAAAGCTCCGCCATCGCCACGGAGGCGAAGGTCATCCGGAGCGAGGCGATCGCCAGCGAAGTCGCCACCCGGCTCAATCTTACCAAGCAGCCCGAGATGAAGGCGCAATGGATGGAGCAGACCAACGGATCGCAGAGCATGAACGGGTGGCTGTCCCGCAAGCTGCTATCCGGTCTCTCCGTCAGTTCCAGCGTCGCCGACAATGTGATGACGTTGGCCTACGAATCGTCCGATCCAAAACGCGCGGCGCAACTCGCCAACGCTTTCGCCGAAAGCTATGTCGACGTCCGCCTGCATATGAGCACGGACCCGGCAAAAACCTATGCCGACTGGTTCGAGCGGCGGATCGGCGAAGTCCGTCAGAAGCTGGAGACCAGCCAGCAGGCGCTGTCCGATTTCCAGCGCGCGCGCGGCATTATCTCGACCGGCACGATCGATGCCGAAAGTACGCGGTTGGGTGAACTCTCGTCACAGCTTTCCAATGCCGAGGCGCAAGCCGCCGACGCCCGTTCACGCGCCAATGTCGGCGGCGCGGCCATGCCGGAGGTGCAGTCCAGCGGCGTGATCCAGGGCTTGCGGGCGCAGATCGCCGCCAAATCGGCAGTCGTGCAGCAAATGCGGTCCGAACTTGGCAGCGCGCATCCAACCATGCAGGCGGCGCAGGCGGAGCTTGGCGAACTTCAGTCGCGGCTCGCCAGTGAGACAGGCAAGACGACGGGCATGCTGGGTGCAGCCAGCGCCGCGTCCAGCTCTCGTGAGGGTCAGATCCGCGGCCTGCTCTCCAGCCAGCGTCAGCGGATGCTGGCGCAGGCCGCCGACCGCAGCAAACTGGAAGTGCTGGAAAGCGATGCGGCATCGGCCCGGCGCGAATATGACTCTGTGACGCAGCAACTGGCGTCCATGCGTCTGCGCAGCACAGTGCCGGCGACCAATATCCGGCTGCTGGACAAGGCTGAGCCGCCGCTCCTGCCGGACAGCCCCGATGTCGTGATGCGCCTGCTGATGGCGACAATGTTCGGGCTGATGCTCGCCGTCTCCGTCGCCGTGCTGCTGGAATGGCGCCGCCCGCGCATCCGGAACCTCGCCACCCTGCCCTATCTCACGGGCGCGCCCGTTCTGGGCAGTGCCTACGTCACTCGCGCGCTACCGCAGCCAAAGGGAGAAGCAACGGCATGAGGCTGAGATCATCCGAAAGCGCGCTGCGCCGTGACCAGAAAATGCCTCTTATCGAGGCGCTGCTGGATACCGGCGATGGCACCGACCCCATCGCCGATCCGCATCATGATGGCGAGGATCTGGCCGCGCTCGACCCGCATCTTGTGGTGGCGCTTTCGCCCCATGATCCGCTGGCGCAATCCGCGCGGAACCTGCGTGCGATGATCGCCGCTGCCCGGTTGGAGGACGGGACGCGCCCGAAAGTCGTCGTGCTGCTGGGTGCGGATGCCGACGCGGAGACGGCATTGCTCAGCGCCAATGTCGCGATCGCCAGCGCGCAGGCGGGATGGCAGACGTTGCTGGTGGACAGCGATGGGCGCGATCCGGTGCAGCACCGATTGTTCGGTCTCACATCCTATCTGGACGGAGGATATGACGACGATCCTGCGCTCACCATCCATGCCACGCCGATCGCGGGACTTGCCCTTGCGTCGAGCGCACACGGACCTTCGGCTACCGCCAATACACAACTTCATACAGCGCTACGGCATTTCATCGATGATTTCGATCTTCTGATCGTCGATGCCAGCCACAAGAGCGGTGCAGATGCGGCAATATTCGGTGCTGACGCGGCAATCGTAGTTTTACGTAGAGACTATACCGCAGTTACAGATACGCAGGAAATACTACATAGTTTGAGATCTGCAGGGACAGAGGTTCTTGGTACTTTCATTTTTAAGTGATCGTATATTTCCGACATGTGAGATTATCCTATGCATGTACTTCACGTCACCCGGCAATATCTTCCAGGGGTGGGGGGCATGGAGGATTACGTCCGCTGCCTCGCCCGCGAACAGCGGGCAGATCATTCGGTGGGCGTACTGACGTTGAACCGGATTTTCGGTGAGCCGGACCGGGTGCTGGCCGAGCAGGAGGATATGGATGGCGTCGGCGTGCGGCGCATCGCCTATTCGGGCAGTGAACGCTATCCTTTTGCGCCATCGGTGCTGCAGCATCTGCGTTCCGCCGATGTGGTGCATGTCCATGGAGTCGACTTCTTCGCCGATTTCCTGGCGGCCACGACGATGGTGCATCGCAAGCCGCTGATCCTCAGTACGCATGGCGGCTTTTTCCACACGAGCTTTGCGGCGAAGATGAAGCGGCTCTATTTCAACAACGTCACGCGGCACAGCCTGCGCGCCTATCGCGCCGTCATCGCGTGCAGCCAGTCCGATCACGACATGTTCGCCACGATCACCGACGACCGATTGGTTACAGTCGAGAATGGCGTGGATGTCGCCAAATTTGCCGGGCTTGGCGCGCCGTCGACGAAAACGATCGTGAGTTTCGGCCGGATCGCGCCTAACAAGGAGCCCGAAAAGCTGTTGCACTGGTTCGCGGGGCTGCATCGCCTCGATCCGGAATGGCGGTTGCTGATTGCGGGCAAGCCGATGGGCGTGGACGTGCAGATATTACACCAACTGTGCAACACTCTGAATGTGAGCGATGCCGTCGAGATCACGACATTCCCTTCAGATGCACAATTGGCGTCACTGATCGCGCGGAGCAGCTTCTTCGCGTCAGCGGCATCGCACGAAGGGTTCGGGATCGCTGCGGTGGAAGCCGCTTCGGCCGGGCTGTTCCCGATCCTGAGCGACATTCCCGCCTATCGATTTACGCATGCGCGGCTGGGCTTTGGTGCGCTGGAGAATTTCGACGATCCTGCGGCACCGGAGCGCTTCCTCCGTCGATATCGGGACGGCGCACTGGCGGCGCCCCGCGATGGATTGGCCGCCCGCCTCGACTCTTTCGCGTGGAAGGGCGTGTCGCAGCAGATCGGCGCACTGTACGACACGATCCTCGGCAACAGGCAGCGTTCGTTCGGCGGGATCGATGTGCCAGTGCTGGATACCCCAACCGCCGTCGAACAGATGGCCGCTATCGTCAGTCGGCGGAAGGGGAAGGTCATTGCCTTCTGCAACGCCCACACTGTCAACATTGCGCGGAAGAACAAGGACTTCAGCCGGGCCATGAAGGATGCGCTGGTGTTCAACGATGGCGCAGGCATCGATATCGCCAGCAAGCTGCTATACGGGCGCAAATTCCCCGCGAACCTGAATGGCACGGACCTCGTCCCGGCATTTCTTCAGCAATTCGACACCAAGCTGCGCGTCTACTTGATCGGCAGTGCGCCGGGTATCGCCGCCCGCGCGGGCAAGCTGATGCAGCGGATCAACCCGCGTCTGGAGATCGTAGGCGCAGATCATGGATTTTTCGACAGGAATGACGAGGGGCAGATCGTCGAGCGCGTGCGCAAGGCCGCGCCGGACCTTGTGCTGGTCGGCATGGGGCAGCCCCAGCAGGAACTTTGGGCGAACCGGAATGTGAAGGCGCTTGGCATGCCGATCATCTGCGTCGGTGGCCTAATCGACTTCATTGCGGAGGCGGCGATCCGCGCCCCGGCATGGATGCGCAAGGCCCGGCTGGAGTGGAGTTACCGCCTGTATCTGGAGCCGAGACGGCTTGCCCGCCGGTATCTGGTGGGGAATTTCGCCTTCCTTGCGGCGGTGGCGCGCGATGCGCGGCGCGGCGTTCGACTGCATGCCAATAATAACGAGCAACCCCCGCATCGCGCGAGTCAGGGGGCTTGATGACCGCAGCGGCCCACGCCCGGTCGGCATCATCCACCGGTGATCACCTGCTCGCCCATTCGGCCATCGCTCCTCATGCAGATCCGGTCCGCGTGCTGATCCTGTCCCGCCATGATTATCGCACCAAACGCAAGGCCAGCGCGCATTTCCTGGCTAAGGCGCTGGCCGAACAGGGCCATGAGGTCCAATTCTTCTCTATCGGGTATAGCTGGCTCTCCCGGCTTCGCAGCGACAGCCGCGCCTTCCTCGATGCGCGGGCGAACAGTTGGGAGACTGTGGACGGCGTACACTCCTATCTCTGGCGCGGATCTTGGCACGCGATGCGCATGCCACTCATCGGCGAGCGGCTGGGCTATCTCTACGACATGTGGGCACGCAGCCGATGCGACGCGCTGGACGAAGCCGCGGCCGCCGCCGACGTCATCATCATCGAATCCGGCATTGCCCCCATGTTGATCCCCCGCGTGCGGGCGGCAGCGCCCAATGCGCGGCTCATCTATCGTGCCGCAGATTTGCTTTCGACCGCCGGCGTGCATCCGCGCGTGCAGCAAGTGCTCGAACAATCGCGTGAAGCGATCGACCTCGTCGTGGTCGTGGCGCACGCGATGCTGCCGCATTTCGATCGTTTCCGCGCGCCCAAGGTGGTGCTGCGCCACGGTGTCGACCGCGATCAGATCGGCGGGCCGACGACCAGCCCCTATTCCACCGGCCGGAACATCGTATCGGTCGGGTCGATGCTGTTCGATCCCACTGCCGTACGCGTCGCGGCCGAACATTGGCCGGACTGGACCTTTCACTTGATCGGCGTGCCCACCGGCATCTTCCCACAGAATGTGGTGCAGCATCCCGAAATGCCATTTGCCAGTACCATCCCCTATCTCCGCCACGCCGACATCGGTCTGGCCGCCTATCAGAAGGAAGCACGGTCGGAATATCTCGCCGAATCCAGTCTGAAGCTGCTGCAATATGGCGCGATCGGCCTTCCGGCGGTCTGTCCTGACTTTGCAGTAGAGCCAGGCAGCCTGCGGTTCGGCTACGATCCCGACGATCCAGCCAGCATCGTGCATGCACTGGAGCGCGCGGCACAGGCGCCCCGCGCCCCGCTCGCCGTGCCCTCATGGTCCGAAGTGGCCGAAAATCTGATCGAGGCGGCCCGTGCCTGACGCGCTGACAAAGGGGACCGGGCGCGTTACTGCAGCCGACAACCGGATACAGCTTGCCTGCGCATTGGTGCTGGCGCTGACCGTGTGCTTTAACCCGTTTCTCGCCGTGGTGAATGCCTCGATCATGCCTATCGGTGGCGGGATCGTCGCGCTGGTGCAGGGCACGCTGGTCGTCGCGGCATTGCTGCTCGGGCTTACAGCGTCCGGGCGCGCGGCCTATCCCTGGATCGGCGTCTGCTGGGCGCTCGCGATGGTCGCGGTCGCGACGGCGGCGATCCGCATGCAGTTCGACGCGAAGAGCTTTGGCGATGTCCTGCTGATCCCCGCTTTCATCCTGCTGGGCATGCAATTGCAGCGCGGCACATTGATCCGGACGGTGACGGTCCTGCAGGCGATGATCCTGCTTGTCGGCATCTGGGAAGTGGCCAGTCCGGGCAGCTTCGGCACCTTTTTCAAGGTCGCGCAATATTACATCAATTCGCGGGGATATTCTGCCGAGGATTTCTGGGCAGGCGGTGATCTGTTCGTCAGTTCGGTACGGCCCCACGGACGGATGCTGTTAGCGGACTCGGGATTGCATCGCGGATCGTCGCTGTTCCTGGAGCCTGTGTCGCTCGGTAACTGGACCATCATGATCACGCTGTTCTCCGCAGGGCTGTGGCGGCATCTGACGATCGGGCTGCGTGGCTTTCTGATCCTGTCTAACATCGCGCTGCTGGTCATCTGCGACGGGCGGCTGGCGCTGGGCGTCAATCTGATGCTGCTGGCCTTCCTGCCCTTGGCCCGCCGTGTCCCCAGCTGGGTCAGTGTACTGTATCTGCCGATATCGCTGATCGGGCTGACGCTCGCCAAGACGCTTGGCCTATTGGCGGAAGTGGGCGACACGTTCACGGGACGATTGCGTTATGGCATCGATGCCTTGGGGGCGCTCAACTGGGAGCGGTTTTTCGCGGTCGGCTGGACCCGGCTGGGCAATGACGACGCGGGATTGGTCTACTTCATCCAGAACCAGTCGCTGCCGGTCGCCATCGGCCTGTGGCTGGTCATTACGCTCACCAACATCGGTGAAGGCACCGGCAGCCGGTCCTTCAAGCATGGCATGGCGCTGTTCCTCGTCGCGTGCCTGCCGATCAGCAATGCCTCGCTGTCGATCAAGACCACTGCGCTGAGGTGGGCGTGCTTCGGCTATTTCTACAGGCGTGCGCGCCAGGACACCGTCGCGCAACAAGATGGTTCTCGCGCTTTCCAAAGCCCCGCTTATGGGTGACGCACAGCGTACAGGATCGGCGCTGGGGCACACCGCAGCGCGCGGTGCGGCGCTGCTTGGCATATCGCAGGCCGTGAAGGTGGCGACGATGCTCGCGTCCACGGTGATCGTCGTGCGACTGCTAACGCCCGCCGACTATGGCGTGATCGCGATGGTCGCGCCGGTGGCAAGTTTCGTGCTGATCTTTCAGTCGCTGGGCTTGGGACAGGCCGTCGTGCAGCGACGCGATCTTAGCGCCGAGCAGATCAATGCCGTATTCTGGTTCAATGTCGCCGCATCGGCAGCGATCGCGGCGCTGTTCGTGGTGATCGGTCCGCTCGTCGCGCTCTTTTATGATGACAGTCGCCCCGCCTACGTAATCGCGGCAAGCGGGCTGACGGTGATCGCGACGGGCGTGTCACTGCTGCATCTGGCGCTGCTGAACCGTCAGATGCGGTTCGGCGCGCTCAGCATCATCGACATGACGGTTGCGCTAGCTGGCCTTGCGGCGACTATCGTGTTCGCGCTGACACTGCGCAGCTATTGGGCGCTTATGTTGGGGCCGCTGGTCGGCGCGATGGCCGGATCGGCGCTCGCCTGGGCGATGACGCCATGGCGGCCCTCGCTGCGTGTCCGCTGGCGTTCTGCGCGCGATTTGCTGAAGTTCGGCGCGGATGTCACGGGCTTCAACCTCCTCAATCAACTGAGCCGCAATCTCGACAATGTGCTGATCGCAAAGGTTTGGGGAGCCGTGCAGCTTGGCCTTTACGATCGCAGCTATCGCCTGATGATGTTTCCGCTCCAGACGCTGAATCAGCCGCTGTCGCGCGTCATCCTGCCGGCCCTGAGCGACGTGCAACATGATCCAGTCCGCTACCGGCGCATTTTCCTGCTTGCCGTGCGTGCGCTCGTCTTCGTGACGGTGCCGGGCGCAGTCGTGGCGGCGGCGTGCAGCGAGCAACTCGTCGTCCTGCTTCTTGGCGAGCCGTGGCGCGGGGCGGCACCGATATTCTTCTGGCTCGCGTTGGCCGCAAGCGTGCAGTCGGTCTCGAATGCGACGGGGTGGCTATTCATCAGCTCCGGCCATACGCGATCCATGATGCGCTGGGGCATCTTCGCGGCGATATTGACGATCGGCAGCATCGTTGCGGGATTGCCATGGGGCGCAACCGGCGTCGCCGCTGCCTATGCCGCCAGCGAGTTCATTCGCGCGCCCATATTGTACCGATGGAGCACGCAGGGAACCAGCGTCCACGCGCAGGATCTCTATGCCGTGCTGTTGCCATCGCTCGCAGCGGGCGGAGCGGCAGCGGGTGTGATCTGGTTCATGACGCCGATGGTCGATGCGTTGCCGCTGCTGGGCGTCGGTCTATTCTGCGCCTACGGGTTCAGCACGGCGTTCCATGCCTTATCGGAAGATGGCCGCGCGATGCTGGAGCGATTCTATAGGCTGGCGCACGGCGCGCTCGCCCGCTTCGGGCCGATGCCGTTGCGAGTGGGATCTACGGGCGGCTAGGCAGGCGCGATGGCGGGCTGTTCGATGCCTTGGTCCGCGACAAACGGTGGGAGGCTTGCCAGCAACGCCTCCAGCTCATGATCCAGCACGGCGTTGTTGAAGTCTCGCCGCACCTTGGCGCGTGCAGCGGAACGGACTGCCTGCAAGTCTAGCACGCCATTTGCGATCTGGTCGAGCGCCTGCGCGATAGCAGGGCCGTCGCGTTCGGGCACCAGCAGCCCTTCGATCTCCGCCTCGATGAGTTCAGGGATGCCGCTATGACGCGTCGCCAGCACCAGCACGCCCATGGCCATGGCTTCCATCAAGGCTACGGGAATCCCCTCCATGTCGCCGTCTTCCGCCACCACGGAGGGCAGCAGGAACACGTCTGCGGCGCGTAATTCCTCGAAAACTTCGGTATGGGATTTTCGTCCCAGCAGTTGCACGCTGTTGCCGGGCGCAGCGGCCTGTTGGGTCAGGGCGTCCTGTAAAGGACCATAGCCGATGATGCGATATTCGATATCGGCGCGCGCCTCCTTCACCCCCTCAATCGCATATTGCAGCCCCTTCTTCTCGACGAGCCGTGCGACGCTGAGCACGCGGAGCGGCGCTCCGAGCAGTCGATCGTTGGGCATGGAATCGATGCGATCCAAATCGACGCCCATGCGCAGCAGCTTGATCTTGCCTGCGGGCGCCCCCCATTCCAAAAGCCTGCCGCGCCAAAGCCGGCTGATCGGCAGGAGCAGTTCGGCCGACTGGAACAGGCGACGATAGAAAGGCAGATAGCGCTTGAGCGTCCAGCGATCGCTCATGTCCTTGCCATGGAAGATCACGGCGAGCGGCCCGGAAAGCATGCCCGCGTCGCGCAGCGCCGCCGCGCGCACACCGGTCGGCCCGAAATGCGCGACGATGGCGTCATATGATCCGAGATGCGCGGGGCAGCCGAGAAGGTCGGCGGCGGGCATCAGCGATCCCATGGCTGCTCCGCGCACCATCACGGCGATGCGTTTCCAGTGGAGCAAACTACCCAAAGCGCCACGAAGGCGCACCGGCAATGCCGCGCCTCCGGTCTGGGCGTCACGCACCAGGCGCACAGCCACGCCCTCACGCCGAACATCCTCCGCCGGTGCGCGTAATTGCCCCGCCAGGATCGTCACTTCATGCCCCAGCGCACGCATTCCGGCGATCTGACGAGCGATGAATGTTTCGGAAGGGTTGGGATATTCCGCGACGAAGAAGGCGATCTTCACAGTCTCGATCTCCGCCGTGGATTCCGGGCAGCAATCATGACGCGGCGACCGGCGGGCGCATGCGCATCAACCGCGCCAGCGACGCGATTGGACCATGCGCGACCGCGAGTGCGACACTCAGTTCCAGATAGCGTAGCGGTTTTCGGGCATATTTGCGCCGGATGCCCAGCGCCGTGGTCTGCAACTCCCGCCGCATCGCGGGTGCTAAGTCATTGCCGTAGCGTTCCAGAAAACGGTCGATCCCGTCAGCGCGCCGGATCGAGGGCGTGGCGATCCGCTCTCCGCCATGATCGCGCCACTCCACCAGCGGCTCCTTGACGACGGCATAGCGGATATCTTTGCGCAACAGCCGCACCAGCATGTCCCAGTCGTTGAAAACCGGCATGTCCGGATCGAAGCCCCGGACCGCACAAAAGCTTTCGGCGCGGATCAGGAAATTGCTTCCCGTCATGGCGCTGCGATACC
Source organism: Sphingobium sp. (assembly GCA_051305835.1). Classification (GTDB taxonomy): domain Bacteria; phylum Pseudomonadota; class Alphaproteobacteria; order Sphingomonadales; family Sphingomonadaceae; genus Sphingobium. The sequence goes on from JBPPMC010000143.1 coordinate 33,328, forward strand.
GCAGCACGTTTTCGCCAGTCATGCCGTCCGGGGTAATCCGAACAGTGTCGGATCGGCCGCGCTCCTGACGCAGCAGCGCACTCATCACGAGATCGACGTCACCCTGCCCTGCCTGTCCCATGACGCGCTCCAGGAAATGCGGACTCCACACGTCATCGTCGTCAAGGAAGGCAATCCATTCCCCGCCCGAATGAAATGCACCAAGATTACGGGAGCCGCACGCCCCCTTCGCGGCGGTGTTGCGCACATAGTGTACCGGGAAGGCGCATGTGTTCGCGAAGGCCGTAACGGCGCGGCGCGTCTGGTCATCGGCCATATCATCGACGATGATGAGTTCGACAGGGCGGAAGGTCTGGTGCCGCACGCTTTCCATCGCCATTGCCAGCAAATCCGGGCGGCCATGCGTCGGAATGACTATTGAAACATCCATTCGACTTGACCTGCCATCCCATTCCGATGGTCGCATAGTAACGCGTGTTCCCCACGCTTTCAGTAGATCGCCCTACCTACGTATTCGCACCTAACTTCTCAGCGACCCGGTTATTGCGCATAGTTGCCGGGCTACTAGGTGAGAGGGTGTCCAGATGGCGCAACCACGTGCTGCGCTCGGAAGGTTGCGCCACAGGACTACCCTATGACCAGCCAAGCCTTGCCTTCGCCTTTTGCTAAAATCATCCAGCACCCGAGCTTTTCGGCATCGGCTGTTTTCCTGCTATCCGGTGCGGCCTTTGCCGTGGGCAACCTGCTATTGGCGCGGAGCATGTCGGTGGAGGCATTTGGCCAATTCGCGCTGGCGCTGGCGCTCTTCAACATCTTCGTTCTGGTGCTGCCGCTGGGCATCGATCAGTTCCTGTTGCGGCACCGGATCGATCCAGACGCGCGACTGATCGGGATGGTCGCGATGGCAGCGCTGGTCGGGGGGGGCGCAGTCTCTGCGGCTATCGTGGCAATTGCAGGTCTGTCGCTCGCCGGTGGTGTCGCGCTGGCCGTGTCCATCGCTTCTGGTGCGATCATCGTTACCGCCAATGCCGCGCTGCGCTCGACAGCGCGGAACCGCTGGGGTCTAGCGTTTACGACCGGGGCAAGCTGGCTGCTGCTGCTTATCGGAGGCATAGCGCTTCTGTTTCCGCCGGATGGCGCGGCGGCGCCGATACTGGCCTTTGCAGCCGGAAATGCCGCAATGGCCGTTGTGGCAGTCGCGATGGCACTGGAACAACGCACGATAGACGCCGCGCCAATCGTGATAGACTGGCATGAGACTCTTACGCTTCTGGGCGTCGCAGCGATCAGCACATTGGCATTGCAAGTGGAGCGCCTGCTCGTCCCGGCCGCGCTTGGGCTGGACGATCTGGCGATATTCGCCGTGCTGGCATCGACCGCAATCTTCCCGTTTCGCCTGCTCGTGGCGGGCACGGGCTTCTCGCTGGTGCCCCGGCTTCGCCGGGCCAGTGGCAGGCGGGAGCGGCGGAGCATCGTCCTTCAGGAAGTGCTGTTCATGGGCGGCGTCGCCCTTCTCGCCTCGCTGGTGATCCTGATTGCCACGCCCATCGTCGTACCATGGCTGACCGGGGGTGCCTATGCCGTCAGCTATGCGCTGGCGGGCGCCGCGTGCCTTAACGGGGTATCGAAACTCGCTCAGGCGATGACGGCGGCGATCGTGACGGGCTGCGGCAACAAGCGCGACATCGCGCAATTGAACGGGCTTAGCGTCCTGTGGCTGGTCGTGGCCTGCGCCAGCGGTCTGGTGGGCGCGCATTTCGGACTCATCGGTCTTCTTGTCAGCATCAGTGTCGGAGGTCTTGCCGTGTCCCTCTTTGCTGTTCCCATTGCGCGCCGGGCCATGGCGACATGACGCCCCCCTCCTTGGAAACCGTGCGTCGCGAGATCCGCAGGCGC
>JBPPMC010000154.1:0-5970 GCA_051305835.1 Sphingobium sp.
GCCAGCGACCGTGCGTCATCACCGCAATTGACATCAAACTCTACCTATGTTGAATTGTGCGATGCCCCGTGATCGCCGCCCTTCGAAACAGATGCTCCTCCTGCTGGAGGCATTGTCCGCGCGGGCGCAGCAATGGCGTCACGGTTACGATCTGATGCAAGAGACAGGTCTTCTATCGGGCACACTCTATCCGCTGCTTATCCGTATGGCAGACCAAGGGCTTATCGAGGCTGAATGGCGTGAGCCGGTGCAGCTCGGCCGACCCGCGCGACATGTTTATAGATTGACCGCCAAGGGGTTCGCATTCTCGCAAGAGGTCACTACTCCCGCCGGTGCTTATCTGTCGGCGGCGGTCTGCGTATGACGCTCGATCTTCCTCAGGCCGTAATGACGATAGCAATCGCGTCCCTAGGCGACCGCCGCCGGGAGTGGGCACTTGCCATGCAGGCCGAGTTCGAAATTGCGGTGGAAGACGAGCGGCAAATGGCTTTTGCAGCAGGTTGCCTTGTTACCGCGTGGCGGGACATGCACAGACATGGCGACGGGCGCTTGACATTGGCAAGCTATACTCTTGGGCTTGGACTGTTCGTACCGATGGCGGCCGTGCATCTTGCATGCGTAATCGATTTTCTGTTTGTCGGGACAGGTGTGCCCGGCGGAGCGCTGTTGGCCGGTGCTTCGGCAAATCCTGTTCTCGGGTGGACGCAGGCCAGATCAATCCCAGCCCTGATCCTGCTTTGGAGTTCGCTCGGTGTTGGGCACCTTTGCCTTGCTTGGCTGCTGCTAAACCGTGATTGGCTACGCGTCTTCAAGGTCGGTGCGGCTGTCGGTGCCGCGACGGTGACGCTTCTCCTGCTTATGGCGGTGCTACTCCTCGACACCACTGTGCTGATCTCGCACGTCGCGATGTTGGTGATCGAGTTTATAGCTCTCGCCGCTGCGGCGCGATGGCATGCTCGGCTTATTTCGAACGCTTCGCCCGGCACTGCATAATACCCTTAGCAAGGGACCTGAAGCTTCGCTGATGCAACCCTTAAAAAATGATCAGCCCATAAATCTACATATATAGAAACTACCTTTTTGTCCTCATAAAATGGATTGGAAACAATGATGCTGTTGAGGTCTACACTGAGTTTGGCGCTATCGCTTGGCCTGCTCGGTAACGCGGCTACAGCTCAACCACCTGTCGAACGACAGGCAGCCCAGCAGAGCGATCCTGTCAAACGCATTTTCGAAGAATGGCTGACCGCATTCAACTCGGGCGATCCGGCGACCATCAAAGCCTTTTACGGTAAGTACCTCGGCGATGATAATCCGATGTTTGCGCTGGAAAACGCGCAGGACACTTGCGGTTTCGACCTTGAGCGGACCGAGGCACGCTCCGCTACAACCATGACCGCGCTGTTGCGTCAGCGCTGCCTACCCGGTTTGCAGCGTGCGAAACTCGAACTCGCAGCAGATGGGGTCAAGCTGAAGTCCCTAGACTTCAGCCCCTTGCCACTTTCGGGAGACGGCTCAATCAAGGCGATGGCCGCGATCGCGGACAGGTTGGCAGCCCGAAACGACTTCGCCGGGTCGATCATCATCGCGCGACACGGTAATAGAATCCTCGCCCGCAATTGGGGGTTCGCCGACCCGGCCAAGCGAACGCCAATGACGCTCGATACCCCTATGTTCTTGGCGTCTGCTGGCAAGATGTTCACGGCCGTCGCCACCTTACAATTAGTGGATGCCGGTAAGATCGATCTCGATGCGCCGATGGGACGGTATCTGACCGATTATCCCAACAAGGACATGGCCAAGGTCACGGTTCGCCAGCTTCTCACCCATCGGGGCGGCACAGGCGACATCGGTATTCTCGGGCGCGACGATGGTGCCAATCGGGCGTTAACCCGGACGATCAACGATATCGTGCGGTTGAATGGCAACCGGGGGCCCGACTTCCCGCCCGGCAGTAAAGCGGACTATTCCAATTACGGCTTCATCCTGCTCGGCGCGATCATCGAGAGGGTGACCGGCGGGAGCTATTACGACTATATCGCCGAGCATGTGTTCAAGCCCGCCGGCATGACGAACAGCGGCTTTCCCGACCATGACCACCTGCAAGGGGTAGCAGTCGGCTACACGCATTTTTACGGGGCTGAGCTCAAGCTGGTCGCCAACATGGATGTCCTGCCCTGGCGGGGTGCGTCCGCAGGAGGCGGGGTTTCCACGGCCAACGACATGCTACGCTTTCTCGACGCCATGAAGGACGGCAAGCTCCTGTCTCCTACCATGTTCAAACTTGCCACGACCGCCGGTGCCACCACCTGGTATGGCATGGGATTTGTTATCAACTCCGAACAGCAAAGCTGGGGGCACGGAGGTAATTCATACGGCATGGACGTCGCCGTGCATTATTCCGGCAATATGGATACAAGCTTCGTTTGTTTGGCAACCCGCGACATGGTTTGTAACCGGCTCATATGGGCATGGAATTTACGCACCGTTGATCCGGCTCAGTAGGCGTCGCAATTCGCCTGTTTGTCGGCAACATCACTCATTTTTTAAGAAGATTCTGCTACCCGTGGTCACGTAGGGGGACAGGCGTGATGGTTTATGAGAACAACTTCGAGGTCGTGAATGACCGGATGATTGTTGATCCGACGCTTGCCGTTTTCGTCACACTCGGTCGAATGTATTGGGAGGAAGAAGGGCATCAGGTCCTCCATATTTCGCATGACCCCGACATGAAGCCCGAAATCCTAACCCGTATTTCTGAATGGAAGGCGGCAGACAAAGCAAGTGATGAAGAAAAAAAATTAGCCTAGGTGCCCTTGATTTTTCTGAAAATCGGTTTCGTTTTTTTGAGTTCGTCTTGAGAAAAATAACGGAAGGAGAAACTCTAGTTCTTGAGTTTATGGGGCGAGATGAAGAGTATTATAAGGCTAATCTTGGATCAATCCAGCGCGGAAATCTATACGAATGCCCAGATCGCAAAGCCTTCCTGCGCTATGTCTTCAGGAATCTTCTCTTGCTTCCTGAACTCCAAAAATGGGGATTTGGCAAATGCACCAAAGCCCAGTTGCGGATGTCGGCTGTAAAATTTGCTTTGCTGGAAGGACGGCCAGCTGAAGGGCTCTCTGGTGATGCGATTTTGGATGAGCGGGACTTAGATGTTTGCCGTGACCCGAATGATTTCAGCACAGAGTCGATAAAGTAGCCGGTCAGCGGCACTGGCAACAATCACACGGCAGGCGGCGGTATTCGCCTGATTTTCGTGCAACAGAGGGTCAAGATGGGTGGGTAGCTGGCTTGTTGGCTATCGACCCGCAGCAAGGGCTAAGCTGCCAAGCCGATCAACCTCGTTGTCGGGCCAACCAAATGGTCCGATGGCCGCAGGCCGGGTCTTGAACGACGTGCGCGACGATGGCAAAGCCAGTCGCGTCGAGCAAACTCCGGTACTCCTCAGTATCAAGGCTACCGTGGTAGAGCGGATCGCCCTCTAACTCGCCGATCGCTTCCCCCTCCGAATCGCCGCTGGTGAACATCAGTGCCGCACCGGGCGCGGAATGCGCCTGGAAGCGCGGGAACATGCCGCGCTGATCATCGGGTGAAAGATGAAATAAACTGTCCCAAGCGATCAGCCCTGAGAAAAGCCGGTTAAGGGCAAGTTCGCGCATGTCCATAAGGAGAGCGGGAGTGCCCGGCAGGTTGCGCTGGAACAGTGCGAGCATTGTCGGAGTGCCGTCCACGCCAGTGATGTCAAAACCGCGGCGGATCAACTCGCGTCCGATCGGTAGGCCAGAGCCGCAGCCAATGTCGAGAACAGCCGCCCCAACCGGCAGCAATTCGGAAAAGTGATTGAGCCATAGACCTTCGACCAGCTCGTCGCTTCGCAGCTTCGCCCACGCTTCGCCGTGGCGCTGATAAACATCGGTGATCGAAGGAATTGCGCTGTCGGTCATGTTGCTCCCCGGCGCTTACGTACACTGGTGGCCGCATGACCGCTATGCAGCTTTCATACTTACGGCGGAATGGCGACTCTGGTCGATGGTCGATCGACCGCTTTCCCCTGCCGCAAAACACATGGAGGGCGGCGGCTATCGCCTGATTTTCGGCAAGCGAACTGTCTGGGTTATTTTCGATAGCCGACAACTATACGGACGCCGGGTGCCTCGGGCGTGCCTGTCGTTGCCAACTCAACAATATGCCCCTCGGGAAACCAGTACGCAGGAATAGCTTTGCCATCTTTGCCTTTACGGGCGGTCTTAAGGGCAGTGTCCATAGCGCCTACGATTTGGCGTACAGCAGGAACATTTGGAACCTTCGCCATAATCGCACATATCGGCGTAGGCGTCCCTCCTTGCTGAATTAATAGCAGATTTCCTTTGGAGAATAAGGGCATTGGGGTTGGTGCTGGCTTCCCATTCTCCGACGCCGACATTGTAGCCCATCCATCAGCCCGTAGCTTATCTGCATCGACTCCCGTGCTGCTCGTCACTGCTAGGCAAGATTCAACACCAGAAATGATTTCTAGTGTTCCTGCTGAGGAAAGAGGTGCGGCTAATGCAGAGCCGGAAAATACACTGGCGATCAAACACCCATATAGAATTTTCACGATTGCCCTTCCTTGCTGCACTAATCACAAATCAATATCACTTCACCGACTGTCAGCAATGCTTTCAGCACAGGAACTAGCGTCATTTTATGATGCGTTGGAAAACACATGCCAAGCGGCGGCTATCGCCTGATTGTCGCACGTCATAGATAGAGGGATGATGGAACCGATCTTCCAAACCTCGGCAATAAATCGGCGGAATTGGCAGCGCAAATCCAGTAGGCAGTACACGGATCAGTTGCTAAGCGATTGATGAACCGGCAATTCTGGATAAGATGATTATGAATAGTGTCTCCAATCTAAGCATAGGATCTTCCGTGCCGTCCCCCTATGCGGAGCCGCGCATAATCCAGTCCTTGGATGAGTGCTATTTTTATCATACAATGGATGTTCCGGGGCACGGCACAATCAAAGGCGAATGGGATCTTCGTGGCTCGGTTGATGACTATCTCGGTCACTTCAATTTCGCAGGCAAGCGTGTGCTCGATGTCGGAGCAGCTTCCGGGATTTTGACTTTCCACATCGAAAAGCAAGGTGCGGAGGTCGTCTCGTTCGACCTATCTGAAAATTTTGATTGGGACATCGTTCCGTTTACGGAAAATGACACCGATGCCACGCGAAGCGAACGTCGTGGCCATCTTCGTAAAATTAATAACGGCTACTGGCTTTGCCACCGATCCTTTCAGTCGAAGGCACGGATGGTCAATGGCGTGGTTTACGACATTCCACGCTCAATCGGCCCGGTCGATGTAGCAGTCTTCGGGAGCATTTTGCTCCACTTACGTGATCCATTCCTCGCTTTAGAAAATGCAGCACGGCTAACGCAAGAGACGATGATTGTTTCCGACATCTCACCCTTTGGAAAATTTGCCAGCAAGTTCAAAAGAAACCCACGATTTATGCCGCGCAGCCTTAAGCCGGACGGTATAAATGACGGGTGGTTCAGACTGCCCCCGCTGTTAGTGCAGGAATACCTAGGAATTTTAGGTTTTAAAAACTGCACCTTGACCTGGAATGATTTCAAATATGGAAGCCGCGTCCGCCCTATCTACACGATCATAGCTCGCAGATGATCTGACAGACCTTGCTTCAGGGCCGTAATTAGGTTGTTCGGATGGGCAGACAAGACGAAGATCTATGGGCCGTTTATAGCCACTAATCGAGGCTTTTAGGGCACCTGATGGTTAATAGCCCCGGCGGCAATCACATGGCAGGCGGCGGCTATCGCCTGATTTTCGACCGGCACCCGTGATCCGCATTCCCTTCGCGACGAGGCTGATATGAAAGAATCTGCTGAGATGTTTCCGGTATGACAAGCAGACGCCCTATCAGACTACTTGACACATTTATATTTTGCACAATATCATTGA
>JBPPMC010000155.1:0-9688 GCA_051305835.1 Sphingobium sp.
TTTGAGGAATGAGCGATGAAGCGCACCTTTCAGCCGAGCAATATCGTCCGCAAGCGTCGGCACGGTTTCCGCGCCCGGATGGCGACGGTCGGCGGCCGGAACATCCTGCGCGCACGTCGCAGCCGGGGCCGGAAGAGCCTGAGCGCCTGATCGAAGCGACCGGGAAAGACGGCGCCATCGCGATCCTCGCGAAGCGCGCCGATTTCCTGGCGGCGAATCGGGGGCGCAGGCAGCCTATGCCGGGCTTCGTGCTGTTGGTTCGTGACCGGCAGGATGGCGACCCGGTGAAGCGAGTCGGCTTTACCGTTACCAAGAAAATTGGCGGCGCTGTCGTCCGTAACCGGATGAAGCGCCGTTTTCGCGTTCTGGCGCGGGAGCTGCTTCCCGCGTTGGGGATCGCGGGCGCGGATCATGTGCTGATCGGACGCGAGGGCGGAGTCGAGCGCGACTTTGCGCTGTTGCGTGCCGAAATGGAAAAAGCGCTGCGAAAGCTGGCGTCCGGCGGTGGCCAACCCCCTCGCCCGCCCCGCCCCAAAGCGGGCAAGCAGTCCAGGTGATTGCTCGCATCCTTCAGGGAATTGCGCGTGGCTGGCAGCTTGGCCCTTCGCGTATCTTGCCTCCGTCTTGCCGCTACGCCCCGAGTTGTTCGGAATATGCGATCAAGGCGCTGGGCAAATATGGTGCGATCAAGGGTAGCTGGCTGGCGACGAAGCGGCTAATGCGATGCCATCCATGGGGTGGGTCGGGCTACGATCCTGTCCCCTGATTTCTTAAACGGCATCTTTTCAACACAGACTTTATCGGCGGGAGCCAATCTGACGTGGACGACAAGCGGAACATCATTCTCGCGGTAGTGCTCAGCGCACTGATCCTGTTCGGATGGCCTTATATCGCCGAGCGGTTCTTTCCCGCCGCCAATCCGCCCGCCACCAAGATTCAGGGTGGCAAGACGACGCCCGTGGCCAGCCCGAACGCAGATCCCGCAGCGGACAGCCCTACGGCGATCCGCGACCGGGGCGCCGTGTTGAAGGGCAGCCCTCGCGTCGCCATTGACACGCCTAAGTTGCAGGGTTCCATCAACCTGAAAGGCGCACGGATCGACGACATCGTACTGCCGACCTATCGTGAGACCATCGCCAAAACCTCCCCCGCGATCCGGCTCTACTCGCCAGGTGGCACGAAGGACGCCTATTTTGCGGGCTTCGGCTGGTCGGGTGAAGGCCTGAAAGGACCGGATGCCAATACCGTCTGGACATCCTCCGGCGCGAAACTGACGCCGACGACACCCGTCACCCTGTCATGGAATAATGGCGCAGGTCAGTTGTTCGAAATCGGACTGTCGGTGGACAAGGATTTCATGTTCACCGTGAACCAGAAGGTCACCAACAGCAGCGCCGCCCCAGTTGGTGTCCGTCCTTATGGCTATATCAGCCGCGACGGCCATTCCAAGGATCCAAGCAGCTGGACGATCCATACCGGCCCGATCGGCGTATTCAACAACGCCGCAAACTATGGCGTGGATTTCAAGGATCTGGACGAGGACGGCAACCAGTCCTTCCCCAGCACGGGCGGCTGGATCGGCTTTACCGATAAATATTGGCTGTCCGCGTTGGTCCCCGATCAGCGCACCGCATTTACCGGCCAGTTCCGTAAAGGCACCGGATCGCAATATCAGGCGGATTACAGCCTGACACCGGTCCTGCTCGCCCCCGGTAAGGCCGTGACGCAAAGCTCGCGCCTGTTCGTCGGTGCAAAGGAAGTGCGCACGCTGGAGGCCTATCAGGATGCGCCCGCGCCGCAGGGCATCGCCCTGTTCGACCGCGCGATCGACTGGGGTTGGTTCTACTGGTTCGAAAAGCCCATCTTCTCACTGCTCCACTGGCTGTTTACGCAGATCGGCAACTTCGGCGTAGCGATCATCTGCCTGACGCTCGTCGTGCGTGCGCTGATGTTCCCAGTCGCCCAGAAGCAGTTCGGCAGCATGGCGGCGATGCGCGCCGTCCAGCCCAAGCTGAAGGCGCTGCAAGAGAAATATAAGGACGACAAGCCCAAGCTCCAGCAGGAGATGATGGAGCTGTACAAGCGCGAGAAGGTCAATCCGCTGGCGGGTTGCCTGCCGATCTTCCTGCAAATCCCGATCTTCTTCGCACTCTACAAGGTGTTGCAGCTTACGATCGAAATGCGGCATCAACCGTTCGTGCTGTGGATCAAGGATTTGTCCGCGCCCGACCCCTTGCACGTCCTCAATCTGTTCGGCTTGCTGGACTTCCAGCCACCCGCGTTCCTCGCCATCGGTGTGCTGGCGATCCTGCTCGGTATTTCCATGTGGCTCCAGTTCAAGCTGAACCCGGCGCAAATGGACCCGATGCAACAGCAGATCTTCTCGCTAATGCCGTGGATGATGATGTTCGTAATGGCGCCCTTCGCTGCGGGCCTGCTGGTGTACTGGATCACCAACAACCTGCTGTCGATGACGCAACAGTGGTGGCTGTATAAACGCCACCCCGTCCTGAGCACGCCGGTGACTGCGAAATGACGCCCGAGGAACAACAGGCAGAGCTGGTCGAGACCGCGCGGAAGATTTTCGCCGGACCGATCACCTTCCTCAAATCCGCGCCGGACCTGAAGTTCCTGCCGGACGCATCGGCGAACGAAGTCGCGTTTGCGGGCCGGTCGAACGTGGGCAAGTCGTCATTGCTCAATGCACTGACCAATCGCAACGGTCTGGCGCGCACGTCCAACACGCCGGGACGGACGCAGGAGTTGAACTTCTTCGACGTCGGTGAGCCGATGACCTTCCGGCTGGTCGATATGCCGGGCTACGGTTATGCGAAGGCACCCAAGGATGTCGTGCGCAAATGGCGGTTCCTGGTGAATGATTATCTGCGCGGGCGGGCCGTGTTGAAGCGCACGCTGGTGCTGATCGACAGCCGCCATGGCATCAAGGATGTCGACCGCGACATAATGAAGATGCTCGACGACGCGGCAGTCAGCTATCGCATCGTGATGACCAAGGCGGACAAGGTGAAAGCGACAGAACTGGACGCTGTGGTCGCCCGCACTGCCGAGGAAATCAAAAAGCGCCCCGCTGCGCATCCCGATATCATCGCTACGTCAAGCGAAGGCGGCATGGGCATTGCGGAACTGCGCGCAGCTGTGCTGGAAGCCGTTACCAGCTAACGCCGTTCCAGAATGGGGGAAACGACATGTTGAAGCTCATCATTGGCAACAAAGCCTATTCGAGTTGGTCGCTTCGCGGCTGGCTTGCGGCCAAGCAATCCGGGCTGGCCTTCGATGAAGTCATTGTGTCCCTCTATGATGAGGCATGGCCCGAAAGAAAGGCGCAGAGCGATCTTGCGCCCTCCGCTGGCAAGGTGCCAACCCTCTGGAATGGCGAGACGGTCGTTTGGGATAGTCTCGCGATCATCGATTACCTCAACGATCTGACTGGCGGCACGCGGTTCTGGCCGCAGGATCTGACCGCACGCGGCATGGCGCGATCATTGGCCGCAGAAATGCACGCGGGCTTCGTAGCGCTGCGCCGCTCCTGCCCGATGAATACGCGGCGCATATTTGATCCCATACCGCCCAGCGAGGCGGTTGCGGCCGACCTGGCACGTGTTCAGCAGCTATGGGCACAGGCCCGGGCGTGCCATGGCAATGGCGGAGATTTTCTCTTTGGACAGTTCGGCGCGGCGGACATCATGTTTGCGCCCGTCGTCAGCCGGATCGTCAGCTACCAGCTACCTATCCAGCCCTTCGCACTGTCCTACGTCAACGCAGTGATCCTGCACCCATGGATGCAGGACTGGATCGCGGCGGCGCAGGAAGAGGATTGGGTGCTCGATCAATATGAGCAGCAGCCCGTCAGGGAAGGCTGAGGGCGATCAAGGTTCCAGTTCAGCCGCCAGATAGACGCGGTTACGACCATGCTCTTTGGCAAGATACAGGGCTTTGTCAGCGGCCTTGAGAGCAGCGCGTGGATCGTCATAAGCGAGGACATTCGCTACGCCAGCCGAGAAGGTGATCCGGTCCATCCGCTCTCCGGTTGCACGATTGATCAGACTGCGCTGTGAGAGGTCGTGGCGAGCGGAGTCCACCAGTTCGCAAGCCTCGGCCGCCGTCTTGCCACGGAACAGCATGACGAATTCCTCGCCGCCATGCCGGGCGACATGGCATTTCTCGCCAGAAATTTTGGCTAAAAGACTGCTGACGAATTTCAACACGCGATCACCTGTTTCGTGGCCGTGCGTATCATTGACGACCTTGAAATGATCTATGTCGCAGAAGGCCACGCTGATGGGTTCACGCTCATTCTGTGCCGCCAGAGTTTCAGCAGTCAGCGTCGCCTCAAATGCGCGGCGGTTCGGCAGGCCGGTCAGATGGTCCTGCTCCGCGGCGCGCCGGGCCGTTTCCAGGCTCTGCTGGAGCGCTCTGGTCTGCTTGGCGCTCTCACGCATCTGCGATTCGACCTGGCGCGTCTTCTCCACCATCGAGCGGGTCAGCCCGACAAGGCGGGCCAGGACTGGCTCCTGCTTCGCCTCTTCCGAAAGATCCCGGACCTCCTCCTGGAGAGCGGCGCCATATTCCTTCGCTGCATTGCGTGAATCGTCGACCATACCGGAGAATTGCGACAGATTCTCCTCGACCTTCGTAAGCATGTCATGCAGCGATTCGGCAGTGATGTCCTTGTTCGGGCCGCTGGCGACTACTGACTCTACCCAGCCGTTTGTGATCTTGCCGCGCTCGGCAAGAACCGCGGCGACCGCCTTCTCGATGCCATGATCATTACCGGTCAGATAGTCATAAGCGACGCCGAAATTAAGTGGTGTCAGGTCAAGATCATGCGCAAACAGAAACGCTCCGATATCCTGATACAGCTGACGGCGGCGATCGACTTCGCGATTGAAAGTCTGGCCGGGGGGCGTACGCAAAGGCACTGCCTCAGCCACTGGCTCATCGCTCTTCGTGCTGAAACGGCTGGCCCAGCGTGCAAGTTTATCCGTCAGGCCAGCCGGGGTGCCGTTCGTAAGCTGTATCGAAGCATTGTTCATGACGCCCATAACAACACGAATGCCGTGAAATTAACGTTAAGGCGGGGAAATTACAGTTCGGCTTCCAGCAACCAGTCGTGGAAAATCCGTACCGCCCGGTTTTGCAAAGCACGGGGCCGACATACGAAGAAGTAGCGATAGGGACTTTCCACATGCTGATCGAACAGCCGCATGAGTCGAGGATCGCGCGCCTCATTGAAATGGCTGGCGTGCATGACTGCGACGCCTAGCCCTTGCGCCGCCGCTTCCAGCATGAGGGACCCTGAATCGTAATTGTCAATAGCGGCAGGCTCAAGCTCGGGAAGGTTGATGGCATCCCTCCAGGCGTCGAAGCTTGCTGACATCTCCCGATGAAGCAGTATCGTATGGCGCGAAAGCTGATCAGGGCTGGTGATCGCCTTTGGCCCTTCTACGAGATCGCGGCTCGCTATCAGATAAACTTCATCACGGTCGAGTTCATGCGCATATAGGGCCGGGTCGATATCTTTCGCCAGAACGATGGCAGCGTCCAGCCCTTCCCCCAGCCGAGCTACGGCGTGAGGCGTGGTTTCAACATCCAGATGCAAAGTCGGATGGAGATCGCGCAATTCACGCAGCCGGGGAAAAAGGCGCTGACTGGCGAAGAGGGGCAGGACGGCCAAGCGGAAACGAAGCTGATTCCCGCCGCTTTGAATATTTTCCATCGCCGTCGACATTGCGTCCAGGGCCGGAGCGATATCGTCCAGCAGTCTTTGACCTAGATTGTTTATTTCCATCGACTGATGTTTGCGATCGAAAAGCGATTTCCCGATGAAACGTTCGAGCGCTTGCACACGACGGCTCAATGCTGGTGTGGACAGCGCCAATTCTTCCGCAGCCGCTTTGACCGACCCAAGACGTGCGACCTGCACGAATGCCTCCAGGGCAGTAAGAGGTGGCAAACGGCGCATCAATCAGTTCCCATCCTCCCACTATGTTGCGCCGCACCATGGACATATGCGGCTACAATCAGGCAGCGGCAAGCCTGCCTGTGATAAACAAGCCAGAAACATGCGTGCAGCGCAAGGTGCAAAATTTGCAACTGCTCAATTGACCTTCGCAGTTGCGGGAAGATGACGATTGCAGGATAGATAATGAGCCTTTCAGGCATCCTCTCCTAAACTTTCACAGGCTGGTCTTCGGACCGGCCTTTTTTTTGGTCGTTCGGGCCGCGGACGGTTGAACCAGGCTGCTCCGTACGTGTTGGATGAGGTGCAGCCAATAATGACGTATTGCCATCTTACGACTTATTTGCGACGCGAGGCGGACAAAGGATCGGGCAGGAATTGAATGGCAACCGTAGAAGTTAAGAAGCTGCAAAAAGTCCACGGTCCCATTGCTCGGGCCATTCGCACGGTCCGACCGTGGGCGACATTCTTTAGGCAGTTTCTAAAACATCCCGCAATGATCGGATCGATCATCCCCTCATCCAGCGCCCTTGTTGATGCGGTTCTGGACGGCGTCGATTGGAAAAATACGCGACTTTTTGTCGAGTATGGGCCGGGTGTCGGAACATTCACTCGGCCGATCTTAACCAAGATGGCAACAGACGCCGTCCTTATCGCCATCGATACTAACGCAGACTTCGTACGATATCTGAACGCCGATATAGCAGATCACCGTTTTCGTGCAGTGTCCGGATCCGCAGCGGATGTGCGCAAGATCATTTCAGACCTTGGATACGTGGAAGCTGATTATATTTTGTCCGGCCTCCCCTTCTCCACTTTGCCGCAGGGAGTGGGGGCCATCATTGTGTCGGAAACGCATGCAGCACTTAAAAGCGGCGGCACATTTCTGATCTATCAATATTCCAACTTTGTGCAGCGCGTGCTCCAACCCAAATTCGCGGTGGTGGAGCAGGAGCTGGAATGGCTTAATATCCCGCCATGCCGGATATTCCGAGCACGAAAAGAAGAGCTGATCGCGCAGGCTGCATAATGGTTTATAGTAGTGGAGAGGTGCTCAGTTGGGCGCGTTGACGGGTGTTGCTGCGATCGCGGCGAACCATTAACTTCCGAACTTACTCGTGCACGCGTGAACGCAGGCGTTGACGGCATCATCAAAGCGCGATGGATCTGCGGACCGGGAATCCGATAAGGCTTGAACGAACTTGGGTTTGATGGCCTCAAAGGCCCGTTCTGAAGAAGCCTCCATCGAAATACGCCAGCTACATCCGGACTATATTTCCTGCAACGCCAGTGGGCAGCTGGCGACGGGCAGAAACATAAAGTGGCCGTGGCTTCAACGGGTGTGCTAGTTGGCTGTTCGACTATCCGGCAATCGGCCACCAGCTGATTGCCGGGTCACATGCCTATGATTTTCTGACGCTGCCCCTTATCCTCGGCTACGAGCATCTTTGCGCAACACATATAACCCGGGCGAGCTCCCACATTATTTCGGTTAAAACTATTTCAGGCTTCGGCTTGGCGTGCCACTTTGACGATGTGATCGAAGATGGCGGGATGAAGTGGACGCTCAAAGTTGCAGCCGGCTTCATGATCACGGACCCACATCACTTGTGCCCGCCGTCCCTCAAACCCGGGCAACATGATCCAAAGGTCTGTGCCGGACACTAGCTTCACAAATGTCTGTACGCGAAAGCCCGTGATCGAGAGATCGGAAACCCCGCTTGAGAACCAGCCTTCGCCCGAACGGCGTAGCTTTACGCCGATCATCACGTTGTGCCGTGTATCGCTCCTGGCGTGGCTCGGTCTGATCTGTCGCTTGGCGTTCATGGTTCATCACGCAATGTATTAAATGAGTTAATAGGCGCTACGCGTTAAGAATGACCGAGGCGTTAACTGCGGATCAGAAGCCAAAAAAAAGAGGCCGCAAAGCGACCCCTTTTCTTAGCTTGTTTCGATCATTCAGTGGTCAGAATGAGCCATATTGCTCATTACCCACGAAGCCAAGCTTGGTGACGTTCGCACGCTTGATCTCAGCCAGAACCTGATCAACCACCACATAGCGCGTCTGCGCATCAGGTTGGAATTGAAGCTCAGGTTCCACTGGGAGCGATAGCGACTGCTTGAGATACAGGCGCAACGTCAACAGGTCGATTGGAGCCCCGTTCCACGTGATGGTGCCTGCAGCATCGATCGCAACCTTGTTCTTGACGGGATCAACCACGTCATTGGTGGGCGGCGCATTCTGCGGCAAGTCGATCTTGACCGCATGAGTCTGGATCGGGATGGTGATGATGAACATGATGAGGAGAACAAGCATGACGTCGATCAACGGCGTCGTGTTCATTTCCATCATCGGCTCGCCATCTTCAGTGGCAGCAGCCATTGCCATTGTCTAAACTCCTGTCTGAGCGCCTGTTAAAGACGCTGGATGGTGAGCGAGGAAGGATCGGGCTCCGATATGAAACCGACCTTGGGAAAGCCTGCGCGCTGCATCGTATAGATCGTGCCGCCAATGCAACGGTACGGTGTGTTGATGTCACCGCGGATATGCACTTCCGGCAAATCTTCAGGTGTCATATTCTCGATGCCGCCAACCTTCTTGATATCAGCTTCCAGCTTCGCAACGGCGCGATTCAGCAGATCCGTCGAGTCCACCTTCGTCATGTTCCAATATACTTCACAACTTCCGGACTTGTCGGTCGTGATGGAAAGCGAAACATTTTCAGGCTTGGTCGTCGTAGGCTCGAACGCCACCTTCGGCAGTTCGAGGTCAACTGTCTGAATCACAACCGGAACCGCGATCAGGAAGATGATGAGCAGCACGAGCATGACGTCGACGAGAGGCGTCGTGTTGATCGTGTTAATCGGCTGGTCTTCGCCGCCGGATCCAGCACTCATTGCCATGTATCAGTATCCTAACATGTCTGTCTTTTTTCGACTCAGGCCCAAATCCCGAGCCGCGGGCCCGGATATGACGCAGCCCGCCATATCCGGATCACCCGTCTGCAATCAGGCCTTGGTAGGCGTAGCAGCAACCGGCTTAGCAACAGGAGCGGCGGCACCAGCCGTCACGACCGGCTTCACGGCGCCGTTCGACACCATGTAGCCCAGCAGGTCGGTCGAGAAGGAGCTGAGATCCTCCGCGATCGCCTTGTTACGGCGCTGCAGGAAGTTATAGGCAAGCACGGCAGGAACGGCCACGACCAGACCCAGAGCGGTCATGATCAGAGCTTCACCAACCGGACCGGCAACGGCGTCGATCGATGCCTGACCCGAAGCACCGATCTTGATCAGTGCGCGGTAGATACCGATAACCGTACCGAACAGACCCACGAACGGCGAAGTCGAACCAACGGTCGCGAGGAATGCGAGACCGCCGCCCAGCTTCCAGTTGATTGCGTTCTCCGAACGCGCGAGCGAACCGTGCAGCCAGTCATGTGCTTCGACCGGATCGGTCAGCTTGCCATGCTGTTCCTGAGCGGCAATGCCGTCATCAACCAGCTGCTTGTACGCCGAATTCTTCTCCAGCTTAGCCGAGCCTTCGCGCAGGTTGGCCGAACGCCAGAAAGTCGTGCGGACCTTCTTATACTGGTTGATCACCTTCTGCTGCTCGATGAGCTTGGTGAAAAGAATGAAGAACGTCCCGACGGACATGCCGACCAGAATGATGAAAACGGTCCAGGCGATAACACCGCCCTGTTCGAGCGC
>JBPPMC010000156.1:0-10958 GCA_051305835.1 Sphingobium sp.
CCGGCGCCAGAAACGGCTTCACCGCCATATCCGGCCTCCGGTTCCGCTTCGCTCCACCTCCACCCGGATATGGCGCCGAGGAGCATAATCCACTAACAAACCAACCGGTCCACTCGACGGGGGCAGATCAACGCTGCTATTGAATCAACCGATCATCTCAAACGCAACCAATTTAACAGGTCCTGACCCTAGGTCAGGCAGATGTTTAGCTTTTTCAACAAAGTGACTTTCGATCCGAGAAGCGGAAGGCCGGAAGCTCCGATCTTTTGGAGGCTGACTACCTTCTTTCTTATTTTGGCTTGGTGCATGGCCTGCCTTATGGCGTTCTGCTTATGGTTGGCGCTTCGTGACAAAGAGCCCGGCGTCGCTCTATCTTGCGGACTGGCAGGAGCACTTATTCTAGCGTTCGCATATTGGCGCAAAGGGCAGATACGGAAAGCCCAAGCTGAATTTCAACAGATGGTCACCAAGTATGAACGGTCGATCTCAACGCCTCCATGGTGACTTTAAGGCAGGTTTCAGGAGATACCACGACTTTGTCGGACGACCGATAATGGTCGCTTGCGGACCATTATTTGGTGCCGTTGAACCACTGCGTAGCTACAATGAAGCGCTCGGCGTGCTTCGGTGAGGCGAAAGGGCCGACGAGCACACCGTCGTTCCGCTCCTTGAATGTGGTTTCCTCAACCCAGTCACTTTCGAGGAGGTAAGTTTCGCGTTTATCGGACATCACCCAGCCATTGCGCGGGCGCAGATGTCAGTTTTCCTAAACGATCGGAGGAAGGATGGGAGCAATCTCGCCGTTCTAAATGCCGGACGCGTTCCTTAAAGACCGGACAAGTGGGCGGTCACGCCTGACCAAGGGCGACAGGTATCGACCCGCTTACTTGGTCCCGACACTGCCGCGTGACCGAGCGGTCGATCTTGACCACCTGCTACGCTCCCCGTGCCGGGCAGGCGCTTTCCGATGCATCTGCTCCCGCGCCTACTGGGCGCTGCCGCCATGCTGCGGCTGGCGATCCGATCCGCCGCAGCGGCACCGACCAAGATCGACGTTCGCGTGATCGCGCGCGGTGCCAAGTTCCTGGGCGGGTATCGGATGCGTACGGATCATGCATCCGCGTGCATCCTCAGTATCCGGGGCATGTGTGGGCCTATGACTTCGTGAAGGGTCGGACGCATGATAGCCGTGAGTTCCAGATCCTGACTATCATCGACGAAGCTAGCAGGGAAATGAAGTTCCGCGCAGATAATGCCTGACGCTCATTATCGCGCGACAACTCAAGCATGAGGATGTGCTGGCCGCCTTGGCGGACCTGTTCATCTCGCGCGGCCCGCCCGCCAGCGCGCAAGCCCCTGTAGCTACTGACGGTGGTTCGATAGTCATGCGCATGAACGAGCCTCCGCAAATCGATGTTAAGCATGAGCCACCCCTTTGGAGCCTGGCATAACGAAATATATTGTAGCTTTTGACGCTATGGTGACTGGCGCCAACGCTCCAACTGCTTAAGAATATCCGCGACGACTTGGTCCGTCGAATAGCCGGTGAGGTCGCGAACCCTGCCAGCATGGCTCGTCGTTGCGGCCATAATCCAAGTCATGCTCCGTCGCCCCTCCGAGGCTTCCAGCGCCGTATAAGAGGCCATTGGGCGCGTACGCGGTCCGACACTATAGACCATTGTCAGTTCCGCGCCCAAAGCGATAGTCAGGTTAGTATCTGTATCACCATGTTCGACCCGACTATCTGCCCAGCCCTCTTCCACCATCGTCGCGCAAACGGTTTGAAGAGCGGGCAGTGCATTACGTGCGATCTGCCGTAGGATATCGGCCTTGCTTGTCGGCACAAACAGCCGCTTTAGGCGCTCGGCAACCGTTGGAACGTCTTCGTCGAGCGTAACGCCGGCCAGATCCGCGTTTGTCTGGCGCACCAGACCTATCGCCAAGAGGAGGAGGATGAAACAAAATGGCAACGCAGCCAGAAGGGTCGCGGCCTGCAGCGCGCCTAGTCCGCCAGCGACCAGCAGGAGCGTTGCAGTCACGCCTAGCAGGATGCACCAATAGATTCGTTGCCAGCGAGGTGTATCCTCTGACCCGCCGGATGCCAGCGTGTCGATCACCAAGGCGCCGGAATCGGCCGATGTTACGAAGAATACCGCCACCAGCAGGATCGACAGCGCCGAGGTAAATCCCGCGGCCGGCAGATATTCAAGGAACTTGAACAGCGCAGTCGACAGGTCGGCCTGAACGGCATCGGCAATCCCGCCGGCCGCTCTTCCCAAATCCAAGGAAATGGCGGTATTACCGAATACGGTCATCCACAGGAAAGTGAACGCGGTCGGTACGAACAATACACCGCTCACGAATTGGCGGATTGTGCGACCTCTGGAGATCCGCGCGATGAACATGCCGACAAATGGCGACCAGGCGATCCACCATGCCCAGTAGAACAGCGTCCAATCCGCCATCCACGCACGGGGTTCATAGGCGTAGAGCGTGAAGGTACGCTTGACGAAATGATCGAGATAAAGTCCGAAGTTTTGAATTAACGCGCGCAACAGGAACAACGTTGGACCGATCGCAAGCACGAACAGCATAAGCAGGACGGCCAGAATGAGGTTCAATTCCGACAAGCGGCGGATCCCTCGATCGGCACCGCTCAGCATCGAGAGTGTCGCTGCCCCCATGACCAGCGCGATCACGATGATCTTGACCGTGATCGTGTCAGGGATGCCGTAGTTATAGGCTAGACCGGCCGACATTTGAGAGACCCCGAAGCCGAGCGAGGTCGCGACCCCGAATACCGTACCGCAGATCGCAAAAATATCGATGGCATCGCCCAATGGGCCGTTGATCCGCTTTCCAAATATGGGCGAAAGGCCAGAACGCAGCGTAAGCGGCATCCCCTTGCGATAGGTAAAATAGGCAAGGCTCATGCCGACCAGCGCATAAATGGCCCAAGCGTGCACACCATAATGATGAAAGGTAATCGCCATTGCTTCACGGGCTGCGAGGATTGTCCCGCTTTTTGTATCAGGTGGTGCGATGTAATGTTGGATCGGTTCGGCAACCGCAAAGTACATCAGACCAATGCCCATACCTGCGGCAAAGAGCATCGCCAACCACGATATATAGGGAAAGTCGGGTTCGGCATCGTCAGGGCCCAACTTCAACTTGCCGGCAGGACCAAAGCCCAATGTCAGCACTACGACCAAAAATGCGGCCACCGCTGCGATATAGAACCAGCCAAATGTCTCGATAGCCCAATTCTGCGCAATCTTGAAAACAGCGTCGGCCGCACCGGGCATCAATAGCGTGCCGAGTAGCAATGCCGCGATCGCTGCGGACGCGCTCCAGAAGACCCCAACGTTCATGCGAGCTTGAATCATAGACGCTTCATAACCAAGAATGATCACGTTAGCTAATGCTCGCTGCGGACGCCGCGTATGGCATGGATGCCTTTTCGTCGGCGTCACGGCTTCGTGCCGCAACGTCGGAATGTGTGGCGGCAAGAACGTGCATACTGAAAGTAGACCAAGCAGCGGAAAGTCTCATCTTTCAGCCGACAGAATCCAATGTCAGGCGACCGGCGGGGTCCGTCGCCAGCCGCCGTTCGCAGAAGGCCAACCAAACGACTTGGCTTGGTCGACACATGGTGGACGGCGGCTATCGCCTGATTGCCGCGCATTCACGAGAATGACGGTGATCAGTGGTTTGCTGATCGTCTGCTTTCACATAATACTGTCAGCCGCGTAGTTTAGTACGAACCGGAGCGAAACGTGCAGCGGTACATAGAGGCACTGTCGAGCAGACCCCAACTCTTTACGACAAGTCTCATCTTAAGAAGTCCCAACGAGCGAGACATAGCGGCGATCATCAAAATCGCAGGTGATTGGGAGGTCGCGAGCCGACTTGCAGGCGTGCCGCATCCCTACAAGGAGGCCGACGCGAAATTCTTCCTCAACACGATCGTCCCGACGTCACTGGTATGGATGATCACAGAGCGGTCGTCCGAAAAAGTCGTTGGGGTCGTAGGGCTGACGTTGCAAGATCCGGCATCGGAAGTTGTCCTGTTCGGATACTACGTTGCACGCGATCATTGGGGCCGCGGCATCGCAACAGAAGCAGGGTCAGTTGTCCTCGCCTATGGTATCGGCCTTGTCGGCGAGACCGCGCTGGCATCAAGTTTCTTCGTGAATAATCCCGCCTCTGGCCGGGTCCTGGAAAAACTCGGCTTCGTAAGGTCTGGTGCTTTCGAACAGTATTGCCTGGCAACGGACGAATTGAAACCCTCCGTCAAAATGCTTCTTGTGGGCGGCTTATAGAGCAGCGGAGTATCGCGGAATTAGCCCTCAGCCCTTGTGAGAAGGGGCCAAGTGCCGAACCATCCTTTGGTGCGTATCCGATCCTCATAGATCGTGCGCTTCTCGACGCGAAAGCGCGAGGTTGGCCGCAGGACAAGGTCGAGCAAATCGTCCAGTCCGAAAGGGGCCGCGATATCGCAGCCATCCGATCCGCGTCGCCGGACGGCAACTGCCGTCGCAGTTTCCGGCCAGTAGCGCATGGCGTCGGTGGCGGAAGCGTAGGGAGCATCACCGTTCCGACCGTGCATCCGAGCCTGGTTCTTTACTACCAAGTGATTGCAGGCTCCAGAGCCTGCAAGTGGGCCTCGAACTTTCGATCTTCGGCTGCTTCGGTGCGATGCGGGTCATACCAGATCACATCAACGTCTGCATTCGGTGGCGCGATCGAACGCTGATGAAGGTGATCCCATACCGCGTTTCTCACAAAGCCTGCTCCGACCCAGCAGTCTGGCAAGTTCAGCGCAGCGACCAACCCTAAAAGATGCCAGCGGAGAGGGTCGTTGCGTAGAATGGAAGATACCCGTGAAGTCGCGTCCATGTGGGCAGCTTAAGGCATCCAATCGATTTGGGCATGCCGCAAATCACATCAAAGACGGCGGCCATCGCCTGATTTACGTTATTCAGACCTCCATCATATGATAATGTTTGGGAATGCGGAGAAGGGCGATGACATCGGCAACAACGACGCTAACGCAAATACGCACGAAGCAATCTTCGGCATGCCCTTGACCTTCTGCTCAAAGTTACCCGTGCGCTCATTCTGCTGGTTGGGCAGAACCGGGCATGGCCTCATCCCCTGGCGAATAGGTAAGAAACCGCCGCTTCAAACGCGGCCCGAGGCGAGCCTCAATACCAACCGCAAGACTGAAGCCCGCAGGTACTATAACGAGGGTCAGGAGCGTCGACAGGATAAGGCCACCAATCACGGTGATGCCCATCGGCGCGCGCCATGCGCCATCGCCAGACAATGACAAAGCGGTCGGCACCATGCCCGCAACCATCGCGACGGTCGTCATTACGATCGGTTGCGCACGCTTGTGACCAGCATCCACAATGGCTTCCCACTTCGGGACGCCCTTGTTGATTTCTTCAAGCGCAAAGTCGACGAGCAAAATTGAGTTCTTTGCTACAATTCCAAGTAGCATTAGCAGCCCGATGAAGACCGGCATCGATATAGGCTGGCCGGTAAGATGAAGCGCGAGTGCGCCGCCAAGTGGCGCGAGCAATAGCGAACCCATGTTGACGAACGGCGGCATGATGCGTTTGTAGAGCAGAACGAGGACGGCTAATACCAACAGCACTCCGGAGAGCACCGCCACGGCGAAGTTGGTGAGCATTTCGTCCTGGAACTTGCTTTCGCCAACGTTGATCTTTCGGACGTTCTTGGGAAGGTTCATCATCACCGGCAGAGCGTTTATTGCCTGCATTGCATCGCTGGTCACAAGACCGGGTGCCAGATCCGCGCCTACGACGACGCGACGGATCTGATTGTAGCGTCGAATTTGTGTCGGTCCCGCGCCAAACCGCACATCTGCGATCAGCTTGAGGGGAACCGAACCTCCCGAAGCAGTCTTTACCGGGAGGTTCTCAATCGTCGAAAGATCACGCCGCGAACCTTCGCTCAAAGACACCCGGATTGGTATTTGTCGGTCGGCCAGTGAAAATCTGGCACTATTCTGATCGATTTCACCCAGCGTGGCAATGCGAACGGCTTGGCTCAGGCTCGCCGTCGTCACGCCCATGCTAGCTGCAAGGTCCATACGCGGTTTGATGATTATTTCTGGCCGCTGCAGATCGCCCTGCACCCGCGCGCTTCTCAATTCCTTAAGCGTGTTCATTTCAGCAACGAGCCGGTTCGCGGTCGCATCGAGCAAGGCGGGATCGTCACTCCCGAACATCAGGATGATGTCTCGCCCGAAGCCACCGCCGGACTGCGACTGAAAATTGACACGTGCATCTGCAATGGCCTGCAGTTTTGGGGCCGTTTCACGTTCCCAATCGACGCTAGAAACGTCCCGATCCTTGTGCAGGGTCAAGTAAATCTGCGCCGTGCCGGGTTTTTCAATGTCGGCAAAAGCGGTCTCCACGACCTTACTGTCGGAAGCCAGCAGATCGGTCACCTTACTGGTAACATCGACCGTCTGCGCAAGGGTACTGCCAGGCACCATCTCCACTTGGACCTGGCTGTAGTCAGTGTTGGTGGTTGGCTGGAACGCCATGGGCAACGTGGCGAACGCTACGATGGTAAGCAGGAACGCCAGCACAGCTATGCCCATTGTCCAGAGTCGATGGTCAAAAAGGCGTGCCATACGCCGCTGCCATCCCTGCTTCATTCGCCAAGCTTGCACAGCTTTTTCGTCGAGAGACCATTTAAGGATGCTTACGTAACGTGCCATCAGCCACCCTTCGCCATGTTCGCGGGCGCCATGTGCCTCCAGGAAATAGGCAGCGACCATGGG
Organism: Sphingobium sp.; assembly: GCA_051305835.1. Lineage (GTDB taxonomy): Bacteria > Pseudomonadota > Alphaproteobacteria > Sphingomonadales > Sphingomonadaceae > Sphingobium. Next base: position 6,821 of record JBPPMC010000156.1, read on the forward strand.
CGTGATCAATCGCGCGACAGCGAGGCTGAGCAGCACCGCCACGACGACCGTCATACCAAACTGAATGAAGAATTGCCCGGACAAGCCTGGCATCAAAGCCACCGGCAAAAACACGGCAACTATCGCCATTGTCGTTGCAAGGACAGCCAGTCCGATCTCGTCCGCTGCATCGATCGACGCCTGATATGCGGACTTGCCCATGCGCATGTGCCGCACAATGTTCTCTATCTCGACAATCGCATCGTCCACCAGCACTCCTGCGACGAGGCTGAGTGCCAGCAGCGAGATGAAGTTCAAGGTAAATCCCATCATATCCATGAACCAGAAAGCCGGGATTGCGGAGAGCGGGATGGCCAATGCGGAGATCACCGTTGCTCGCCAATCCCGTAGGAACAGGAATACGATGACCACAGCGAGCACGGCCCCCTCGACCATAGCTGCCAGTGCCGAATGATATTGATCTTTGGTGTAATCCACCGTTGAAAAGAGCTGCGTGAAGTGGACCTTCGGGTTTTCCGCCTCCAGCTTTTTCAATTCTCTCATCGCTTCGTCGTAAACCGTAACGTCCGAGGAACCCTTTGCTTTTTCCAAGCTGAAACTTGTGACTTGGTGTCCGTTCATCAGGGAGATCGAGCGCTGTTCGCCATAGCTGTCGCTTACGGTGGCAATGTCCGCCAGTTTGACGCTGCGCCCCCCGGACAGCGATATCTGGGTCTGTGAGAGGGTATAGGCATCCCTGGCGTTGCCTAATACCCGCAGCGACTGCTCCGACCCGCCAATTTGGGTTCGCCCTCCCGACGCATTCAAATTGGCGAGTTGGAGATGCTGATTGATCTCGAAAGCCGTGACACCGTGAGATTGCATCTTGGCTGGATCGAGAACGACACGAATTTCGCGACTTACGCCGCCGCCGCGTTTGACCGCCGCCATGCCCGATACGCTCAAGAGACGCTTGGCAACTACATTGTCGACATACCAGCTAAGTTCTTCAAGCGTCATATCCGTGGCCTGGGCACTGAAGAAGGCGATCGGGCCGTCCGTATCGATGCGCGTGACTTGCGGTTCGAGAATACCATCGGGCAGGTCGCTGCGGATTTGATCGATAGCGTTCTTCACATCAGCAACGGCGCGATCAACCGGGGTCCCCATCACGAACTGTACATTCGAATAGGTTTGGCCCTCCATTGCGATCGACGTGATGTCGTCCACACCACTAATGCCGCGCACTGCAGCTTCGACGCGCTGCGTAATTTGCGTTTCGAGTTCGACGGGCGCCGCGCCCGGCTGCGTGACAGTCACCGTGACCACGGGGAAGCTGACATCAGGGCTGTTATTGACGTCCATGCGGCCAAAACTGACCATGCCGGCGAGCAACATCGCCGCGAAGATCACAATAGGCGTAACAGGGTTACGGATCGCCCAAGCCGAAATATTGCGAAAGCTCATTATTGCCCCATGGTTCGCAGATGCTCTTCTCGTAACATACTATTGCACCGCAGCAACGGGATTAGCTTTCAATTACCATGCGTTGTAGCCAATGGGTGCGACCCAGCGAGGCCACTTCGAGGCGTCAGGTCTAGTCATTCGCGTTTCGCTTTCCAGTGAAATCGAAAAGTGCGGTGCTGGTGCCACGCGCGCCGTTAAAAATCGCAGCATTGGCAAGCAGCTTGTAAAACATAAAATCGTTTCGCGGATCAAGAGCAAGCGTGATCAGCGTAGAGCCTACTAAACTGGGGCTGAGCAAACCCGGAATAAGATGCTAATATTGCAGGGACAATGTTCGGTGGACCAGAGTAGGAAGTCTCATCACAAATCGTATCGACGGAACCCAGCTCTCGGCTGTTGCGGGAAAATGGCTCACATGGCACGGCGCAGCCTTGTCCTTCGGCTTTCTGAGCCTAGTGGCGCAGGCATCGATTGTAGTGGCTCAGGACGCGGACCGTGCGACATTGATTATGAAGCAATATCAGGAAATGACGTCAGCCGACCTTTCAGCCTGTCCAGCAACCCAAGGCGATGAGATCGTCGTATGTGCAAATCGGCGCCGCCGTGATTATCGCGTATCGCCTTCTGACCACCTTGGTGAGCGCGTCAACACAACTGACCCAGGTTCCCGCGCAGCGTTATCAGGTGCCTCGCCTCTCTGCGCGAGCAGGAGCGGCAACAGTCAGGGAACCGGATGCAGTCGTGGCCTTGACCTGATAGCGATTTTCGGTGCCGTCAGATGATGAACTCGCAGCGAGGCCTAACGGAATGGAGCTGAAGTTGATCGATGGCCGACTAACCGCTTTTCCCCTGTCGGCAAACACCTCAGACCGTGTGAAAAGTCGGTTTGGGATTCCGTTGGGATTATGACCGATGTATGCTGTGGTTATGGCATATATCGAGGGTCATGCGCGGGATCAGATGCTGCTGTTGCCCGCAGCAGTCGATGACTATGTAGCAGCGGACAACCCGGTTCGGTTCATCGAAGCATTCGTTGATGAACTGGATTTGAGCGAAGCGGGTTTCCTTCGATCGCAACCAAAGACGACCGGGCGCCCAGGCTATGATCCTGCCGATCTGCTCAAGCTGTATCTATATGGTTATCTCAACCGTGTGCGATCGAGCCGGCGTCTGGAAGCAGAAGCCGCCCGCAACCTTGAAGTCATGTGGTTGCTGCGTGGGATGCGACCGGACTTCAAAACCATTGCCGATTTCCGTCGCGACAACCGCAATGCCTTCAAGGCGGTGTTTTGGTCGTTCGTGCTGCTATGCCGTCGGCTCGACCTGTTCGGGTGTGAGTTGCTCGCGGTCGACGGCACGCGCCTGAAGGCGGTGAACAGCCGTCGGCGTAACTTCACACGCAACAAGCTGGCCGAATGGATCAAACACTCAGACGAACGTATCGACGAGTTTCTGTCGTACCTTGACCGGGTCGATCAGGCCGAGAGTGCAGGCTCTCGTGTGCGCGCGACGACGCTGGAAGCCAAGATCGCAAAGATGCGTGAACGTCGCGAGGGCCATGCAGCGCTGCTGGCCGAACTGGAAGCCAGCGGCGAGAGCCAGATCTCGCTGACCGACCCCGACGCCCGCGGCATGGCAATGCATCCCAAGGTCGGTGTTGGCTACAATGCGCAGGTCGCCGTCGATGCCAAACACAAGCTGATCGTCGAGCAGCAAGTTACCAATGCGGGAAGTGATCTCGGGCTGCTTGCCCAGACCGCCGGCGCGGCAAAGGAACTGCTCGGTGTCGAGCGGATCGATGCCGTCGCTGATAGGGGTTATTACAAGGGTGAGGACATCGCCGCCTGCGAAGCGATCGGTGTCACGCCTTATGTCGCGCGGCCGCAACGGGGGGCGGCGGTCTTCGAAGGGCGCTTTGGCAAGGACAGGTTCGCTTACGATGCCGCCGGCGACTTCTACATTTGTCCCGCAGGTCAGCGCCTCGATCCGGCCCGGCGGGCGGAGAAGAACGGACAGCGCTTTACGCGCTACGGCAACCGACGTGCCTGTAGCGACTGCCCGCTGAAATCCCAGTGTACCAATAGCAGCATGCGGCGCATCGAACGGTGGGAAGTCGAAGCCGTGCTGGACCGCATGGCCGAACGCCTTGCCGCCCGGCCCGGCATCCTCGACCTGCGGCGCGAAACCGTCGAGCATCCGTTCGGCTCGATCAAGCAGTGGATGAACCAGGGCGCCTTCCTGATGAAGGGTCTCGACAAGGTGCGCGGCGAGTTCAGCCTGACCGCGTTCGCCTATAATCTCAGACGAGCAATCAATATCCTCGGTGTTCCCGCGCTGATGAAGGCGGTTCACGCCTGATTCCGCCTGCCCCTACCGTCAACTTCGGCGCAACCGGCCCGTCTAGGCTCAATTTGTAGCAGCAAAGCGCCACTGCAGCGATCAGGCCTCCAAATCTCACCGCAGAGAAAATCACTTCATCCCGCCACACTCAGACGTTCGCCACGGAGTTTCCGCACGCTCTGACATGGCGCGCGGCATGGCGGCAAAGGCCTGATTTTCGGCCGGCACCCGTGATCCGCATTCCCTTCGCGACGAGGCTGATATGAAAGAATCTGCTGAGATGTTTCCGGTATGACAAGCAGACGCCCTATCAGACTACTTGACACATTTATATTTTGCACAATATCATTGA
>JBPPMC010000136.1:0-2037 GCA_051305835.1 Sphingobium sp.
TGTCAGCGATCCTTTTCGATAATGGCGTTAAACCGGTCGTTCCACAAAGGGCGGACGTCGACTGGCTTGGGCAGGAGCTTCTGCGCCAGGAACAGGTCTGCGACTTCCTGCTGCGAGGCGATCGCCGCCGGGGTCACGGGACGCAGCTCGAACGGTGCGCTGCGGCGTTTGAATTGATCTTCGACCAATGCTTTGGGCACGCCGATATCCTGCGCGACAAGCCCTGCCCAGATATCCCGATTATCCTGCGCCCACTCCCAGGCTTTACCCACCAGCAGCAGATATTCGCCGATGATCTCCGCCTTTTCAGGGTCGGCCAGCGCCTCATCATGTGCGACGATCGGGTAATTGCCCGACAATATGCCATAGGCGGTTTTCAGGATGCGCGCGCCTTCGGTTGCCACCGCCCGCTGGATGTAGAAGCCATAAATCGCCCATGCATCGAGCGATCCTTGCGAAAAAGCCGCCGCGCCGTCCGACACGCCCATCGCGACAGGCTGTATATCGTCCCAGCCAAGGCCGACTTCCGCCAGCATCTTGATGAGAAAATATTGGGACGTGGTGGCGCGAACATAGCCGACGCGCTTGCCCTTCAGGTCGGCGATGCTGCGCGCGGTGGAGCGCTTCGGCACCAGCACGACCTGATTGTTCACGTCGCCGTGCATGACCGCGATCTGCTTGAAACTCTGGATCGCGGAGGCTGCGGCGAAGATCGGCGGAATTTCGCTCATGCTGCCGAAATCGAGCGACCCGCCATTGAGCGCCTCGACCACCAGATTGCCACCCTGAAACTCGCTATATTCAACGCGGAAACCTGATGGCTTTATGCCCGCATGCTCTAACAGCAGCTTTGTGTTGGATTCGCCCTTGCCCGTTACGGATGCACGGAGCACCGGCTCGCCCGACGCGCTTTTTGCGCCACAGGCCGACAGGAGAAGCCCACCGGCAAACATGCCGCCGACATTCAGGAATCCGCGTCGGTCATGCCGGCTATCGAGCATGATAATCTCCGCTGGCGGGATGGACATAGTCCTCGCCGCTCTGGTGAAAGATCAGCGTGACGGGATCACGCAGCACCCTGTGCGAGAGCGATGCCCATACACGCCGCCATGCGGGGTGGGCAGGAGGCATAGCCTTCTTGGAATCTGTAATTCTCATATTGTCTATTGTAGAGCTTGAGAAATGCCGCGTTCAAACAAGTATTGCTTCCTGCTTATGAGGATAAATGATCCGCAATAGGTGCGCGGTCCGCGGGGTTGGAGAGAGCGGGATCGCTCCGCCTCATCACATCCACAGCGTCATCAGGCTTGACGATATGACGACGGGCAAGCGAGGCCATACCGATTGCGAAAACGGCCGATCGCCCGCTGCAACGATGTGATGCCCCAAAGAAAAAGGCGCCCCTCGCGGGACGCCTCTCTCAAAATCAGACTTGCCGTGGAAGGCTCAGTCGACTTTTTCCTTGTTATATTTCGGCGCCGCTTCGTTGAGGATCACCAGGATTTTCTTCAATGCGCCCGGTTCATCCGTCTCTTCCATCGCCGCGAGTTCGCGGGCGAGGCGGCTGGACGCCGCTTCGAAGATCTGGCGTTCGGAATAGCTCTGCTCGGGCTGATCGTCGGCACGGAACAGGTCGCGCGTCACTTCGGCGATCGACACCAGGTCGCCCGAATTGATCTTCGCTTCATATTCCTGTGCGCGGCGCGACCACATGGTCCGCTTGACCTTGGGCTTGCCCTTCAGCGTGTCCATTGCTTCTTCAAGCGTCTTGTTGGAGGACAGCTTGCGCATGCCCACGCCTTCGGCTTTATTGGTAGGAACGCGGAGCGTCATGCGCTCTTTCTCGAAACGCAGCACATAGAGTTCCAACTCCATGCCCGCGATCTGCTCTTTCTGAAGCTCGACGACACGGCCCACGCCATGCTTGGGGTAAACAACATAATCACCAACGTCAAAGGACAGCGCTTTGGCAGCCATTTGGAACCTTTCCATCACAACAGGGAGAAACCGGTGTTGCGCAACCACATGTAAAAGGGG
>JBPPMC010000165.1:0-3560 GCA_051305835.1 Sphingobium sp.
GGGCAGAACCTCAAATACGATATGACCGTGCTGGCGCGACACGGCATCGCGATCACGCCGTTCGACGACACCATCGTCATGAGCTTCGACCTCGACGCCGGGCAGAGCCTTGCCGGGCACGGCATGGACGAGGGGGCGAAGACGCATCTTGGCCACACCTGCATCACCTTCAAGGATGTGGTGGGTAGCGGCAAGTCGCAGATCAGTTTCGCCGAAGCGCCGCTGAACAAGGCGACGGCGTATGCCGGCGAAGATGCCGATGTGACGCTGCGGCTGTGGAACGTCTTCAAGCCGCGGTTGCATCAGGATGGCGCGACCCGCGTGTATGAACTGGTCGATCGCCCGCTGGTGCCGGTCATCGCGGGCATGGAGCGTGCCGGGATCAAGGTGGACCGGGAGCATCTCTCGCGCCTGTCCGCAGAGTTTTCAAAGAGCATCGCGGTGCTGGAAACGGAAATACACGCCCTAGCCGGACAGCCCTTCGCCATTGGTAGCACGCAGCAGCTTGGCGCGATCCTGTTCGACAAGCTGGGTCTGAAGGGTGGAAAGAAAGGCAAATCTGGCGCTTACTCTACCGACGTAACGATCCTTGAAAAGCTGAAGGTCGAAGGGTCGGAGATCAGCGGCAAGGTGCTCGACTGGCGGCAATTGTCGAAGCTGAAGTCCACCTACACCGACGCGCTACAGGCGCAGATCAACCCGGAGACGGGTCGCGTCCACACCAGCTACAGCCTGACCGGCGCGCAGACGGGGCGGCTGTCCTCGACTGACCCGAACCTGCAGAATATCCCGATCCGAACAGAGACGGGACGGCAAATCCGCCATGCCTTCATCGCGGAACCGGGCAACGTCATCCTCGCCGCCGACTATAGCCAGATCGAGTTGCGGCTGGCGGCGCACATGGCCGATGTGCCCGCGCTGAAAGAGGCGTTCGCGGCGGAGGAGGACATTCACAACCGCACCGCACAAGAACTGTTCGGCGAAGTCAATCGCGACACGCGTGGACGGGCAAAGACCATCAACTTCGCGATCCTGTACGGCATCAGCCGCTGGGGCCTCGCCGGGCGGCTGGAGATCACCGCCGACGACGCGCAGGACATGATCAGCCGCTATTACGAACGCTTCCCCGGCATCAGCGTCTACATCAACGAGACCTTGGAAAAGGTCCGCGCGACGGGCTATACCGAGACATTGTTCGGGCGAAAGACATGGTTCCCGCGCATCAAGGCACCGATCCAGCACGAACGCCAGGGTGCCGAACGCGCGGCGATCAACGCCCCGATTCAGGGCACCAGCGCCGACATCATCAAGCGCGCCATGGTTCGCATGGGACCAGCCCTCACGGCGGCGGGTCTGCCCAACGTCCGCATGTTGCTACAAGTCCACGACGAACTGGTTTTCGAACTGCCGGAAAGCGATGTGCCAGCAGCCAGCACCGTCATCCGTAACGTGATGGCGGGCGCGGCAGAGCCGATGGTGAAGCTGTCAGTCCCCTTGGGCGTCGAGATCGGCACCGGCCCTAGCTGGGGTGCGGCACACTAACCAAAAATCAGGTACGGGGTCGCGCCTGACGGTAGCTGCCCAGTATGCGGACCCATTTCGTGTGGAACTTCAATTCTTCCAACGCCCGGTCGATGGCGGGCGTCCCCGGCATGCCCTCTATGTCGGCAAAGAACTCCGTCATGGAAAAGCTTGCGCCGCGCTGATAGCTTTCCAGCTTGGTGATGTTGACGCCGTTGGTCGCGAAGCCGCCGAGCGCCTTGTAGAGTGACGCGGCAACGTTGCGGACTTCGAACATGAAGGTCGTCATCACCGGACCGTCCGTTACGGGCATCAGCGGTTCGCGCGCGAGGACGACGAACCGCGTCATATTGTCGTCGCTATCTTCGATATTTTCCGCGATCATGTGCAGATTGTAGATTTCGGCGGCCAGCGCCGGAGCGACGGCGGCGGCACCCGGCTCGCGCGTTTCTGCAACGAAGGCGGCAGCACCTGCTGTGTCCGCATAGCTCACTGCCTGTATGCCCCGCGCGCGCAGATAATGGCGACACTGGCCCAAGGCTTGCGGATGGCTCATCGCGCTGGTGACCGGCGCGTCGCTTGCCGCCATCAGGCAGTGCCGGATTCGCAGGAAATATTCGTCGATGATGTGCAAACCCGATTCGGGCAGCAGAAAGTGCATGTCTGCGACGCGCCCATGCAGCGAATTTTCGATGGGGATGACGGCGCGGTCTGCCGTGCCATCGCGTACCGCATCGATAGCATCTTCGAACGCGAAGCACGGAAGCGGTATGCAATCCGGTGCATAGCCAAGCGCGGCGAGGTGAGAATTCGCGCCTGGCGCGCCCTGATAGGCGATCGCGCGCGCAGGATCACGCGCGGCCAATTCGGCCATTTCCGTTACGAGGCGCTGTGCGGGCAGAGGATAGGCGTCCATGGGCGATGGCGCTTAGGGCGTCGCGACCAGGGACGCAAGCTGCGCTTGCGCGTTTGCACTTGCGTCATTATGGCAACCCGCACAAGGGGCGCCGAAATAACTAGGTAAGCGCCAGGGCGGACTACTCGGAGGAAATCGGACGCATGGACGATCGTTTCAATACCATTGCGGGCTGGGCGCTGTTCGCGGGGATAATCGCGCTTGGCGGATCGATCGTCAGCGGAAAATTGTTCCATGAGGAACGCCCTGAAAAGATGGGCTATGCGATCGAAGGCGTGGAAGCGGAAGGCGGCGCTGCCGCCGATGCCGGTCCTGGCCTCAATACATTGCTCGCGAGCGCCGATGTCGCCGCCGGTGAGAAAGTGTTCGGCAAATGCGCGGCGTGCCACACCGTCAATCAGGGTGGTGCGAATGGCATCGGTCCCAATCTTTATGCGACGGTTGGTGAAGGCGTTGCTGAGGGCAAGGGTGGCTTCGCATTCTCTGACGCACTGAAGAAGAAGGGCGGCAAGTGGACTTTCGACCAGATGGACGCGTGGCTGAAAAGCCCGCGTGAATATGCGCCGGGCACGAAGATGACTTTTGCAGGTCTTGGCAATGGCGTCGATCGCGCGAACGTCATTGCCTATCTGAACGCACAAGGCTCCAATCTGCCGCTGCCTGCGGCGGATGCAGCGCCTGCCGCTGCAGCCGGAAATGAAGCTGCCGCTGCGGACAATGCCGCTGCGCCAGCCGGTAATGCTACAGCGCCGGCGGCCAACGCCGCAGAGTAACGCATCGAAATAAAGACTTAGGCGCCGCGTAATGGTTCACACCATTGCGCGGCGCTTTGCTGTCAGCAGCATTCCATCATGGTGTCGTCCTTGTAGAAGCTGCAAACGGCGGCCCATGCCTCTTCCGCTGTCTCGACCCAGGTGAACAGGTCGAGGTCTCGCCTGGCGATGACGCCCTCGTCGGCCAGCGCTTCGAAGTTGACGACCTTGGTCCAGAATTCCTTGCCGAACAGCAGGATGGGGATGGGCTTCATCTTGCCGGTCTGCACCAGCGTCAGCAATTCGAAAAACTCGTCGAACGTGCCGAATCCGCCGGGGAAAACCGCCAGCGCGCGTGCCCGCAGCAGGAA
>JBPPMC010000179.1:0-4355 GCA_051305835.1 Sphingobium sp.
GCAATGACTTGTCGCGCGTTTCCATGGCTGGCAGCGTAACCGTGCCCGAACTCTTCCACATCGAAACCTTTCCGACGGTGCATCAGATGACATCGACGGTGCGCGCCCGCATCCTGCCGGGCCTGTCCGCCATCGACGTTCTGCGCACCATCTTTCCCTGCGGCTCGATAACCGGTGCGCCCAAGGTGCGGGCGATGGAAGTGATCGGCGAAGTCGAACATGCGCCACGCGGCCCTTATACCGGGACGATCGGACGCATAGATGCCGATGGAAACGCGGCCTTCAATGTTGCCATCCGCACCATTTCCGTCGAAGAAGGCGCATCGACCGGCCGCATCGGACTAGGTTCGGGGATTGTCGTAGACTCGCTGTGCGACGCGGAATGGCAGGAGTGCCTCGACAAGGGCCGGTTCTTGGCTCCATCGATGGCGGATACGGAATGAACGAAGCGACAGCGATGACGAAAATGGCGACGGTTATGGATGGCGGCGCGGAAGATCGCCCGTTCGACCTCATGGAGACCATGGCGTTCGATCCACTGGACGGCGTTCGCCTGCTCGATTTGCATATGGAACGGTTGAAGGCGAGCGCGGAGATGCTGGGTTTCAGCTTCGACCGCCACGATGCGCGCAACGAATTACAGGCCGCGACCTTCCGGTTGCGCGACCGCAGCCGGATCAGAATGCTGGTGTCGCGCCGGGGATCGGTGGCGATTGAAGTGCGCGAGCATCGCACCTGGCCCGATCCGATCATGCGCGTGGCAGTGGTGCGCTGCCCTGCCGGAGCAGAGGACTTTCGCCTGCGTCACAAGACCACGGATCGCTCGGTCTATCGCCAGGCGCTGAAGGCTGGCGGCACCTATGAAGTGCTGCTGACGGATGCCTCCGGTTATCTGACCGAGGGCTGCTTTTCGTCGATCTTCGTCGAGCGCGGCGACACACTCGTCACGCCGCCGCTTTCGCGGGGATTGTTGCCCGGCATCCTGCGGCAGAGCCTGCTCGATCAAGGCCACGCCGTCGAAGGCGACTTGCGGCCCTATGACCTCGAAAATGGATTCTACATCGGCAATGCCTCGCGCGGGATGGTCGCCGCGCAGAAAGTGCCCGTGCGCGCCTGATGCGCTGTTCGTCAAAGCCGGTTGCCCGTTACGACATTGCGCACTAAGGGAGCGACCGTTCGCTCCTCCTGCGCACCCATGCTCTTTTCGGAAAGAATCTTTCTCATGACTCGCACCAGCGCCGCCCTTGGCCGCATTCAGCCCAGCGCCACTCTCGCCATGAGCGCGCGAGTGAACGCGTTGAAAGCCGCTGGTGTCGATGTCATCGGGCTGTCTGCGGGCGAGCCGGATTTCGACACGCCGGACTTCATCAAGGAAGCCGCGATCTTCGCGATCCGCAACGGCCAGACGAAATATACCGATGTCGACGGCACGGCAGCGGTCAAGGATGCTGTCGCTTTGAAATTCAAGCGGGACAATGGCCTCAGCTATGAGCGGAGCCAGATCAGCGTCAATTCCGGTGGCAAGCACACTTTGTTCAACGCGCTGGTCGCGACGCTGGACGTTGGCGATGAAGTGATCATTCCTGCGCCCTATTGGGTAAGCTATCCCGATATCGTGAATTATGCCGGTGGTACGCCGGTCATCATCGAAGGCCCCGCGAGCCAGAATTACAAGATCACGGCGGAACAGCTGGAAGCGGCGATCACGGCCAAGACGCGCTGGGTCATGCTGAATTCGCCGTCCAATCCTTCGGGCGCGGCCTATTCGGCGGATGAGTTGAAGGAACTGGGCCAGGTTCTGTTGCGCCATCCGCAGGTACTGGTGATGACTGACGATATGTATGAGCATGTCTGGTACGCTTCGACGCCGTTTGCCACCATCGCGCAGGTCTGCCCGGAATTGTATGATCGTACGCTGACGGTCAATGGCTGCTCGAAGGCGTTCTCCATGACCGGCTGGCGCATCGGCTTTGCCGGTGGTCCCACATGGATCATCAAGGCGATGGCCAAGCTGCAGTCGCAGTCCACGTCCAACCCCTGCTCGATATCACAGGCAGCCGCCGTCGCAGCGCTCACGGGTGACCAGGATTTCCTGGAAGAACGCAACGCGGCCTTCAAGCGCCGCCGCGACATGGTTGTCGCGATGCTGAACGATGCACCGGGCCTTAACTGCCCGACACCCGAAGGCGCGTTCTACGTCTATCCCGACGCATCGGGCGTGATGGGTAAAATGACGCCGAACGGTTTGAAGATCGTGACCGACGAGGATCTGATCACCTATTTCCTCGACGACGCGAAAGTGGCGGCCGTGCATGGTGGCGCTTTCGGCCTCAGCCCCGCTTTCCGGATTTCCTATGCGACGTCGGAGGACGTGCTCAAGAAAGCCTGCACGCGTATTCAGGAAGCCTGTGCCGCGCTCAAATGATGTGAGCTGAAACAATCGGTTTCGATTTAACACCTTGTTCGTTACGAAACCGGCGCTATATGGGTTTTCATAAGCAACCTTGTTGGATGTGGTTTGTCGAGTTGGAAGGCGGTTTCGTCGTCGGCTTGTGACATTCGTCACCACATTCAGCCAAGGGACATGCAACTTTTCCTAACCAGCCACGTAGCTGGATGCGAAACGAGACAAGGAAGGTACGCGACATGGTCGCATTCTTGAAGTCGGATCTGTTCATGAAGTTCATGGGCGGCTTCGTTCTGGGCACCATCGGATTCATGACGCTGAATCCCGCCGAAGCGCAGCAGCGCCCCGATGATCGGGCAGCCGCAGCAGTGCAGGCGGTCTACAATGGCCAGTCGCTTTAGGCCTTTTCTGCTTGCCGTCGCGCTTGGCGGCGGTCTGATGGGCGCCGTTTGGCATTATGCGCCGGGCGCTATTCCGCTCGCCATGGCAGCGGAGAGTACGGTGCTGGCGCCGGTGCCACGCGTAGACGTGGCTGCAACTCCCAAGCTCGCCACCGCGGTATTTGCGGGCGGCTGTTATTGGGGCGTCGAAGGCGTGTTCAGCCATCTCCAAGGTGTGCGCCATGTCGAGTCCGGATTTGCCGGTGGCCCCGCTAATCGCAAGGTCGATTACGAAACTGTAAGTGGTGGCAACACCGGGTTTGCCGAGGCTGTGCGGGTCACCTATGATCCGCGTCAGGTGAGCTATGGCACATTGATGCGTGTGTTCTTCTCCGTTGCTACGGACCCGACGACGCTCAATTATCAGGGGCCGGATCACGGCACTCAGTATCGTAGCGCGCTATTCCCGCTCAACGCCGATCAGGCCAAAGCGGCGAGCGCTTATCTGGCGCAACTGAGCCAGTCGCGGCTATGGAGCGGAAAGATCGTGACCAAGGTCGAGCGCTTTGCGGGGTTCCAGCGCGCGGGTACGGATCATCAGGATTTCATGGCGAACAATCCTCGCCATCCGTACATTCTTCGTTGGGATGCGCCGAAACTGGCCGCATTCAAGCAGCGCTTTCCACAATATTACAGCTCCAGGTGGGTCAGCTGACAGCAAAAGCCCGACGGTCCTGATCACCGGGCTTTTGCTGGCTATTGCGATTAAACTCCGCGGCGACCGGTGAACAGCTGCCAAATGCCGACGATCAGAGCAAGCACCAGCAGAATGTGAATAAGGCCGCCTGCAATGTGGAAGGCAAAGAAGCCGAGTACCCACAGGATCAGCAGGATTATGGCGATTGTCCAGAGCATGGAAACGTCCTCGATAAAAATGCGCAAGCGACTGCCGCTTCAGCAACAAAACAGCAACGTCGCGATCGCGAGATCGTTCCGTGAACGCACTGAAATCGCGCGTGCGAGACCAGGGTGAGGGTCGTGTTGCTCGTCACCCCGGCCTTGAGCCGGGGCCTCGCTGCCTTCAGCGCAAGAAGCGGGTCCCCCGGCTCAAGGCCGGGGCGACGATCGTGCCGTTGTTACTTGGGGGAAAGCACCATCAGCATCTGACGGCCTTCCATGCGCGGATAGGCTTCGACCTTCGCAACTTCGACGACGTTCTCGGCCACGCGCTGCAATAGGGCCATGCCAAGCTGTTGATGCGATAATTCGCGGCCACGGAAGCGCAGGGTGATCTTCACCTTGTCGCCTTCGCCAATGAAATCGTGGACCTTCTTCATCTTCGTATCATAATCATGATCGTCGATGTTCGGACGCATCTTGATCTCCTTGATCTCCTGCGTCTTCTGGGTCTTGCGGGCGATATTCGCCTTTTTCTGCGCTTCGTACTTGAACTTGCCGACGTCCAGGAACTTGCACACTGGCGGATCGGCGTTCGGGGAGACTTCGACCAGGTCCAGGCCCACTTCGGCGGCCTGCTCGATCGCTTCCTGCGTCAACATCACGCCCAG
>JBPPMC010000204.1:0-3211 GCA_051305835.1 Sphingobium sp.
ATGTCCGAGCGAGACAATCCCCTCTGCCCTGGGAAAATGAAGACAGCCGCGCCCCTGAAGAAGGGGCACGGCTGTCAAAATTGTCTGAAAAGCTCGATCGTTTCGACGCGGAGTGAGGGGTGATTGGTTGCGCCCCGACCTGCCCCGCCGATGGTTTACTCCATGGCAATCTCGGCAACAGGCGCTTCGACCTCCTGGCCGTCGTCGAACGCCACCCGAACGCGCTCGGGCAGGATCAAACGTCCTGTCCGCCCGCCCACCGTCACCCGAACCGCATCGAGCGGCCGAGGCTGCGGCGGCACCTCCGTTTCGAACATCGACCGCAAACCGGCACCGGCACGAACCGGCCGGCTCGGTGCGGCGCGCTCGGCGCCCTGCCCGTCCGAGAGCGCGGGCACATCGCGGAGACGGGCATCCGGCAGAGTCTCGGATGCCTTAAGTCCTGCGATGAACCGGCCACCCTCGGCCAGGGTCACGTTTTCATCACCAAGCCGCTCAATATAGGCGCGCACTGCGTCGCCATGAGTACGGGCAGCCCGGTGGAGGTCGTAGAGCAACCGGATCGGCATCTGGTCGATCGCCGCCCGCAGCCAGGGCGCCATGTCGGCACAGGCGGCATAGAGCGATACGAACTGCTTCGAGCGGCCGAGCGCGCGGGCGATCTCCGCCTGGGTGACGCCGGCTCCCAGCATCCGTTCGATCCCGGTCGCCAGATCATGGGGGGTCAGGCCTGCGCGCTGATCATTCTCGACGATCTGATCGGCGAGCGTGTCGGCGCGGTTCACCACCGCCATCACGATCGCCGGGATGGTCTCGCGCCCGGCAAGGCGCGATGCCCGAAAGCGCCGCTCGCCGACGCGGATGACGTGCAAGCCGTCGCCATTTTTCGGGGCGACGATGATCGGCTGCAGGACACCGCGCGCGGCGATCGAGGCAGCAAGCTCCTTGAGTTCCGTCTCGTCGAACACGCGACGCGGATTTTCCGGATCGGCCATGATCCAGTCGAGCGGCAGATCCTCGACGCGCCGCGCGCTATCATGGAGACCGACGAGCAGTCCGAACTCTTCGGCGCGCTGATCGAACTTGCCCATCACGCCGCACTCTGACGGCGGTAGTCCATCCGGCGAATGATCTCGGCCAGGATCGGCCGGATTTCGTCAGCCGCCGCTTTTGCGCCACTACCGGTTTCGCGCCAGACGGGATGATGCTGTTCGGCCGAATGCTTGTAGGTCGGCCGCGCCTTGATGAAGGCGGGGAACATCAGCTTCTCACCAACGGCGCGGGCGAGCTTGACCGCATTGTCCATTTCGCGTCGGTCGAAAGGATTGACCATCGAGGGCAACAGCCCGAGAAAATCGACCTTGCGCCCGCCCCGCGCCCCTTCCGCCTTTTTGAGCGCGGTGAGCAGCATCTTGGCGCACTCAATCGAATCCTCGGCGACCTGGACCGGCGCGACCACTGCGTCGGCCACCGCCATGGCACTCAAGGTCAGCTCGTCCCATTTGGGGCCGGTGTCGATGACACAATGGTCGAAATGGGGACCAAGCGCGGGAAACCGGCCCAGGAAATCACGGACATCACCCGCTGCCTTGACCATTTGCAGACGCCGATCGGCGGCGAAAACCGTGATCCCCGGCGCATTGGTCAGGTCGAGCTGCGCCTCGGGATCGAACAGGTCGGCGGCGAACCACCCGGTCCGCTCGCTGGCGAGGCGGCGGGTGGAACTGCCCTGCGGATCGAGGTCGAGGAAGGCGACGCGGTTGCCGCCTTGCTCGGCGAGATACCAGGCGAGGTGCGTAGCGAGAAATGTCTTGCCGACCCCGCCCTTGAGCAGGCTGACGACGATCGTTTGCATTGGCGCCGCGCCGTCAGGATTAATAGTCATCGAGACCATCGCGCAGGTTGCGTTCATAATGGTCGCGCGACGACCAGTCGCCGCCCCCGCCGATACCCGGGCCGACATAGCGAAACAGGTAAACGGTGATCGCGAAACAGACGAATGCGAATACGAACGCATGGTCTGGATGACGGGAAAAATAGTCGGCCACTGCGGGTCTCCTTGGCATGTTCCGAGGAACCGATCGGTCCCTTGACCGCGCAGCAAGACGCGGCCCCTCATACCGCGCAGCCTCCCCTCTCGTGCCGGGGAGCATGGTCCAACGGACGTCGGGCGGCACCGCCGACAGTCTGCCCAAGCAGACTTTTCGGCTATCCCCCCGGTCAGGGGGATAGCCGGTTCACTCGCCAAGGATGGGGAATCTGGTCGGGCCGGCGGCAAGCGCAGAGTGGCGCAAAGCGATCAGCGCTGCGGACGGGTGCGTCAGTCGGTGGTCTCGTGAAGACGCCACTGGTGTACCAGCGCCACGATCTTGTCTTCATAGCCGAGCTGGTCGGGATAGATCGCGCCGTGATGACCGCCCAGATAGACGAACACGACGGCCATGTCGGCGGCGACCGCATGGTCGACGCCGAACAGGTCGGCAAGATCGAACCCGCCATTGTCCTGCGCATTCCACCAGGCGAGCAGGAAGTTCGCGGCGCGGCGCGCTTGCCCGGTATCGGACGCGGCCAGATCGAAAAGCCGATCGAGGGCTTGGATGACAGGCTCGCTCATCTGCGAATCCTTTCGGCAAAAAGGTGGCCCCGACAGGGTCGGGGCCATGATAGCTCAATATTCGTGCGTGAGAAGCAATGTCAGCACGCGGGTGGTGACATCAGGATTGGCCGGATCGGGCGATCCATAGGTCAGCGCGCGATCATAGTAGTCGATCTTCCAGTACAGCGCCTCGTCGGCAAATTCGAAGCGCCCGAAATCACGCTCACCATGCGGGTCGACGTCGGGACCAAAGGCGTCATAGTCGCGCACGGTGCGCATCAGTTCGGCGCGGCGCTGGAAACCGCGAAACAGGCTGGTATCGCCGATCAGGTCAGCGACCCCGGCGGTCATGACCACCTGGTTGACGCCCGGGTTATGGATGGACTGGCGCAGGGCATCATTGAGCCGCGCGATGGTCGCGACGCGCTGGTCTGCGGATAGGAGTTTGTCATTCTGGGGGTCGGCCATGACGTTCGACTTTCCAAGCTGTGTCAGACCCCGCCAATCGGGGCCTTCCGACAGGCGACCGGACCGCCGGGGCAGAGCGCGCCCGTGCACCCGACAGGGTCGCAACGGATGTGGAGAAGCCCGGCACCGGGCTTGCGCTGGCAAGTG
>JBPPMC010000229.1:0-20463 GCA_051305835.1 Sphingobium sp.
ACCGTCGTGCCCGTTGAAGGTGGAGAACTTCGCTTCACTGGCACGCCGGAACTCGACATTGGACCGGATGCCGCGCCGGAATGGCTGGGCGCCGAGCAATCGAACAGCACGATGGTGCTGGGCGAACGCGCAGTGCTGAAATTGTTGCGGAAGATCCAGCCGGGCATCCATCCCGACGCGGAGATGGTGCGCTATCTGACGGCGGGCGGGTTCGGTAATGTGCCTGCCATATTGGGCGAAGTGTGGCTGGAGGCTGGCGGTACGTCCAGCCTGCTGATGCTCGTCCAGCGTTTCGTCCATAATCAGGGCGACGGCTGGGCATGGACGCTCAGCATGCTGGAGCGGATCGCGACCGACGAAGAATGGAGCGTCCTCAATTACGAGAGCTTCGCATGCACCTTCGGACGCCGTTTGGCGGAAATGCACAAGGTGCTGGAACGCCCCAGTGACAACCCGGCCTTTGCGCCCGAAATCATGTCGGCATCGGACATTGAGGTGCTGGCCAATCGGATCGCAGGTCAGCTCGATACCGCGCTCAAACTGCTCGATGGGCAGGAGTTTGCCAACGAAAGCGATAACAGTCTGGCGGCGTATCTCGCGGACAATCATACGGCCATAAGGGAGAAGATCCGGGCCGTAGCGCGTGATGCCGAGGGCCGCACCCGTGCGCGCATACATGGCGACCTTCATCTGGGTCAGGTACTGGTCGCGGGTAGCGACGTCATACTGATCGATTTCGAGGGCGAGCCTGTGAAGCCGCTCGAAGAACGGCGTGGGAAGGATATCGCCCTGCGCGATGTCGCCGGTGTGCTGCGCTCGTTCGACTATGCAGCCGCCGTCGCGGAACGCAACCGCCCCGCCGCTGGCGAAACCGAAGAAGTACGCACCGAAGAGCGTTATGCCAGCTTCCGCGAAAGCGCCACGACGGCGTTTCTGGATGGCTATCATGGCGAAGAGGGCAGCGCGGCGGATCCATTGCTCGACCTCTTCCTGCTGGAGAAGGCGGCCTATGAAGTAGCCTATGAAGCCGCAAATCGGCCGGACTGGATCGGCGTCCCGATCGGCGGGCTGGCCCGCGCTGCAAAGCATCTTATCGAGGCGGAGGCCGCATGAGCATCCAGGAAGACATGACCGGCTCGGCGGTCGCGCTGCTCGAAGGGCGGCTGGACAATCCCTTCGCGCTGCTGGGCATGCATGGCGACGGAGAGGACCGGATCGTCCGCACCTTCCAGCCGGGGGCGGAGGCAGTCGAATTGCTCGCCGCCGACGGAGTGAGCCTCGGGTTCCTGCACGAAAATGCCTCCGGTTTGTTCTCCGGATCGTTGGGAAATGTGCATGATTACCACTTCCGTATCAGTTGGCCCGGCGGCAGCGTTCAGGAAACCGAAGACCCCTATGCCTTTGGGCTGATCATCGGCGAACTGGACCTGTATCTGTTCAACGAGGGCCGGCATTGGGAGCTTGCCCGCGTGTTCGGCGCGCAGCCCCGTAGCATCGATGGCATCGCGGGCGTTGCCTTTTCGGTCTGGGCACCCAATGCGCGACGCGTATCGGTCGTCGGCGACTTCAATGGCTGGGACGGACGCCGCCACCCGATGCGGCTGCGGCATGGCGCGGGCGTGTGGGAACTGTTCGTTCCCCGCATCGGACCCGGGACAGTCTACAAATTCGAAGTGGCGGGAGCCGATGGCAGTATCGTGCAGAAGGCCGATCCTGTCGCACGGCAGACCGAAGCGCCGCCCGCCACCGGATCGATCGTCGCCGCAGCGCCGGACTTCCGCTGGACCGACACAGACTGGATGGAGGATCGCGCCGCCCGCCAGCGCGCCGATGCTCCCATCTCGATATACGAGATCCATGCAGGATCATGGCTGCGTCCCGGTGACGATGCGGAGGGCACGCTCTGCTGGCCAGACTTGATAGAGCGGCTTGTCCCTTATGTGGCGGAGATGGGCTTTACCCATGTCGAACTGATGCCGATCATGGAGCATCCTTTCGGCGGATCATGGGGCTATCAACCGCTGTCGCAATTCGCGCCGTCCGCACGTTTCGGCAAGCCGGAGGATTTTGCTGCATTCGTCGATGCCTGCCACCGATCGGGCATAGGCGTGATCCTCGATTGGGTGCCTGCGCATTTCCCGACCGACGCCCATGGCCTCGCGACATTTGACGGCACGCATCTGTACGAACATGGCGACCCGCGCGAGGGCTTCCATCAGGACTGGAACACGCTGATCTACAATCTTGGTCGCCGTGAAGTGGCCGGGTTCCTGCTCGCATCGGCGTTCTGGTGGCTCGAAACCTTCCATGTCGATGGCCTGCGCGTCGATGCCGTCGCGTCGATGCTATACCGCGATTATAGCCGCAATGCTGGCGAATGGGTGCCCAATATCCATGGCGGTCGCGAGAATCTGGAGTCCGTCGACTTCCTCAAGCGCATGAACAGCGTGATCGCGGAACGCTGCCCCGGCGCGATCACGCTTGCCGAAGAGTCGACGTCGTGGCCCGGTGTGTCTGCGCCGGTTTCGCAGGGTGGCCTCGGCTTCACCTACAAGTGGAATATGGGCTGGATGCACGACACGCTACATTATGTGGAGCGCGATCCGCTCTATCGCAGCTGGCATCATAATGAGCTCACCTTCGGCCTCGTCTACGCCTTTTCCGAACATTTCGTGCTGCCGCTCAGCCATGACGAAGTGGTGCATGGCAAGGGATCGTTGATCCGCAAGATGCCCGGCGACCGCTGGCGGAAATTCGCCAATCTACGCGCCTATTTCAGTTTCATGTGGACCCACCCCGGCAAGAAGCTGGTGTTCATGGGCGGCGAACTGGCGCAGGATCGCGAATGGAACCATGATGGCGAAGTCGACTGGGATCTGCTGGAGCAGCCCGAGCATGCCGCCGTGCAAAGGCTGGTCCGCGATCTCAACCGGGCCTATGCCAGCGAGCCGGCGTTGCACCGCCGCGACTCCGACTCGCGCGGCTTCCGATGGATCGTCGGCAGCGACAGCGGCAATTGCGTGTTCGTCTATGCCCGCTTTGGCGACGCGGATGATGCGCCGATCGTCGTGCTTCTCAACATGACGCCGACGCCGCATCAGGATTACCGGATCGGCATGCCCCGCGCTGGTCAATGGCGCGAAATATTGAACAGCGACGCCGCAATCTATGGCGGGAGCAATATGGGCAATGGCGGCGTTGTTGATGCAGCGCCTATTGCGTCCCACGACCAGCCTGCCTCCGCCACCGTGACTCTCCCCCCGCTCGCCGCGGTTCTGCTGCGATACGAAGGAAACTGACTTTGAGCCTATTAGCCGACCGGCTGGAGCCGGGTTCCCCCTACCCCCTGGGCGCGACCTTTGACGGTCTGGGCATCAACTTCGCCGTGTTCTCCGCACACGCTGAAAAGATCGAACTTTGCATATTCGAGCCTTCGGGCAAACGCGAAATTGCGCGCTACGAATTGCCGGAATGGACCGACGAAGTGTGGCACGGCTACTTGCCCGATGCGCGTCCCGGCCTGTTGTATGGCTTCCGCGCGCATGGCCGTTATGCGCCCGAAGAAGGCCACCGGTTCAACCCGAACAAATTGCTGCTCGACCCTTATGCCCGCAAACTGGCAGGCACAGTGCGCTGGACCGACGCGCTGCATGGCTATCGGGTGCGTTCGCGCAAGGACGACCTCAGCTTCGACCGCAGGGACAGCGCGCCGGCCATGCCCAAGGGCGTCGTCACTCACGACGCGTTCGATTGGGGACGGGACGTGCGGCCAAGGACGCCATGGTCCGAAACCGTCATCTACGAGGCGCATGTCAAAGGCCTGACCAAGCTGTTCGACGCGGTCTCGCCGCCCGAACGCGGCACCTTTGCGGCGCTCTCCAATCCCAAGGTTATCGACCATCTCAAGCGGCTTGGGGTTACCGCGATCGAGCTGATGCCGATCCACGCCTATGTGCAGGACCGCTTCCTTCAGGAAAAAGGCCTCCGCAATTACTGGGGCTATAATACGCTCGGCTTCTTTGCGCCGGAGCAAAGCTATTTCGCTTCCGACAATCAGGACGAATTGCGCCTCGCCGTACGCAGGCTCCATGCCGCCGGTCTCGAAGTGATCCTCGATGTCGTTTACAATCACACCTGCGAAGGATCAGAGCGCGGCCCGACGCTGTCATGGCGCGGGCTGGACAATGCGACTTATTACCGGTTGATGCCCGATGAGCCGCGCTATTGCATCAATGACACCGGCACCGGCAACACGCTCAACATGACCAAGGCGCGCGTGATCCAGATGGTGACGGATTCGTTGCGATATTGGGCGACATCGTTCGGCATAGATGGCTTCCGCTTCGATCTTGGCCTCACGCTGGGCCGGACGGATCACGGCTTCGATCCGGGCGCGGGCTTCTTCGACGTGCTGCGGCAAGACCCGGTGTTGGGCCGCCTGAAGCTGATTACCGAACCGTGGGATATTGGCATGGGCGGATATCAGCTTGGCAACTTCCCGCCGAGTTTTGCGGAATGGAACGACAAATATCGTGACACCGTGCGCCGTTACTGGCGGGGAGATCCGGGGCAGCGTCCCGACCTTGCGGCGCGACTTTCGGGATCGGGCGACGTGTTCGACCGGCGCGCGCGGCGGCCTTGGGCCAGCGTCAACTTCGTCGACAGCCATGATGGCTATACAATTGCCGATCTGGTTTCTTACGAAGAGCGGCACAACGAAGCCAATGGCGAGGATAATCGCGATGGCCATTCGGAGAATTACTCCCGCAACTGGGGCGCCGAAGGTCCGACCGACGATGCCGGGATTCTGGAGACGCGCGCCCGTGTCGCCCGCTCCATGCTGACCACATTATTCACGTCCCTGGGTACGCCAATGATCGTGGCGGGCGATGAATTTGGCCGCACCCAGAATGGCAACAACAATGCCTATTGTCAGGATAATCCGATTAGCTGGCTGGACTGGTCAGCGGCGGAATCGCCCGAGGGAAAGGCGCTCACTCAATTCGTATCGCGCCTTATCGCGCTGCGCAAAAAGCACCCGATGCTGCGTGCGTCCAACTTCCTTTATGGGCAGGATTCGCCCGGCCATGGCATCAACGACATCGAATGGTGGGATGAACGGGGTGAGACGCCGTCGCCCGAAGACTGGAACAACCCCGAAGGACGGGCGCTGACGATGGGGCGCGCCATGCGGCTGGAGGATGGCACGGTGGAGACAATCGCCTTGCTGATCAACGCCGGTCCCCATCCGATGACGTTCAGGTTCCCGATGCCGGAAGGCAGCACGCCGCGCATACTGATCGACAGCGCGAACACCGACGTGGACGATGTCGAAGGCGGCGCTGAGATGGAAGTCGCGGCGCACGGCGCAGTGCTGGTGCGCTGGACGGCGGAGTTCGATCAGCAATGACGACGTGGGGGGCGCAGGTCATCGCTCCGGGGCGGACACGGTTCAGCCTGTGGGCGCCTGCGCGTGACAACGTGCAGCTTGAGCTGGAGAACGGCACAGTCGCGATGGCGCGCGCGGATGATGGCTGGTTCGTGGCCGAAGCCGATGCCCCGCCCGGCACGCGATACCGGTTCCGTATGGATGCGGAACTGGCGGTGCCGGACCCCGCATCCCGCCTCCAGGCAGGTGGCGTGCATGGCTGGAGCATGGTCGTCGATCATACTCACTATGCCTGGCAGCAGGCTGACTGGAAGGGACGGCCTTGGGAAGAAGCCATTATTCAGGAGGTCCATGCGGGCGTTTTGGGGGGCCATAACGGCGTCGCGGAACGTCTTTCGGCGTGGGCGGAACTTGGCATTACGGCCATTGAGTTAATGCCCATTGGCGCATTTGGGGGGGATCGCAACTGGGGCTATGACGGCGTGCTGCCGTTCGCCCCCGCGACAAGTTATGGCACGCCCGACGAACTCAAGGCCCTTATCGACCGCGCGCATGGCCTCGGGCTGATGGTGTTTCTGGACGTGGTCTATAATCACTTCGGTCCCGATGGAAACTACCTGGGAGCTTATGCACCGGACTTTTTCGGCGCCGGTGTCGACACGCCCTGGGGCGGTGCGGTGGCGGTGGAGCGCGCGCCGGTTCATGACTATTTCCTGCAAAACGCGCTTATGTGGCTGAACGACTATCGGTTCGACGGCCTTCGTTTCGATGCGGTCCACGCCATCGGCAACGATGCTTTTCTCGATAGCCTCGCTCGCGAAATCCGGGCGGAAGTCGGAGACCAGCGCCATGTGCATCTGGTTCTGGAAAACGAGAATAATGATGCTGATCGACTGACGCCCGGCGGTTTCGATGCGCAATGGAACGACGACTTCCACAATGTGCTGCACGTCCTGCTCACGGGCGAGGATAGCAGCTATTATGCGGACTTTGCCGACCGTCCGGCGGAGCGGCTGGCGCGATGCCTTGGCGAAGGGTTCATATATCAGGGTGAAGGATCGCCCAACCATGATGGCAAACCACGCGGCAAGCCCAGCGCGCACCTCCCGCCGACAGCGTTCGTTTCTTTCCTGCAGAACCACGACCAGATCGGCAACCGTGCCTTTGGCGAGCGCCTGAAGCTACTTACCGATGCGCAAGAGCTGCGGGCCGCGACGGTCCTCCTGCTGCTCAGCCCGCAAATTCCGCTGCTGTTCATGGGCGACGAGACGGGATCGCAGGCGCCGTTCCTGTTCTTCACCGATTTCCATGACGATCTGGCCGATGCCGTCCGCGAAGGACGCCGCCGCGAGTTCGCCAAATTCAGCGCCTTTGCCGATCCGCAAGCGCGCGAGCATATTCCCGATCCCAATGCGCTGGAGACGTTCGCGCGATCCTACCCCGAACCCGGACCGAATGCGGATGCCTGGCGGACATTGTACCGCGATCTGCTTGCCCTCCGCCACCGGAATATCGTGCCCCGCCTGCGTGGCGTGTCCGCATTGGGTGCAGAAGCGGTTGGGGACGCCGCCGTGTTGGCGCGCTGGAAGATGGGCGATGGTGCAACGCTTATCCTCGCCATTAACCTTGGGAATATGGCGGTCGATTTTGGGGCGGTAAGCGGGACAGTGCTCTATTCCGAAGGGAAACCGGGCGCTCCGTCCAGCGCGACGGCTTGGCTGGAGAACGCATGAGCAATTTGCATCGCCTTGCGCAAGCCGCCGGGCTTCAGATTGACTGGACCGATGCGCTTGGCGAGCCACAGCGCGTATCGGACGATGCGCTGGTGACCATCCTCGAAGCGCTGGGATCATCTGCGCAGAGCGAGAGCGCCATTGCAGATAGCCTGGAACGGATCGAAGCAGAAAAGCGGACGATCCCCGGCTTCCTGTCAGGTGGCGCAGGTCGGGCGCTGGAATTGCCCAATGTTTGCGGCCCCGTCAGGAAGGCAGAGTTAATTCTGGAGGACGGATCGCGTCGGGATGTCGACATCGAGACTTCAGACCAGCGCAGCATCGTGCCCGCCATAGATATCCCCGGTTATCATCGCCTGATCCTGAACGACCGGGAGATAAGCCTCGCGATCGCTCCGGAGCGCTGCTTCCGTGTCGACGACGCCGCACCCGGACGCCGCATCTGGGGACCATCGGTTCAGATCCCCGCCCTGCGCGACGACCGTGACCAGCTATATGGCGACTTCGGGACATTGACCGACAGCGCTCGCGCCTTTGCGGCGCGCGGCGCGAACGCCATGGCCATCAGTCCGGTTCATGCCCTGTTTCCCGCCGATCCCGGTCGATACAGCCCTTATGCCCCATCGAGCAGGCAGTTCCTGAACGTGCTCTACGCCGATCCGGGCCTGATCGGGGAGCCGCTTCCGCCGCAATCATCTGGCCCGCTCATTGATTGGCAGGACGCCATTCCGAAGCGGATGACCTTGCTCTATGATATCTTCCAACGATCGGGCGACCGAGTCCGCGATGCGCTGGAAACGTACCGTCAAGGCCAAGGCGCGGACCTTGAACGACATGCTACCTTCGATGCCCTTCACGCGCATTTCTATGCGTCGGGCGCGCGATGCTGGCAGGATTGGCCCGCTGCATTCCATGATCCCGACAGTCCGGCGGTTGCCGAATTTTCGGCTGCCTATGCCGAACAAGTGGAGTTTTACGCGTTCCTCCAGTGGCTTGCGAAGATGGGGCTGGATGCAGCACAGACCGCCGCGATTGATGCGGGCATGGCCATCGGTCTGATCGCCGATCTGGCGGTCGGCATTGATCCCGGCGGAAGCCACGCATGGAGCCGCCGCGACGATCTCCTTACTGGCCTGACCGTGGGCGCTCCGCCCGATCTGCTTGGCCCGGATGGGCAGAATTGGGGCATTACCGGCTTTTCCCCTTATGCGCTGCGACGGACCGGTTTTGCCGCTTTTATCGCGACGTTACGCAGCGCCCTGGAACATGCAGGCGGCATCCGGATCGATCACGCTCTGGGACTGCGGCGACTGTGGGTCGTGCCAGATGGCGCATCGGCCAGCGAAGGGGGGTATCTGACATTTCCCATGCAGGACATGCTGCGGCTGATCGCGCTGGAATCGCAACGCGCGCGCGCCATCGTGATCGGTGAAGACCTTGGCACAGTGCCGGAGGGCTTGCGTCCGGCAATGGATGCGCGATCGATCCTGGGCATGCGCGTGCTCTGGTTCGAACGGGACGAACAGGGCGGATTTCTGCCGCCGGAGAAATGGGCCGCCGATGCCGCTGCCATGACGGGGACGCATGATCTGCCGACCATCGCAGGCTGGTGGCGCGGGCGCGACATAGACTGGACATGGCAACTGGGCCGCACCTCCCGCGCGGCTGACGAGGCGGAAGATCGCGGCGATCGCGCCGATGACCGTGCGGTGCTTTGGCAGGCATTCACGGACGCGGGCATAGTGGATATGCCACAACCCGGCCCCGAAGACGCGGCAGCGGTCGTTGACGCCGGAATTGCCTATGTCGGCAGCACGCCCTCCTCGCTCGCGATCCTGCCGATGGAGGATGTCCTCGGGCTGGAGGAGCAACCTAATTTGCCCGGCACGATCGACGAGCATCCCAACTGGCGCCGCCGCATGCCCGGCGAGACGAATGCCTTGCTCGATCAACCCGATGTCGCCGCGCGGCTGAACCTGCTCAACAAGGTGCGAAACGCATGATCCCCCGCGCGACTTATCGCTTTCAATTTCACAAGGACTTCACCTTTTCCGACGCCGAAGCGCTGATCCCCTATCTGGATGATCTGGGCGTCAGCCACGTTTATGCGTCGCCCATCACGACGGCGCGCAGCGGATCGATCCATGGCTATGATGTGGTGGACCCCACCCGGATCAATCCCGAACTTGGCGGCGAAGAGGCGTATCGGAAATTGGTCGCGCGATTGCGCGATCGCGACATGGGCATCATCATCGACATCGTCCCCAATCATATGGGCGTGGCGGGCGGCGGAAACCTGTGGTGGCACGACGTCCTCACGCATGGCCAAGGCAGTCGCTATGCGCGCTTCTTCGATATCGACTGGAGCGAACGGCTAGTATTGCCCGTGCTGGGTGATCCACTTCGCGCGGTGCTGGAGCAGGGGCAGTTGGCGCTTCGGCATGATGGTGCCTTTTATATCTCCGCTTATGGCGAGCATCGCTTCCCGGTTCGCAAGGAAGATCAGGCGGCGTTGACTGCTGCTGGCGTGGCGGAAAGTCTCCGCGACTTTGACGCCGACGAGGAAGCTGGGCGCGATCGCCTGTCCCAGTTGCTTGATCGGCAACATTATCGCCTCGCCTCCTGGCGGACCGCAAATGACGATCTGAATTGGCGACGCTTCTTCACCATCAGCGAACTGGCCGGGCTGCGGATCGAGGATTCGGAGGTGTTTGAGGCCACTCACCAGCTTTATTTCCGCCTTTACAGCCAAGGATTGATCGACGGCGTTCGGGTCGACCATGTCGATGGCCTGACCGATCCCGCGGGTTACTGCCGGGAATTACGTGCGCGGCTGGACGCAATCGAGCGGCCGGAGGGCGTTCCCAGCGGCCCCGCATACATCGTCATCGAAAAGATCCTCGCTGCCGGCGAACCTTTGGCCACCGATTGGGGTGTTGATGGCACCAGCGGCTATGACTTCATGACCGAGGTTGCGGGGCTGCTCCACGCGCCGCAGGGCGAAGCGCCCCTTGGCCAGCTCTGGTCCGACATCAGTGGGCGAAGCGCCTCCTTTGAAGCGGAGGAATTGCAGGCGCGGCAGGACATGCTCGCCTGGCAGTTCGAGGGGCAATTGCAGCGCTGCGTCCAGGCGTTCGACGCCCTCGCCCGGTCCACGCCGGAAGCGGACGGCATCACGGTCGGCATGTTGCGCCGGGCTGCCGAGCGCCTGCTATGGGTGTTCCCCGTGTACCGGACATATGGTGATGGCACCTCCGCGCCCGTCAGCGATGACGGCATCCGGCACATTGCGCGTGATCGTGTCGCGCCGTTCATCCCGCCGGGAGAAACACAGGTGACGGACATGCTGCTCGCATGGCTCGCGGGCAACGGTCCGGGCGATCCCGCCCTTGCAGCAGAGGCAGTGCGGCGCTTTCAGCAATTGTCGGCGCCGATTGCTGCCAAGGCTGTCGAAGACACTGCCTTCTATCGCTATGGCAGCTTGCTTTCCCGGAACGATGTGGGGTTCAACCCGTCGCAATTTTCACTCTCCCTCGCGGAATTGCACGCAGCGATGGTAGGGCGGGCAGAGTTGTTCCCGCACGCCCTGCTCGCGACCGCGACGCATGACCACAAACGGGGCGAAGATGTCCGCGCGCGATTGGCGGTGCTGAGCGAATTGCCGGACCTGTGGCGCGATCATGTGGAACGCTGGTTCGACGCGATGCCGAATGGCGCCAACGGGATGGATCGTGGCGATCTCTACATGCTCTTCCAGACGTTGTTCGGCGCATGGCCCGATGATCTGGAGATTTCCGATCATGATGGGCTTAGCGCCTATGCCGATCGGGTTATTGCCTGGCAGGAGAAATCGCTGCGGGAGGCTAAGCTGCGCTCCTCCTGGGAGGCACCGGATGAGGCGTATGAAGCCGCATGCGCTACAGTCGTCAGGGATTTGCTCGATCCTGCAAAATCATCGGCGTTCCTGAGCGATATGGCGGCATTGCTAACGCTGTTCGCCGCACCCGCGCAGGCAAACATGCTGGTGCAGACTGCGCTTCGTTACACCGTGCCCGGTGTCCCCGATCTGTATCAGGGGACGGAGATGACGGACTTCAGCCTTGTCGACCCCGACAATCGGCGGCCTGTCGACTTCGCTCGACGGCAGGATGCGCTTGATGGTGCCCCTCGCGCGGGAGCAGATGCGGCGAAGATCCAGCTTATCTTGGAACTGCTGACATTGCGGCGAGATGATGCCGATCTTTTCACTAACGGCGCTTATGTGCCGGTCGATGTGGTGGGTGAACGCTGTGGCCATGTTCTTGCGTTCCTGCGCCGCGCGAGCAACGGTGCTGAACTTCTATGCGTCTTGGCGTTGCAATGCGCTGAACCGCTCGCAGGCCTTTCCGGTCCCGTAGTGCCCGCGAAATGGTGGGCCGACACGCGGCTGGATCTGGCGGGACGAGACGACATTCCGCTCGATCTCTCAATAGCGTCGCTGCTGGCAAATGGGCCAGTCTCCGTGCGCCGCTTGACCTCGACCCAGTAAGCCAACCCGGATAAGCTAACTGCCCCTGTCCGCGACCAATGCCAAACAATTAGCGACAAGCCGTTCAATGATATGTTGTAACGCTACATAGTTCCGCATATGAGCGCCTGTGCGTGTGCTGGTTGCAGCGCACAATAAAATGCAAAAAGGGATTTTCGATGCGGCGTATCCATACCGTCTCCAGTTGTGCTTTGTTATTGGCGGGAGCCTATATTTCCCCGGCGGTTGCGCAGACGGAAACGGTCGCGCCCTCGGACGAGCAACTGCACAAGGAACGATCGACCGACATCATCGTCACCTCGCCCTTCGTTCGCGACCGCAGCGATATCCTGTCTGGTGTGTCCGTAATTCAAGGCGCGGAACTGACGCAGCGCCTGCGCCCGACCATCGGTGAGACGCTGTCCCGCACGCCGGGCGTGTCGGCGACATCCTTTGGACCCAATGCGTCGCGACCTGTTCTGCGCGGCTTGCAGGGTGAGCGTGTCCGCGTGCTGACAGATGGTATCGGTTCTATCGACGTTTCAAACACGAGCGTCGATCATGCCGTGGTCGTCAATCCGCTGCTCGCCGAGCGCATCGAGGTGCTGCGCGGGCCGGAAGCCTTGCAATATGGATCTTCCGCGATCGGCGGTGTCGTCAATGTCATTGACAAGCGTATTCCGCGTAACGTGCCGGATGAGCCGATCCATATTGACGCGCTTGCGACCTACGGCAGCGCAGCCAATGAGCGCTCGGGCGGAGGCGCGGTGGATGTGCCCATCGGCGACAAGTTCGTCGTCCACGCCGATGGCAGCTACCTCAAGACTGACGATCTGCGGATCGGCGGATACGCGCTGTCCCCCGAAGCCCGGCGCACGGCGCTCGCATCGAGCCAGCTAACACCCGATCCAGCGGCGGAAGAGCCTGTTGATTTCGCGGGCAATGCCGCCATCCGTGGCAAGCTGCCAAATAGCTCCGGCAAGACCTGGACCGCGGGCATAGGCGCCGCGCTGATCACCGAAACGGGTAATCTGGGTATATCCTACAGCCATTATGACAGCGTGTATGGCATCCCCGTGCGTTACGCGACACAGCCGGGCGACGAGCAGGAAGCCCCCCGGCTTGATCTGAAGCAGGATCGCTTTGATCTAAGGGCCGAAGTTCAAACGGGCGGCGGTCTGTTTCAGACGATCCGCGCCCGCGCCGCCTATGCCACCTATCGCCACTTCGAACTGGAACCGGACGGATCGGTCGGCACCGCCTTCTACAATAAGGGTTTGGAAGGCCGCGTCGAATTCGTCCAAACCGATCGCGGTGCCTGGAAGGGCGCAAGCGGCGTCCAGTATTTCTCGCGCGACTTCAATGTGGTCGGCGAAGAAGCATTCCTGCCTAAGAACAGCACGCAGCAGCTTGGCTTTTTCACCTTGCAGCAGCTTGATTACGGGAAGCTCAAGCTGGAAGCAGGCGCACGCTATGAAAATAGCCGCCTTTCGGCCAAGCCTACCGCCGAGCAGACCCAATTCTTTAACGGCAAGCGGACCTTCAACACCGTATCGGGATCAGTCGGCGCGTCTTACGGCCTGTTCGACGGTTGGAGAGCGGGCGTCAGCCTGTCCCGGACAGTTCGCGCGCCGTCAGCCGAAGAAATGTTCGCAAACGGCCCGCACGCTGGCACCGAAGCTTTTGAAATTGGCAACCCTGATTTCAAGACGGAGCGCTCCTATGGGGCAGAGGCTGTGCTGCGCGGCAAGGGTGCTGGCTACACCTTCGAAGCATCAGTGTATCATGACTGGTTCTCAAATTTCATCTATGAAGACCTGACCGGCGATGTGGAAGACGGCCTACCCGTCTATCAGGCACTACAGGCGGATGCGCGCTATTACGGTTTTGAAGTGCAGGGATCGCTGGACATTGCGAAGTTCGGCGAAGCGACGCTCGTTGCCGATGGCCTTGCCGATTATGTCCATGCCAACATCGTCAGCGTAGGACCGGCGCCGCGTATTCCGCCGTTGCGCCTGCTCGGCGGATTGGGCGTGAACAGTCCCAGGATCGACGGCAGAGTCGAAGTGGAATGGACCGACAGCCAGAAGCGCGTCTCCGGCCTGGAAACGCCGACAGCCAATTTCACTTTGGTCAACGCGTCGGTAAACCTGCGCCCATGGGGCGATGAGCGACCGCTGAGCTTCGCGCTGTCGGCCAACAACATCTTCGACGTCGATGCGCGCCGCCACGCGTCGTTCCTGAAAGATTTTGCACCCTTATCGGGGCGTGATGTTCGGGTAACCGCACGCGTCAGCTTCTAACGCGCCCCCTACCGGGCGTAACGCGCGACTTCGATTTCGCGATGTTCGCCCGGTGGGATGCCCTCGATCGTCCAGTCGCCGATCGCCCATCGTACCAGCCGGAGCGTAGGATGGCCGACCGCGGCCGTCATCCGGCGCACTTGCCGGTTTCGCCCTTCCCTGACGGTGATCTTGAGCCAGCAGTCCGGCACGCTCTTGCGAAAGCGGACCGGAGGATCGCGCGGCCAGAGTTCCGGATCGTCAACGCGCTCGGCATCGGCCGGCAGGGTGAGGCCGTCCCTCAGCGGCACGCCCTGACGCAACCGATCCAGTTCGGCCTCCTGAACATCGCCTTCGACTTGTACGATATAGGATTTCGGCATCTTGAATTTGGGTTCGGCAATCCGCGCCTGTAGCTTGCCATCGTCCGTCAGCAAAAGCAGGCCTTCGCTATCGAGGTCCAGCCGCCCTGCCGGGTAGACGCCGGGTATGGCGATGAAATGCGACAAGGTGGGCCGCTCCGTCACGGTGCCTTTGTCGGTGAACTGGCACAGCACGCCATGGGGTTTGTTGAACAGGATCAGCCGGGACATGCTTGCTTAATCCTCTTCAACCGTCAGGCTGCCCTGATCGAACAACCTTGCGACCAGCGCCATGATCGCGTCCGACTGCAATGAGGCGGGGTCGATCTCAAGGCGCTCGGACCCGCATATATGCTCTGCGAACGCAGCGGTCTCGTTGCTGCATTCAAAACTTTCGCCATCGACGAATAGCAGCGTTGCGCCGCCATCCCCCCGGTAGAATGAAAAGCGGCTCGCCGGGTTTCTGATGAGGATGTGCGCGGCGCCCGATGCCCGGAATGCTTCAATATCGAAGGCGTCCTCCGGCAGCCAGTCGACGTCTGGATATTTGCGCGCGCTGCTATATTGCCCGAACCAACGTGCAAAGGCTTGCCCGTCCTGCAGCTTGCTGGTGATCATCGCGTGCAGCCGAGCCACAGCCTCTCCGGATATTTCACCGGAATTATCCTGCGTGTGAAGATCGGGATCGGCATAGCGCTCGTCCTCCGGCAATTGCTCCAGCAGGTCGTCGCACCAGCCTTCGATCAGGTCGCGGCTCGACGGCGCGCGAAATCCCACCGAATAGGTCATGCAATCGTCGCCGACCGCTACGCCATTATGGGCAATGCCCGGCGGGACATAGAGAATGTCGCCCGGTTCGAGCACCCATTCCTCCGTCGCCTCGAAATTCGCGAGCAGCCGCAGATCGTCGTGCGGCAACAAAGGCGTCGTTTCGTTGCAACGCGCGCCGATTTGCCAGCGGCGCGTACCCAGGCCTTGAATGAGGAACACATCATAGTGATCGAAATGCGGCCCTACGCCTCCGCCATCGGCCGCATAGCTCACCATCACATCGTCGATGCGCCAGTTTGGTATGAAGCGAAATGGTGCGATCAGGGCCGCCACGTCAGGGACGTAATGATCCACCGCCTGCACCAGCAGCGTCCATGGTTTCTTGCCGATCTTGGCGAAGCGCGCCTCCGACAAAGGGCCATGTTTCACTTTCCAGCCGTTGCGCCCTTGTGTGATGAGCCGTGATTCAATCTCGTCCTCGCATGCCAGACCCGCCAGCTCATCAGGCGCAAGCGGGTTGCGCCATGCCTTCCAGGGATTCCTGATGAGCAAAGGCCGCTTCTGCCAATAATCGCGCAGAAAATGATCGGTATCGAAATCGGGAAATTGCATGGGTATTTGCGGCGAAATCGCCGTCCTGATGGATTTACTATGTTCCGCCGATCTAGTGTAGTTTGCGGCGGTTTGTCCAATTACATCGTGGCAGTGCACAACGATGATCTCATGATCCTGGCTGCTTCACCTCGTTCAGAATGCCTGCGTATATCGTTGAAATATAATGATAGATTTCAGTGAGAAGGTCTTGGAACTCGCTTCCTGATTGCAAAGTGGATCAAAAAATTTTGCGATCGCGAAAGGACTTGTTGCTGAACCGCCAGTTAACAATCATCATAGCTATACGACCAATAAGTATCGGAATTATGTCCTTTAAAAGGGAATGAATTTGCAAGACGATATTCTGAAATTAGCCTTTGAAGTTCATAAGGTTACAGAGGAGAAGATCGGAGTGATCGACGATCTTACCCGACGAACGAGAACCTTGTCGCTCAATGCGAGGATCGAAGCGTCACGCGCGGGGGAACAGGGCGCAACCTTCGCGGTCGTTGCACAGGAAATGTCCGAATTTGCCAAGGAGGTCGCCCAGTTGTCGACGGAACTGCGCAGCGCCATTGGCTCCAACATGGCCCGGATAGAGACGGCTGGAGAGCGGATGATGCTCGATTTTCGTGGCGCGCGCTATTCCGATCTGGCCCGTAACGTCGTTGAGATCATCGACCGAAATTTGTACGAGCGATCCTGCGACGTCCGGTGGTGGGCGACCGACAGCGCCGTCGTCGATGCCGCCAGCGCAACCGCCACCGCATCACAACGCGCAATGGCATCGGAACGGCTCGCAACCATCTTGCGCTCCTATACCGTGTATCTGGATCTTTGGATTGCGGACGCACAGGGGCGTATCGTCGCAAATGGCAGAGGCGATCGGTATAAAGGCATCATCGGGAAAGACGTTTCCCGCGATCAATGGTTCAAAAAGGCGCTGGGCACGCAGAACGGGGATGATTTTGCCGTCTGCAACATCGGGCGGAACCCGCTGCTGGGAGATGCGGCGGTTGCGACATATTCAACGGCCATCCGGCAGAACGGGGAGACGGCGGGACCACTGGTCGGAGTTCTCGGCATTTTTTTCGATTGGGAACCCCAGGCGCAATCCATCGTCAGCAATGTTGCCTTAAGCGAAGATGAAAAGCAGAACAGCCGCGTGATGCTGCTGGATGCCGACATGCGCGTGATCGCAAGTTCGGACGGGCAAGGCATGTTGACTGAAACGTTCGGCCTTGACGTGGCATCCGGTAACCACGGCTTTTATCGCAAAGGCAATCGGTTGATTTCCTATGCACTCACCCCCGGTTACGAGACTTATGCAGGCCTTGGCTGGTATGGATGTATTGACAGCACCATCGCCACCTATAGCGCGTCAGTTGACAGAGCGGCGGAACATTTCGCAACCCCGTGACCTGGCGAGCGTGCTGGTGTAACGTCAGGACAGCATAGCTGGCTAGAGGCAATCATGAATTTTCGCACGCTTTCCGTTCTGGCCATCGTTG
This sequence comes from Sphingobium sp., assembly GCA_051305835.1. Lineage (GTDB taxonomy): Bacteria > Pseudomonadota > Alphaproteobacteria > Sphingomonadales > Sphingomonadaceae > Sphingobium. Next base: position 17,150 of record JBPPMC010000229.1, read on the forward strand.
CTTCGGCTCCCGCCATAGGGTCCGCGGTGCCGCTCCCACAACGCACCTCGCCCTCAGCACTGACGCAACTGACGCCCGCCGCGCTCATGGCGTCCGGCTGCGGCTTTGCGGCGGCGGGAGAAGGCGTGGCGGCAGGCAAGGCAGTTCCGCCAATGCCCCTGATCAACGGACTGGCGCCGATCCACTATCCCGTGACAACGAAAGTGGCGGAAGCGCAGCGCTATTTCGATCAGGGCATGGCGCTGCTCTATGGCTTTGAATTTCCAAAGGCGGAACGCAGCTTTCAGGCGTCGCGCGCCCGCGATCCGGCCTGCGCGATGTGCCAATGGGGCGAGGCGCTGGCGATCGGACCATATATCAACAGCGGGCCATCCGGCGTCGAGAGAATCGCCAAAGCCTATCGCCTCACCACCGATGCACTGGCTCAACCCGGAATAAGCGACAAGGAACGCGCGCTGATCCTGGCTTTGCAGGCGCGTTACGCGCCGGGTGCGCCAAAGGATCAGAAAGGCGTCTATGCCGTTCGCTTTGCAGACATGATGCAGGCCGTGTCCGACCGCTGGCCCGATGACGATATGGTCATGGTGCTGGCCGCGGAAGCGGCGATGAATGTGCGGCCTTGGGATTATTGGGAAGCCGACAATGCGACCCCGCGACCATGGGCGCGCAGGGCGATCACACTGGTCGAGACCGTGCTGGCGCGCAATCCCGACCAGAGCGAAGCGCAGCATCTCTACATCCATCTGACCGAAGCATCGACTACGCCGGGACGGGCCGAGCGCGCCGCAGACATGCTGGAGACCGCCGCGCCAGCCTCCGCCCATCTGGTGCATATGCCCAGCCACACCTATTATCGCGTCGGGCGTTTCGCGGATTCAGTGCAAGTCAACGTGAAGGCCATCAGCGTCGATGAAGCCATGGCGCGGCGATTGGGGGAAGATCCCAAATATTATGGCTACTTCAACCATCATACCCATTTCATCCTGTCTGCCGCCGAGCAGATTGGCGACCGCACAGCGGCACTCAAGGCAGCGGATAGTCTGGAAGCGGCCATTACGCCGGAGAAGGCGGCAAAGTCGCCCTACCTCCAGGCAAGGCTTGCCACCGCATTACAGGTGCGCGCGCAATTTGCGCAGGGAACGGCGGAAATGCTGGCAATCCGGGAACCCGATCAGAGATTGCCGGAATTGAGGCAGATATGGCGGGCGCTTCGTGCGGAATCCTTAGGACGGGCGGGGCAGAAGGCAGCGGCCATGCGCGAGATCGTCGCGATGCGGGCGGCGCGCGGCAAGACGCCGATAGACAAGGAATTCCGCCCGATGATCAAGCTTGCCGAGACCATCGCACTGGCGCGGATCGCGGAGGGTAGCGGCAATCCCAAGGGCGCGGTCCGGCTGTTGCAATCGGCGGCGGGCATCGAGCGCAAGTTCAGCTATAATGAGCCGCCGTTGTGGCATCAGCCAGTGGACGCGGCGCTGGGCGCGCTGCTGCTCCGCACCGGCGACGCCAGAGGCGCAAAGCTGGCTTTCGATCGCGCGCTGGTTCGGCGACCCGGCAACGCATGGGTGTTGTGGGGCCGTGCGCAGGCGGAAGCCGCTTTGGGCGATACGGCTGCAAGCGAGCGATCACTGGCGCTATACCGTAAAAGCTGGGCTGGAAGCACCGACACAGCCCTGATGCGACAGCTCTAAATCCATTGGCGGGAATAATTGCCGTAGGAACAATATGTTGGCTATGAGTTGGGCTAAGGATATTTCGTTTTATCCATCGGCCGCGACGGCAGTGTGACGCGGGGCGGATCGTTCCGGAGAGCACGGCGCGCATGGCGGGGGCCGATCAACTAGACCCAGGCCTTTCTGATCGCGTTACCTGACGCTCAACATCGCGGCGCATGCGACGGGGTCGACGTCCTTGCCGTTCGGCAGTCTGCTGTCGGTGTAGGTGACAACGGGATCTTTCCCCTTGGCGCTGCTGTAGAGATAGGCATCGAGGATGCAGCGGCCATTGGCGAATTGCAGCTTGCGGACGCTTCTATCCCGGATGTCCAGCCGGGGTTCCCCAAACATCTGGGTCAGCTTTTTGGCGTCGGCGCCTATCAGCGCATGCGGCTTGCCATAGGCGCTTGCCATCGGGCCTGGCCCCTGTTGTGGGATCGGAGACACCTCTGCGGGAACGGTAGCGCAGGCCGACAGCGTCAGAGCCAGCAGGCTTGCCAGATAGAGGCGTTCAGACATCGGGTTTCCTATCGCGGCCATGCAGGACGTGGACGGCCATAGCCGCACTCCAGATCGGCGCAAGCAGGTTAGCGACCGGCACCAGGAACAGCAGCGCCGAAGCGAGGCCCATAGCCAATCGCGTCGTCCTGGGGATCGCAGGCAAGTCCGGATGACGCGCCTCCACCATGGCGGCAAGGTCGCGCCCCAGGAGATAGCCATTGACCGCGAGCAACAGGATGATGGTGCCTACGCCAGTCACCAGCAGCGCAATGTAGAACGGCAGCGCCACGAGGTTCCATCCCACTGTGCGCAGGATCGAACGCGATGCCAGTCCCATGCCGCGTGCGAAGGAGACGTGCTTCGCGCGCGCCGCAGCGGCAGGATAGCTTTCGCGCTCGACCGCATCGACCACCTGATCGCCGAACAGCCCCAGCACCGCAATTGCAACTGCGCGAAAGAGCAGCCAGGTCGCGGCGACGGTCAGGATCGCGGCGGCTGCGGCCTCCACGATGCCGCCGGTCGTGCCGGCCCAGCCGATCCAGCCGAAGAACCAGCGCAGCCCCGCCCACAGCCCCACGCCAAATGCCGTAAAAAGAACCAACGTCAGCGCCAGCGATTTCAGCAGCACCGCGCGGGCGGCAGGGCGAAATATCTGGGGAAAGGCGCGCAGCGCAGCGGACAGGATCATACATCGGTTATCGGTGGCCAGGAGAAGCCCGTCAACATTGCGCTGCGCGTCGGGTTTCACTAGGAGGCGCGGCAGCGCTTCCTTTCCAGATCAGGACTTTATGTGACCCAGACTTCCGCCAAATATGACGTGATCGCCATCGGCAACGCCATTGTCGATGTCATTGCCCGCGCCGACGACGCGTTCCTTGCCACCCATGCCCTCACGAAAGGCGCAATGCAGCTCGTCGATGCAGAGATGGCCGAATTGCTCTACAGCGAAATGGGCGCAGCGGTGGAAATCAGCGGCGGTTCGGCGGCGAACACGCTGGCCGGCATGGCCGCTTTCGGAAAGTCCTGCGCCTTCATCGGCCAGGTGCGCGACGACCAACTGGGTCAGGTGTTCGCGCATGACATCCGTGCGCTCGGCAT
>JBPPMC010000214.1:0-7723 GCA_051305835.1 Sphingobium sp.
CATCCACTCGCCGACGCGAATGGCGACGTGTTCGAGGCCGCCGTCGATAGCAGCGCGGAGTTGGTCGACATGCTCGAATCCGCCCGGATGTACCAGAACAACGTGCAGGTTCTCCAGACCGCAAAATCCCTGATGCTCGACACGATAAGGATGGGCAAATGACGACGATAACCGATAGCGCCGGCATTACGCTTCAGCAGCCCGCCGCCGCCAAGGAGACGGGCAAGCAGGCCATGGGCCAGGCCGACTTCCTGCGCCTGCTGACCACGCAGATGCAGACGCAGGATCCATTTCAGCCGATGGATAACAGCCAGATGGTCGCGCAGATGGCGACGATCACCAACTCCACCGGCATCGCGGAAATGAACGTGACGCTGAACGATATCAAGAGCCAGCTGACGGGCACCCGCCTTGGCGATGCGGCCAGCTGGATCGGCAAGTCGATGCTGGTGAAAAGCAACATCGCCGCCCCCGACATCGCCGGACAATATTCCGGCCAGATCACTCTCCCGCAAGCCAGCGAAGGCGTCAGCGTCGATCTGGTCGACGGCACCGGCGCGATCGTCAAGACGATCGATCTTGGCGCGCGGGATGCGGGCGACGTGCCCTTCTACTGGGATGGCAAGGATGCGGATGGCAACAATATCGGCACGCAGGCGCTCCAGGTCAAAGTTCGCGGCGCGACGGCCCCGGTGGTCGCCACATGGGCCAGCATCGCCGCCGTGCAATCGCCTGCCGACGGCTCGGCATCGAAATTGATTACCCCACTTGGCACCTACAACCCGTCCGACGCCATCAAGCTTAGCTAAACGATTTCAAAGGAGTAACGCTTATGTCCTTCTACACCTCGCTCTCGGGCCTCAAGGCCGCTCAGACTGACCTGTCGACGATTGCCAACAACGTTGCCAACGTCAACACGACCTCGTTCAAGAAGAGCAAGACCAGCTTCGGCGACATCTTCGCTTCGGCCCCGACGCAGAACACGCGCCAGATCGCCGGACAGGGCGTCCGCGTCCTCGGCATCAACCAGCAGTTCGTGCAGGGCACCATCGAGACCACTGACAAGACGCTGGACCTCGCGGTGACGGGCGATGGCTTCTTCACGGTCAAGGGCACTGGCACGGGTGGCAGCGTCTCCTATACGCGCAACGGTGCTTTCAGCATGGACAAGGACCGTTATGTAGTCGACACGACCGGCGCGCGGCTTCAGGTTTATGCAAACGATCCAACCACAGGCGTACAAGGCACGACGCTGAGCGACTTGCAGATCCCTTCGGCAAAGCCGGGTGCGCCGACGATTTCGCTCGCCAGCATCTCGGTCTCGGACAAGGGCATAGTCGCAGCAACATATGCTGACGGAACCACCGCCCCGATCGGCTCCATCGGCATGGCGACCTTCGCAAGCCAGGACGGCCTTCGTCAGAAGGGTGACGCGCATTGGGAAGCATCGATCAACAGCGGTGACGCCATTTACGGCGCTGCGGGCCAAGGCATGTTCGGCGCGGTTCGCTCCGGCGCACTGGAACGCTCCAACGTGGACATCACGGAAGAACTGGTCGGCCTGATCGCCGCACAGCGTAACTTCCAGGCGAACGCCAAAGCCATTGAGACGGCCACTGCGATCACGCAGACCATCGTCAACATGCGCACGTAAGACACGCAGCTAATTAAGGACCGATCATGGATCGCCTGGTTCATACTTCGCTTACGGCAATGCGCGGCGCAATGACGCGGCAGACGGCCATCGCCAATAATCTGGCGAATGCCAACACTGTCGGCTTCCGTGCCGAGATCGCCAATGCGTCGACACAATATATCGATGGCCAGACCTTCAAGACCCGCGCACAGCAGGCCGAGCAGGTCATCGCCGCCGATATGAACCAGGGGGCCGTGTCCGAAACCGGCAACCCGCTGGACGTCGCCCTGAACGGCGACGCCCTGCTGGCCGTGCAGGCACCCGATGGCAGCGAAGCGTACACGCGCCGTGGTGACCTTAAGCTAAGCGAAAGCGGGTTGCTCACGACCGGTAATGGCGATCCCGTGCTGGGCGAAGGCGGTCCGATTACGATGCCCGCCGCCGACAGCATCTCTATTGCCAAGGACGGCAGCATCTGGATCGTGCCGCAAGGCGGCGAGGCCAGCCAGCCGCAGCGTATCGACGCACTGAAGCTCGCCAGCCCTAAAGGCTCCGACATCAGGAAAGGCCTCGACGGCCTGTTCCGCGAAACCAACGGCGGCGGCGCGCTGCCGCAGGATCCGCTGGCGACCGTCACCAGCGGTTCGGTCGAGGGATCGAATGTGAACGCGACATCGGCCCTGGTGCAGATGATCGAAGCCAGCCGAACGTGGGAAACGCAGATCAAGATGATCAACACGGCAAAAGACATCGACGACGGTGGTGCATCGCTGATGCGCCTCGACAGCTGATAGATTTACGAAGGACTGAACGATGAGCAACGCCGCACTTCAAGTCGCCCGCACCGGTCTCGACGCGCAGAACACCAAGATGCGCGTCATCGCGAATAACCTCGCGAACGTGAACACCACCGGGTTTAAGCGCGACCGCGCCGATTTCGAGACTTTGGCCTATCAGCAGATGATCGCCGCCGGGTCCGCATCGGACAGCGAAAATAAATATGCGACCGGCCTTTCGCTCGGATCGGGCGTGGCGCTGACCGGCACCAGCAAGATCGACACGCAAGGCACGCTCAACACCACCGGCAACACACTGGACATCGCCATCGAAGGCGCTGGCTTCTTCCAGTTGCAAAAGCCCGACGGCTCGATCGCCTACAGCCGCGCCGGCAATTTCAGCCTGACCGCAGAGGGAACGGTGGTGTCGCCGGAAGGCCTGCCACTGATCCCGCAGATCCAGATCCCGCAAGGTGCCACGTCCGTCAGCATCGGCAATGACGGCACGGTGTCCGCCACCCTTCAGGGTGAGGCCGCTGCCACCGAACTCGGCAAGATCGAAACCGCCAGCTTTCTTAACTCCGCCGGTCTCCAGTCCATTGGCGCGAACCTGCTGGTGGAAACCGCCGCCTCTGGCGCGCCGCAGGTCGGTGCGCCGGGCCTTGAGGGGCGCGGGTCAGTCCGCTCAGGCATGTTGGAAGGCTCCAACGTCAATGTCGTCGAGGAACTGGTCGAAATGATTGAGACCCAGCGCGCTTATGAGGTCAATTCCAAGATGATCAAGGCGACCGACGAAATGCTGCAATATGTGAACCAGCAGCTGTAATGATGATGAACCGCATCCGTCCCGTCCTCGCCTCGCTGGCCGTCGCATCGGTTATGCTCGGAGCGCAGCCTGCGTTTGCCAAGCGCAAGGCACCTCCGGTCGAATACCTTCCGACCTATTCGGAACCCGTGCCGGTGCCCGCCGCGCCCAATGGCTCGATCTTTCAGATCGCGTCTGGCTATTCGGCGCTGACCAGCGGCGCGCGTGCCTCTACCGTGGGCGATATCATCACCATCACGCTGGTCGAGCGGACGCAAGCCAGCAAGAGCACCAGCGCCAATACCAGCCGCGATGGCTCGATCGGTCTCACGCCACCGACCACCGGCCTTCTCAATCTGTTCAAGCCCAGCGACATCAGCGCCAGCGGCACCAACGCCTTCAAGGGCACAGGCACCGCCGCTCAGTCCAACACGCTCTCGGGCGAGATCACGGTGACCATCGCCAAAGTCTATCCCAATGGCACGATGCTCGTACGCGGCGAAAAGGCACTGACGCTCAATCGCGGCGACGAGTTCATCCAGATCTCCGGCCTTGTCCGTCAGGCCGATGTCAGCCCCGACAACCGCGTGCTGTCCACGCGGGTTGCCGATGCCAAGATCATCTACACCGGCAAGGGGGAAATCGCCCGCGCCAGCCGTCAGGGTTGGTTGCAGAGATTCTTCACTGCAATCAGTCCCTTGTGAGCGGAATCCAGCAGCCATGACCAGCCTTCGGACTCCCTCCACATATGCCCGCTTCGCCTTCCACTTGCTGGTCTGCGTCATGGCGATCTTCGCTTTCCTGCCCGCAGCTCACGCGGAACGGATCAAGGATCTGGGCACGTTCCAGGGCGTTCGCCCTAACCAGTTGACGGGCTATGGCATCGTCGTGGGTCTCGCGGGCACAGGCGACGACAGTCTGAATTATTCGACCGAAGGCATGAAGGGCATCACTGCCCGCCTCGGCCTCACCTTGCCGCAGGGCGTGAACCCTGCGCTCAAGAACGCCGCCGCCGTCCTTATCACGGCGGATCTTCCAGCATTCGCCAAGCCCGGCCAGCGCCTCGATGTTACTGTCTCGGCAATGGGCAAGGCGAAGTCGCTGCGCGGCGGCACACTTATCCTCTCGCCGCTGCGCGGTGCCGATGGCCAGATCTATGCCATGGCGCAGGGCAACCTTGCCGTTGGCGGTCTGGGCGTATCCGGCGCGGATGGCAGTCAGGTGTCGGTCAACGTGCCTTCCGCCGGACGTATTCCGGGCGGCGCGACGATTGAACAAGCCGTCGCCACGGGCTTCGACACAGCCCCTACCCTCACCTTCAATCTCGCCGAAGCGGACCTCACTACAGCGCTACGCGTCGCGGACGGCATCAACCGCGCTTTCGGCGATCGTCGCGCTCATGCGATGGACGCGGTCTCGGTCATGATCGACGCCAAGCCCGGCGCGGAAGAGCGCATCCTGATGATGGGCATGATCGAGAATATCGAAGTAAAGCCTGCCGAAGCGCCTGCCAAGGTCATCGTCAATGCGCGCACCGGCACAGTCGTCATCAACGGCGCGGTTCGCATCGCGCCTGCCGCCGTCGCGCACGGCAAATTGACCGTCAGCGTCAAGGAAAGCCCGACCATCGTGCAGCCCGCACCTTTCTCCCAAGGGGAGACGGCTTTGGAGCCTTCCAGCTCGATAACGGTGCAGGAAGAGAAGCGTCCGGTAATAGATTTTAAAGGTGGCGCGTCTTTAGCCGATATAATCAAAGCCGTTAACGCGATTGGCGCCTCCCCGTCCGACCTTGTCGAGATACTGGAAGCGCTGAAGCAAGCCGGCGCGATGAAAGCAGAACTGGTGGTGCTGTGATGATGCAAGTGGGTACGACGAGCGCGACGACCGCTGCCGGACAGGCCGGCCCGCAGGCAAAGGCGGAGCTTGAGAAAACCGCCAAGGCCTTCGAGGCGATCTTCCTGCGGCAGATGATTTCGAACATGCGTTCGGCTTCGCTGGGCGATGGCCTGACGGACAATGGCGCTACCCAGCAATTTCGCGACATGTCCGATTCCCGTACTGCCGACAATATGGCGGAAACCGGCCGCTTCGGTATCGCCGAATTGCTGATGCGGCAATTGGGGCCGAAGACCCCCGCCGCCCCGGCCACTGAGACGCCTGCGACATGAGCGGCGACCTCTTCATCATCGGTGCGTCAGGCACCAAAGCCTATCGCGCCGCGCTGGGCGCGATTTCCGAGAATATCGCCAACGCCAACACGGCGAACTTCAATCGCCGGTCAGTCGAAACCCGCGAGTCATTGGCGTCGGCATCGACGATGCTGCTCTATTCGCCGCAGACCAATTTCGGCGGCGTCGATATCGCGCGAGTCAATCGCGCCAATGATCCGTATCTGGATGCGACTGCGCGACTGACGGGAACCACGCTCGGCAGCACGACGTCGCGCATGCGCTGGCTGTCCGACATTGAAACCGCGATGGATGACACCGACACCGGCATCGGCCACCTGATGTCCGACATGTTCGGTGGCGTGGACAAGCTGGCCGCCAACCCGGCAGACAAATCGCTGCGCTCCACACTCCTGTATGGCATGCAGCGTGTAGTCGACGCTTTCCATCAGACGGGCGACGCCCTGAAGGACGCACAGGCAGGCATCGCCACCGATGCGACAAACGACGTTCGCACCATCAATAATGCACTTGCCGAACTTGGTCGTGTCAACACCAACCTTCTGCGCGCGCAGGACGGCACTGCCAATCAGGCGCAGCTGCTGGACAGCCGTGACGCCGCCCTGACGGAAATCACCAAGCGCCTCGACGTGTCGATTACTTTCGGCGCGAGCGGCACGGTCAGCCTTTCCTATGGCGCGACAAATATATTGACCGGCGCGGTTCCGACCACCTTCTCTGTCGCGCAAAATGCGGATGGCACACTGGCACTCAGCAACGAAGGCACCGCCGTTGCTGCACCGGGGGCTGCATCGCTGGGTGGCCTTTTCCAGAGCGCAGTGGTGGCCAAGGATCGGCTGGCATCGCTCGATACACTTGCCAGCCAGTTTGCGACGGACATGAACACATGGCACGCCCAGGGGAAGACCGACGCAGGCGCAGCCGGCGGCGCGTTATTCTCTGGCACTACCGCTGCATCGCTGACGCTGCTCATCACGGATGGCACTGGCATTGCGGCCAAATCCGCAGACGGCAGACTAAACGGCAACCTCCTCAACATCTCGTCGGTGCGCGGCACGGGTAGCGCAGAGCAGGGATGGACGGCGCTCGTCGCGGCCCAGGCAAACATCCTGAACGCCACCACCGCGGAACATGCCGCAGCGCAAAACCGCGACGAGCAGGCACGCGGCGCACGGGAAAGCGTCAGTGGCGTGGATCTCGACGCAGAGGCTGCCGACCTTCTGCGCATCCAGCAGGCCTATTCGGCCAGCGCCAAGATCATTCAAGTCGCACGGGAAACCGTCGACGCCATCTTCGCGATAATGTGACACAAGGATAACATGCAATGGTAGCCATCACCGCTCAGACGTTGTCCGATGAAATCCGCCGTCAGAAAGCCTTGTCGCAAAGCATTTCTGCCGATCAGGTCGCCGTGTCCAGCGGTATTCGCCTGACCAAAGCCTCGCAGGATCCGCTTGCATGGGTGCAGGTATCAGACCTCGCACGTCAGCAGTCACAGCAGGCAGCATGGTCATACAATGTCGATTACGCGCAATCGCGGGCCTCGAAAGCCGAATCCAACCTCAATGAGATCAACAACCTGTTCACGCGGGCGCAGGAGTTGGTCATCAAGGCATCAACGGGGTCATTGGATGCTGCGGACCGTGCAGCCATTGCGGTGGAGTTGACCAACATTCGCACGGTGACCAACGAACTGGTGACCGAAACCGATTTTCAGGGAACGCCGGTGTTCGATAACGGCACCAGTACTTCCGTGCCTGTGTCTCGCGGCATCAACCTTCAAGTCGTTGGCACCGCGCAACAAGTGTCGCAGGGCATCAATGTTGGGGGTTCGGCAAAGTCGCTGGACGACATTCTGGCGGCTGCAATCACCGCCGTTTCCGGCGGCACCGACGCAGATCGTACCGCAGCTCTAGGTGGCGTTCGGGCGGGTCTGGAACATATTGTCAACCAGAAGGCTGAACAGGGCGTACGCGGTGATCGCCTCGACACCGCAAAGGAACGCCTGACTGACGTGGACCTGACGCTGATCGAAAGGCGCTCCGCGATCGAAAGTACCGACATCGCGGAGACATTGGCAAACGTGCAGTCGAAGCTCACCACGTTGCAGGCAGCGCAGGCCGTATTCGCGAAGATCAATCAGCAGAGCCTTTTCGATCTCATCCGATAAAAGCGTGCGACGAACTACAAATTTCGTCGCATAAAACAAACAATCTAAACTCCCCGGTAACCAAACCGCGCCTACAACGGAATGGCATCGCAGTGGTCCGTCACTGCACAGGTTTCATCGGGGAACATCATGTTCGCAGCTATCGGC
>JBPPMC010000320.1:0-42585 GCA_051305835.1 Sphingobium sp.
AAGTACCGGCCGCGGAATTTCAATGAGTTGATCGGGCAGGATGCCATGGTCCAGACGCTTGGCAATGCGATCAAGCGGGGGCGACTGGCGCACGCGTTCCTGATGACGGGCGTGCGCGGCGTCGGCAAGACATCGACGGCGCGTCTGATCGCGAAGGCGCTCAACTGTATCGGGCCAGACGGGCAGGGCGGCCCCACAATCGATCCGTGCGGAACGTGTGAACCCTGCGTCGCCATTGCCGAAGGCCGCCACATCGACGTCATCGAAATGGATGCCGCCAGCCATACCGGCGTGGACGACGTGCGTGAGATCATCGAAGCTGTGCGCTATTCCGCCGTGTCGGCGCGGTACAAAGTGTACATCATCGACGAAGTCCATATGCTCTCGAAAAATGCGTTCAACGCGTTGCTCAAGACGCTGGAAGAGCCGCCCGCACATGTGAAGTTCCTGTTCGCGACGACCGAAGTGAACAAAGTTCCGATCACGGTGCTGTCACGCTGCCAGCGGTTCGATTTGCGCCGCATTTCGGCAGAGAAGCTCGCCGCGCATTTCACGCATGTGTCGGAAGCAGAGGGGGTGCGCGCGGAACCCGAGGCGCTTACATTGATTGCACAGGCAGCCGAGGGATCTGCGCGTGATGGCCTTTCCATCCTCGACCAAGCCATTGCGCATGCTGATCCGGCGGATGGCGGGCTGCTGGTCACGGCTGCGCAGGTGCGCGATATGCTGGGCCTTTCCGATCGCGGATCGGTGCGGCGTTTGCTGGGATTGATGCTGGCGGGGCAGGCTGCGCCCATGTTGGCTGCGGTGCGCGAACAGCATGATCTGGGCGTTGAGCCGCTGGCTCTGATGCGCGGATTGCTGGAAATCGTGCATGCGGTGACAGTGGTGAAGGCCGGGCGAGGCAGTGACGATCCTGCGCAATCTGCCGAAGAGCGCGAGGCTCTGGCAGATTGGGCATCGTCGCTGAATTTCGCGGCGCTCCATCGCCTTTGGCAGTTGTTGCTGAAGGGGCATGATGAAGTGGCAACCGCTATCTTGCCGCTGGAGGCATGCGAGATGGCGCTTCTGCGTACCGTCCATGCCGCAACGCTTCCCGATCCCAGCGACTTGGCGCGGATGCTGCGCGAGGGCGGGGGGGCTGGTGCAGGTGCTTCAGTGGCCACCAACGCGCCGCCCGAAGCACCATCCAAGCCCGTGCCGGGGAGTTTCGCGGCCATCATCGACTTGCTGCGGCATGACCGAAGTTCGGGCAGCGCAAGCATGGCCGTGACGCTGCATGATGAGGTAGGCTTGGTGCGGTTCGCGCCGCCTGAACTCGTGATCCGCCCGCGCCGCGCGCAGGATGCCGGTTTCGTTCAGGAACTGTCAAAGCGTTTAAGCGATATAACCGGGCGGCCCTGGCAAGTGATGATCGGCGACGGCCCTGTGGAGCCGACGCTGTGGGAGCAGGAACAGGCGGCTGAAGATGCGGCAAGGCAGGCGATCCTGTCGACCCCGATCGTCAGGGCCGCGATGGATGCTTTTCCGGAGGCAGAGCTTCTGCCGGTCGATGAAACTGAAAAATGGAGTGCAAGTGCATGAAAGACCTCAATGAAATTCTCGGCATGGCCAGCCGTGTTCAGGAAGAACTGGCAAAGGCCCAGGAGAACCTCGATCACATCGAAGTTGAGGGTGTTTCAGGCGGCGGCGTCGTGACGATCCGTGCGACCGCCAAAGGCCGCATCGTCGGCGTGAACATCGATGAAAGCCTGCTCGCTCCGTCCGAAAAGCAGATGCTCGAAGATCTGATTGCGGCGGCTCTTAATGATGCCCGCAAGAAAGCGGACGAAGCATCGAACGTCGAAATGGGCAAGCTGACCAGCGGTTTGCCACTGCCTCCGGGCTTCAAGCTGCCGTTCTGATCGACCCGTTCGATGCTCCACTTCGCTACCCGGTTCAGCAATTGAACAGCGCGATGCGAACGCCCATATGCTGCAGGAAGGCGCCGAAACGCTGCGCCACGGAGATTACATGACTACTGCTTATCCGCTGCTGCCCCTGCGCGACATCGTGGTGTTTCCGCAGATGATCGTCCCCCTGTTTGTCGGTCGCGACAAGAGCGTCGTTGCTCTTGAAAAGGCGATGGAAGCCGACAAGGAAATATTCCTCGTTTCGCAGCTTGATCCTGCGGAAGACGATCCCGATCGGGACGCGCTCTATGACACGGGCGTAATCGCTACCGTGCTGCAATTGTTGAAGCTGCCCGACGGAACCGTGCGCGTGCTGGTCGAGGGTAAACAGCGGGCGCGGCTGGAAGAACTGGTGACGCATGCCGATCATCTTGCGGCGTATATCACGCCCGTCGAGGATGGGGCAGCGGACTCGCCCGAGGCTGCTGCCCTGATGCGGTCGGTCGCCGAGCAGTTCGAGAACTACGCCAAGCTGAACAAGAAGCTGCCCGCCGAAACGCCGGTCCAGTTGCGCGAGATCGAGGAAGCCGGGCGTCTGGCGGATGCAGTGTCAGCAAACATCAACTTGAAGGTTGCCGACAAGCAGTCGCTGTTGGTCGAAGCTGATCCCGTCAAGCGCCTGGAAATGGTGTTCGCCTTCATGGAGGGTGAGCTTGGCGTTCTTCAGGTCGAGAAGAAGATCCGTGGCCGCGTCAAGCGCCAGATGGAGAAGACGCAGCGCGAATATTATCTCAACGAGCAGTTGAAGGCGATCCAGCGCGAACTCGGCAATGGCGAGGGCGAGGATGCCGACGAACTGGCCGAATTGGCGCAGAAGATCGCCAAGGCAAAGCTGAGTAAGGAGGCGCGTTCAAAGGCGACGGCGGAGCTTAAGAAGCTCAAGACCATGCAGCCCATGTCGGCCGAAGCCACCGTCGTGCGCAACTATCTGGACGTGCTGCTTGGCCTGCCATGGGGCAAGCGCTCCAAGGTGAAGAACGATTTGCGGCAGGCGCAGGAAATTCTGGATGCGGACCATTTCGCACTTGAGAAGGTGAAGGACCGGATCGTCGAATATCTGGCGGTGCAGGCGCGCACCAACAAGCTCAAGGGGCCGATCCTGTGCCTCGTCGGGCCTCCGGGTGTCGGCAAGACGTCGCTTGGGCGTTCGATCGCAAAGGCTACAGGCCGCGAATTCATCCGGCAGTCGCTCGGCGGCGTGCGGGACGAAGCGGAGATCCGTGGCCATCGTCGTACCTACATCGGTTCTTTGCCCGGTAAGATCGTCACGAACCTGAAGAAAGCGGGCACGATGAACCCGCTGTTCCTGCTAGACGAGATCGACAAGCTGGGTCAGGACTTCCGTGGTGATCCGGCATCCGCTTTACTCGAAGTGCTCGACCCCGAACAGAATGGCAAGTTTCAGGATCATTATCTGGAGATCGACGTCGATCTTTCGGACGTGATGTTCGTGACTACGGCGAACAGTCTCAACCTGCCCCAGGCACTGCTCGATCGCATGGAGATCATCCGGCTCGAAGGATATACTGAGGACGAGAAGGTCGAGATCGCGCAACGGCATCTGCTCTCCAAGCAAATCGAGGCGCATGGCCTGAAAGACAGCGAATTTGAAGTGACCGAACCCGCAGTTCGCGATCTGATTCGCTATTACACGCGGGAAGCGGGCGTTCGTACGCTGGAGCGTGAGATTGCCCGGCTGGCGCGAAAGGCTCTGCGCAAGATCCTTGAGGGCGAGTATAGCGCTGTCGTGATCACGCCGGACAATCTGGCGGACTATGCCGGCGTGCGGAAGTTCCGCCACGGCATCAGTGAGGAAGAAAACCAGATCGGTGCCGTGACGGGTCTGGCATGGACCGAGGTTGGCGGCGAGCTTCTGACGATTGAATCCGTGACCGTGCCCGGCAAAGGCGCGATCCGCACGACTGGCAAGCTGGGCGATGTGATGACGGAGTCCATTCAGGCCGCCTTCTCCTATGTGAAGGCGCGATCGCCGGGTTATGGCATCAAGCCGAGCATCTTCACGCGAAAGGATATCCATATCCATTTGCCCGAAGGTGCTGTTCCCAAGGATGGCCCCTCCGCCGGTGTCGGGATGGTGACGTCGATCGTCAGCACGCTCACGGGTATCCCGGTGCATAAAGACGTTGCCATGACGGGCGAGGTCACTCTGCGAGGCCGGGTGCTTCCAATCGGCGGGCTAAAGGAGAAGCTGCTTGCGGCACTCCGTGGCGGGATCAAGACTGTGTTGATACCGGCAGAGAATGAGAAGGATCTGGCGGAAATCCCTGCGAATATTCGTGACGGATTGGAGATTATTCCTGTCAGCCATGTCGATGAAGTCCTTGCCCGCGCCTTGATCGCGCCGCTTGAGGCGATCAACTGGACTGAGGAAGATGATCTGGCAGCCCAACCCGGCCCCCTGGGCGGCAGCGATAGCGATGTAGCGGTGCGGCATTAGAAGTTAGGGATACGTGGCTCTTGTCTCGAAAAGGGGCAAGAGCCGGCCATTCCCAAGGCGGGTATGGAATTCGTCTTTTTCCCTTTGACAGCCGTGACATCCTACGCCTTATTGCGCGCCTGTCCTTGATTTCCAGTCAAGAGTCTTGAAGAGGGGGGCTGCATACCATGAATAAACAGGATCTTATCAGTGCCGTTGCCGACAGCAGCGGTTTGAGTAAGGGTGACGCGACCAAAGCGGTCGAAGGCGTATTCGAAGCTGTTACGACTGCCCTTAAGAAAGGCGACGAAGTCCGCCTTGTCGGATTTGGCACTTTCTCCGTATCCAATCGCAAGGCGTCAACTGGGCGGAACCCGCGCACTGGTGAGGCAATGTCGATCAAGGCATCGACGCAGCCGAAGTTCCGGGCCGGCAAAAGCCTGAAAGACGCTGTAAACTGAGTATCTGGTGGCGGGGGTCTCATGCTCCCGACATCGGTTTTGTGTCACATGCATGCCTATCGGGTGCAGCCGATATGGAACATGTGAATTCTCGCTACTTGCTGGAAAATGTCGCTAGAGTGCTTGACGGTTACATGTCGCGCGCTCTATGGGCCGTCTTCCCGCAAGCGCGCGGGTGTGGCGATCGTAGCTCAGTTGGTTAGAGCGCCGGTTTGTGGTACCGGAGGTCGTGGGTTCAAGACCCATCGGTCGCCCCATTTCTCGACATTGTTGCGAAGAGTGGAGCAAAAACCCCGAAGGCGACCGCCTTTGCTGTAGCGTTTTCATGTCGGACCTATTATTACGCTGATCTGTAATAATATTTCGAGGTTGATATGAGCGCCGCCTGGGACATGCCCGATTTTGACGACCATGAAGGCGTCCATCTGTTTCGTGACCGGGCCACTGGACTGACGGCGGTAATCGCAATTCACTCCACGAATTTGGGGCCGGGCGCGGGCGGCACGCGGTTCTGGCATTATGCCAACCGCGCCGACGCCATCACCGATGCGCTGCGCCTGTCGCGTGGCATGAGCTACAAGAACGCCATGGCGGGCCTGCCGATGGGCGGAGCCAAGGGCGTGATACTCGCGGACGAGACCAGGACCAAGACGCCAGAAATGCTCGAAGCATTCGGCCGCGCAGTTGATTCGCTGGGCGGGCGCTATGTCACGGCGGAAGATGTCGGGATTTCCGAAGCCGATATGATCGCCATTGCACGCGGCACGCGCCACGTCTCCGGCCTGCCGGTCGGCGAAGGCCGAGCGGGGGGCGACCCGGGACCGTTCACGGCCTATGGCATCTATCTTGGCGTCAAGGCTGCGGTCCGGCAGGGATTGGGGAAGACCAATATGGCGGGGGTGCATGTCGCCATTCAGGGCGTAGGCAGTGTCGGCGGCGGTCTCGCCCGCTATCTGGCGCGTGACGGTGCCCGGTTGACGCTGGCGGATGTGAACGCTGACCGTGCGCGTGCGCTGGCCACAGAGATCGGCGCGGAAGCCGTCGAAGCGGAAGCGATCATCGGCGTGGAGGCGGATGTATTCAGCCCCAACGCGCTAGGCGCCATTCTCAACGAATATAGCATCCCGCTCCTGAAGACGCGTATCGTTGCCGGTGGCGCGAACAACCAGCTTGCGACAGCGGCGGATGCATCGCGGTTGCATGCGCGCGGCGTACTGTATGCGCCCGATTACGTAATCAATGCTGGCGGCATCATCAATGTCGCACTGGAATATCTGGGCCGGGGCGATCGCGACGAAGTAAATGGACGGATCGAGATGATCCCCGACCGGCTGCGTGAAATCTGGACGGAGAGCGCCGCCAGCGGGCGTCCTGCAGCCGATGTTGCGGATGCCATGGCGCAGAAGTTGATCGGGCGAGGGTGATGGCTTGATGAACCGCGTGGAAGCTATTTTCCGGCGGTTCATTGATCAGGCGCTTAGCAATCAAAGAGCAAATGAACGCGCGTTCCTGTGGTTTCATGCAAGTGCTCTTCCAATATGTCGGTATCTGGGCAATGAAAGACGTCGATGCGCTGGCTGCGAAGTCCACGCGAAGTTCGATTCTTTTGCTGAAGGCTTCTTATGACCAGGACCACTCTCACCCGTTTCCTCATCGAGCAGCAGCGTCAGGCTGAAGCATTGCCGCCAGAACTGCGATTGCTGATCGAGACCGTGGCCCGTGCGTGCAAGACCATCAGCCATTCGGTAGGCAAGGGCGCGCTCGGGGAAGTGCTGGGCAGCCTCAGCAGTGAGAATGTTCAGGGCGAGGTTCAGAAAAAGCTGGACGTTATCGCCAATGAGTTGCTGCTTGAGGCCAATGAATGGGGTGGGCATCTCGCCGCTATGGCCTCTGAGGAAATGGAAACGATCCATCGTATTCCCAACCGATATCCCAAGGGCGAGTATCTGTTGCTGTTCGATCCGATCGACGGTTCCAGCAACATCGACGTAGGACTTTCCGTCGGCACGATCTTCTCGGTCTTGACTGCTCCTGCGGGCGCGTCGGGTCGGGACATCACCGAAGAGGACTTTCTGCAACCTGGCCGTAATCAGGTCGCTGCAGGATATGCAATCTATGGCCCGCAGACCATATTGGTGCTGACCGTCGGGACTGGTGTCTATGAGTTTACACTCGATCGCGAAGTCGGCGCATGGCAGATGACCGACGGTCCGATGGTGATGCCGCAAGGCAAGTGTGAGTTCGCCATCAACATGTCGAATCGCCGACAGTGGTCGCCTGCCATCGCGCGCTACATCGAGGAGCGCGTGTCCGGTTCGGAAGGGCCGTGCGGTCAGGATTATAACATGCGCTGGACCGGATCGATGGTCGCAGACGTGCATCGCATCCTCAAGCGCGGCGGCACATTCATGTACCCTGCCGACCATCGATCCGCCGGCAAGGCGCGTCTCAGGCTGATGTATGAAGCAAATCCCATGAGCCTTCTGGTCGAGCAGGCGGGCGGCGCGGCCACCGATGGGTTCGAGCGTACGCTGGATATCCAGCCATCCGGCCTTCACCAGCGCGTCGGTGTTGTCCTGGGCGACAGTGAAGAAGTGAATATGGTTGTCGCTTATGGCCGCGAGTTAGTGGGCTAACGTTTCGGTCCTCCGATCAGGGTGGAGCCGTAACGATGCGGCTTCACCCGCGCCGTCCAACGCTGCGAAATAGCTAAACCGCTAGCCGAAAGCTGGCGGCCGCCGCCTCCACATCCCGCTAATTGATATGGGAAAGAGGGGCGGCAGGGGCGGTCCGGTGCGAACCACTTGAGCGATCCTTTTAACGCCATCAGAAATCCTCGTTTGGCGGCTTGTCCGGCGGCGGCTAGATGGCGTCCAAAGGAGCGTCACATGGCCACGGCATTCAAGGAAGATCATTTTCAACATTCCGGCATCAGTGAAGCCGAATGGAAAGTGCGTGTCGATCTTGCGGCCTTCTATCGGCTGTCGGCGCTCTATGGTTGGGACGATTTCATCTATACGCATATCTCGGCGCGGGTTCCCGGCCCCGATCATCACTTCCTGATCAATCCGTTCGGGCTGATGTTCGATGAAATAACTGCGTCGCAACTGGTGAAGGTTGATCTCGACGGAAAGGTGATCGGGAATAGTGAATATGGCATCAACTATGCCGGGTATGTGATCCACTCTGCCATTCACGGCGCGCGCGAAGACGCGCATTATATCGCTCATTTTCATAGCCCCGACGGGATGGCCGTCTCCGCCCATGCCGAAGGTTTGCTGCCATTGAATCAACGCGCATTGGGGCTGATCCCAAGCCTGGCCTATCATGATTACGAAGGCGTAGCGCTCAATCTTGATGAACGGGAGCGGCTTGTGGCGGATCTGGGTGACGCAAAGGTCATGCTTCTGCGCAATCACGGGACGTTAGCTCTGGGAGCTTCACCGGGCGAGGCGTTCAGTGGGATCTACCACCTCGAAGAAGCCTGCAAGGCGCAGGTTCGCACACTAAGCATCGGACGCGATAATGTACTGATTGCCCCTGAAGCGGCACAGGAAGAAGTGCGGCGGCAAATCAGCGGTCGTCGAGAGTTGTCCGATGGCGCCAGGTCGCACTATGATCTGGTGTGGGATGCGGCGTTAAGGAAGGCCAATCGTCAGGCACCGGGCTTCGATAGCTAACCCCCTTTCGGGATCTGCTGTGATCCACAGCCATGATGGCGCGCCAGGCTGGACCGGGCAACTTTTGCCCGGTAAACGCGTGCAGGCAGACGAATATTAGCGACCAGCGACGGTCAGTGCATTTTTTGCCGAGACGGACCGCACCACCACAGGGAACTAAACTTCTCGCTGCAGAATATCCGGAACTTGCCACAGGATCCGCATCAACTCGATCGCGCCGGGCCTTAGCCCCCGTTGCGAAATTGTGCGCGAATTTGGCCTTTAATGTCCGCGCGAGTTGAGCGCGGGCAGGGAGACGACCCTGACGCATTCCATGTTGAGGAGAAGCAGATCTGGTTCTGTAAGAGCGGGCACCAATGGCTTTTGCAAAAGAGAAGCGTTTCGCACATTGCTGAATTTGGCCCGATCTTTCATAAGAGCCTATGACACTTCAGACCGACCTCAAGAAGCCACTTACCAGAATTCAACAGAACTGGCTCGCCAATACCGAACGACAGCTACTGCGTTGGCTATGCAGCAAAATGCCTGCATGGGTTACGCCGGACAAGCTGACGTCCGTTGGCATGGTTGGCGCGCTCATGATCTTTTCGGGATATTTCGCCAGCAATCTGGGCGCCACATGGCTGCTGCTCTCGATCGCGGGCTACTTCGTCCAGTGGTTCGGCGACTCGATGGACGGGAGCCTGGCGCGATATCGACAAATCGAACGTCCATCCTACGGCTATTTTATCGACCATAGCTGTGACGGGCTTGCAACGCTGCTGATCCTTGCGGGAATCGGCTCCAGTCCGTTTGTGTCCATGGATGTCGCGCTTGCGGCCCTGGCAGGCTATTTGCTGTTATCGATTCACGCCTATCTTTCGGCCCGCGTGCTGGGTGAGTTGAAGCTATCCTATCTCTCCGCAGGGCCGACGGAATTGCGGCTGATATTGATTGCTTTGACGTTGATGATGATGGCGCTCGGTTCGGCGCCCGGGATGTTCGGCATGCTTTCGGGCTTTGATGTCTTCGTGGGCTTCGCAGCAGCTATCCTGATATTGCTCTTCATCATCCAGACGTTGGCGACGGGTCGGCGCCTGGCGCTGGCCGAGCGGTCGGGCGAATAAGTCGCTCTCGGACGTTCATCGACAGGCAGGATGATGGCCCGCAAACGACGGTATCTAACGGCAACCTTGCCAGATGGTTACGTGAAGACCATCGGCCCCACAGCAGATCCCTTCACCCACTATTGGCGAATCGTCGCGATTCTTGAAAGTGGCAAAACCGAGGTGTTCTGGGGACACGTCAAATCACAAGCCGAGGCCCGAAAGAAACGCGGTGCAGCAGCCGATGCTGCCGCCACGCGCGGGTGGCAAAGCTATGCCTTCGAAATTGTTGAGTTGGTCGAAACATCCGCCTGAATTGCTGGTTGCGCAATCTCCGCCAAGGTTCGGCGTTAGTGCGGTGGAAGACCGACAAATATCGCGGTTGCCTTGAAAGGTACAGGCGGCTCCTTAGATGCTTTTCACGCTGCTAATGCGTATGGAACGGGATTGCAGAGCCGAAGGGCGTGGCTGTACTGCTCGGCTATGCTGGTTAAAGCACTGGTTCTTCTGCCCGCTAGTGGGCTGACTTTGCCGTTTTTTTAGGACTATCGTGGCCGTCGCGTCGGAATATGAATTCAAGCCCAGCGAACGGCCGCTCATGCCGGGATCTCCTGCGACTCCCGAGCATCCAGTGCTGCGGCGCATCGCATACGCCGTGATCGGGGCACTGATCGCGCTGACGAGCGGCCTGAACAACGGCCTGTTGCTTGCCAACCTTCCGCAAATTCAGGGATCGCTTGGTCTTACGCCTGTCGAGGGGGGCTGGCTCAGCGCCGCCTATGCGATGACGAACGTCTGCACCAGCTTCGTGCTCATCAAATGTCGGCAGCAATTTGGCCTACAGCGCATCACGCGCATCTTCCTGTTGGGCTTCGTCATCCTGAATGGCTTGCAACTCTTCGTCCACAGCTACGGCACGGAACTCGCCGTAAGGGCCGCAAGCGGCGTGATCGCAAGCGGTTTCCTGCCGTTGGGGTTCTTCTACATCATGCAGGCCATGTCACCCAAGGCCCGAATGAGCGGGATGATCATCGGTATTGGTCTCAGCCAGGTTGCGTTGCCGCTTGCAAGAGCGATCTCGCCGCTTTTGCTGGCGAATGGTGAAATCCAGAACCTGTATCTTTTCGAATTTGGTCTTAGCCTGCTTTGCCTGGGCTGCGTAGCCTTGCTGCGCCTTCCGCCGAGCCAGCGCATCGAAGTATTCGAAAAGATCGACCTGTTGACCTTCATTCTGTTCGCCCCGGGCGTGATGCTGATCATCGCGGTACTGGTTCAGGGCCGCATCGTCTGGTGGTCCACCCCGTGGCTTGGCTATGCGGTCGCGGGGTCGATCCTGCTGATCGGTGCCGCGATGCTGATCGAACATAATCGCGCCAACCCCATGCTCAACACACGCTGGATAGCAAGCCGTGACGTGATTCGCTTTGCGATGATAGCGGCAAGCATGCGCATCTTGCTGGGCGAGCAGAATTACGGATCGTTGGGATTGTTCACGGCGCTGGGACTGGTGCAGGATCAGCTTGTGAGTTTTTACGCTGTCGTCACTTTGGCCACGCTGGCCGGTCTGATCGTCGGCGTAGTCACTCTCAACCCACAGGATCTGCTGCGACAGATCGTTATCTCGGCCGCGCTGATCGGTATTGCGGCATATATGGATTCCGACGCGAGCAACCTTACTCGCCCGGCCAATTTCTACTTCACGCAATCGCTCATCGCCTTCGCTGCCGTCTATTTTCTTGGGCCGACGATGATGGGCGGCATCCTGCGCGCGCTCGCGAAGGGACCGAGCCACATGGTGAGCTATTCGGCGGTATTTTCATTGTCGCAGAACGTGGGCGGCCTAGGCGGCACGGCGCTTCTTGGCAGTTTTCAGATCATTCGGGAGAAGTTCCATAGCCATGAGTTGGTGCAGTCCATCGTCATGACCGATCCGCAGATCGTGCTGAGGACGCAGCAACTTGGGAGCGCCTATGGCCGGGTACTCGGCGATCCGGGGCTGCTGCAGGCGGAGGGGACAAGCCTGCTTGCGCAACAGATTACACGCGAAGCCAATGTGCTGGCGTATAATGACGTATTCCTGTTGATTGCATTTCTGGCCGGACTGACGTTCCTGTGGTTAGGAGGCCGCTGGCTGGTCTTGCGCATTCGGGGTGTTAATCCTCTGGCGCAGGATCTCGTGGCACTTCAGCAACTTTTGGCGAACCGGTAATGGCAGATAACGCGACCAATTCTTCAGCATCGCCCTCGCCCTCGCCTCAGCATGAGCGTCTTGAAGAACCTGTGGAGGTGACTCAGCCGCCGCAGCGCGCGCGCGGGTGGGCGCCGCCCCGAAGCGGCCTTGGCATGACGTTGCTGTTCGTGGCGTTCCTGATCGCCGGGGCGCTTGTGGCCCTTTATGCATGGGGTCTTGGTCCCTTTGCAGGTCGCGTGCAGACCACGGACAACGCTTATGTGCGGGGACAGACGACCGTCATCGCGCCGCAGGTCAGTGGCTATATCGTGGAGGTTTTGGTCCAGGATTTTCAATATGTGAAAAAGGGTCAGCCGCTCGCCCGTATAGACGATCGCATCTACCGCCAGCGTGTGCAGCAGGCGCAGGCCAACCTCGCAGCGCAAATTGCGAGCCTTAACAATTCCGCGCAGAGCGAACGGTCCAGTCAGGCTTCGGTAACAGGCCAGGACGCATCCGTCGCCAATGCCCAGGCGCAGTTACAGCGTGCGCAGGCGGACATGCATCGGGTCACCGAACTGGTGGCCGAAGGATCGGTGTCCTTGCGGGAACGTGACCAGACACTCGCGGCGTTACGTCAGGCGGAAGCGGCGGTGCGGCAAGCACAGGCGCAACGCACCGTAGCGCAGGAGCAGGTCCGCACCGTCACGGTTGGTCGCGGTGGCTTGGAGGCGGCCGTGGAAAATGCCCGTGCCGCATTGCGCCTTGCCGAAATCGACTTGTCCAACACCATCATCCATGCGCCGCAAGCGGGGCAGGTGAGCGAAGTCGGCGTACGCCTCGGCCAATATGTGACTGCGGGTACGCAACTGCTTTTCCTTGTGCCGACAAGAACGTGGGTCGTCGCCAATTTCAAGGAAGCGCAAACGGCGAAGATCGTGCCGGGCCAGCATGCCGTAGTGGCGGTCGATGCGCTGGGTGGCGAGGAACTGACTGGCCGCGTGCAGCAGCTTGCACCGGCGGCGGGCAGCGAATTCTCGGTCATCCGGCCCGACAATGCCACCGGCAATTTCGTGAAGGTTGCCCAGCGTATATCCGTCCGGATCGCGATCGATGCAAACCAGCCGCTCGCCCGCCGCCTACGACCCGGCATGTCGGTAGAGGCGCGAGTGGATACGAGCAGCACTCCAGCCGGAAGGTTCGGCCGGTGAGGCATTGTCTTGCGGCTACGCTGGCCATGCTGCTTGCCGGATGTTCAGGGGTGGGATCGTCTCCCCGGCCGCGGGAAGCTGCTGTGGGGGCACCGGCGGCGTGGCGCACCTATGCCGGTCCGACAGCGCCTTTGGAAGCACAGTGGTGGCAGCGCTTCGGCGATCCCGTGCTCGGGCGGCTTGTCGAGGCGGCATTGGCGAACAATCCTGACGTTGCCATTGCAGCCGCCCGTGTGCGCGAAGCACGGGCGCAGGAGCACCTCGCCCGTTCTCAACTTTTCCCCAGCCTCAATCTGGGTGGCGGAGCGACATATAGCCGATCGGTGGGGGCTTTGGGCAGTGCTTCGGAGTCGTTCGGCGGGCAACCGGTGTTTCAGGCGTCCTATGAAGTCGATCTGTTCGGGCGTATCGGAAACCTTGTCACGGCTGCACAACAGAGCACGGCCGCCGCCGAAGCGGGGAAGGAAGCGACGACGCTCTCCGTCGCGGCCGCCACGGCAAGCGGATATGTGACTTTGCTGGGCCTCGACGCTCGGTTGAAAGTCGTGCAGGCGACATTGGCATCGCGCGCCGAAGCGCTGCGCCTCGCACGTGATCGCGCGGACGTGGGCTATACTTCGCAGTTGGAGTTGAGTCAGGCGCAGGCCGAGTATGAAGCCACGGCTCTGATTGTGCCGCAGGTTCAATTGGCGATCACGCGGCAGGAGAATGCCCTGAGCCAGTTGATCGGTGTGTCTCCGCAGGCCGTTGGGCGGGGCGGAGTGCTGCCGGCGTTGCGGCAACCCGTGGTGCCGGAAGGTTTGCCGTCCGACCTGTTGCGGCGGCGACCCGACATTGCGCAGGCTGAATTCACGCTGGCGGCATCCGATGCAACACTGGCATCGACGCGTGCGCAATTCCTTCCGCAGATAACGCTCACCGGGTCCGCCGGGGTTGCGCTCTCGACTGCCCTTTCTGACCCAATCCGCCTGTGGTCTATCGGCACTAGCATCCTTGCGCCGATCTTCAACGGAGGCAGGATCAGGGCGCAAGTGGAAACGGCGGAAGCGCGGCGCGACCAAGCCGCCTTTGCCTATCAACGGACGGCGCTCACGGCGTTTCGCGAAGTCGAGGATAATCTGGCGGCGACGCAGCGATTGGGGGAGCAGCGTGCGCGGTTGGAGGCGCAGCGGCGCGCCGTGGCTGAGGCATTGCGGCACGCGACCAACCGATATCAGGCGGGCTATTCCTCCTATCTGGAACAGCTCGATGCGCAGCGCGCCCTGCTGACTGTCGATCTTAGCCTGGTGCAGACCGAGGCAGATCAATTGAACGCCTATGTGGCTCTTTATCAGGCGATGGGCGGCGGCTGGGTGCAGCCATAAAGAGAAAGGCCGCCCCTTGCGAAGCGGCCTTTCCATTGCCAGCCGGCGTGCGGCTAATCAGATGCGGTTCGACCCCGCGAGGGTTGCGAAAACTGCATTCTGTGCCGTTACCGGCGTGAGACAATGAGACATTCGACCACCTCCTTTCAATTGTTGAACAGTGATCGGGATATGGTTCTATCGTGCGCAAATTCAATAGGTTGATCGAATTTCGACGGCCGCGCGGCAATCTTCGGCGATTCTTTGATCGAAGGGCTAATTTGATGCTGAATCGCCGCAGAGCATCAAGACTGATCGGTCGCGATCGATCGAAACGAATATATGTAGTTACGCTAAATCAATGATTTACCTAATCTAAATACCATGATGGCATTTCTTGGCTTCGGTCGGTGGGGACTGATCAGGAAGCCAGCCAGTGAAACAGTTTCTTCAAGCATCCGTGTCGAGTGTATGCCTTTTGGCGCTGTCCGCTTGCGGCGGTGGTTCTGAACCCGGCTCCGCGTCGCAAACACCAGCGGGCAGTGCGGCTGTGCCAGTGACCATCACGCCACCCGATCCAGTGCCGACATCGACGCCCACGCCAACGGCAACACCAGCACCTTCGGAAACGGCGACCGAAGCCGCGCTGAAGCCCGATGGCTGGAAATCGATGGTCCTGCGCACGCTCAACCTGCGGCAGCAGAACAAGAACGCGGCATGGAGCTATGCGCTTACGAGCGACGGCGCGCGACGTTACGAATTGCGAAGCGGCGACGACATGTCCGCGACCCCGAGCGGGACGGAGCGATCGGAATCCTATGATTCGTACAAGATGCTGACCGGCAAAACCTATCAGTTCAGTTTCAAGATGCTGATCGAGCCGGGCGAAACGAACAAGGCGTCATGGCTGCTAATCACTCAACTTAATTCCGAACTTGACCCCGGCGAGGCGCCGCATAGCCCTCCGTTCGCGATCGAGCTGAATGGAGACAAGCTGCGGGTCGTAACGCGGGATTCCAGTGTTGCACTCTCCACCGCCAGCAACATACGGTACGTGCGTCAATATGACGACACAACGCCGATGACGCGTGGCCAATGGTATGAAGTGAAGGTCCAAGTCATCATGGGGCCGTCTGGCAATGGAAAGCTGAAGGTGTGGCGCGATGGCGGGCTGCTGGTGGACTTCGCAGGCGCGCTAGGTTTCAATGACATTGTCGGCCCTTATTTCAAGCAGGGCATTTATCGGAGTTCGACGGTTCAGACGATCGCGATGCAGTTCAAGGATTTGCAGTTCGGCCAAGTGGATTGAAAAAGCGGCTGCGGCGACATTCGCCGCCGCAGCCGTTACCGATTACAGAATGAAGTCGGCGGAGTTCAGCAATGCGCCGCGATCGTCGAGGATGATCGATAAGTCGCTTCGGCCATCGCCATCCGTATCGGCCTGAACCAGCACACCGTCTCCATGCTTTTGGTATCGTAACTCGCCGGAGGTGTCGGAAAAGGCCTTCGTGCCGATAAAGCGGAAGCCATCATTGCCACCGCTATTCTCCCGCGCGTCTATGGCCGACAAGTCGATCTTGTCGCGGTTACGGATGAAGTCGGTGATATGATCGGGCGTACCCGGCATGCTGTCCTCCACGGACGTAAATATAAACCAGTCATTGCCGCTGCCTCCGGTCAAGGTGTCCGCCCCTTTCATCCCGGCGATTTTGTCATTCCCCGTGCCGCCGTCGATGGTGTCGGCTTTGGTGGTGCCGGTCAGGGTGTCGTTTCCGGAGGTTCCTGCAAAGCCGGAACTCGGCTTGGCAGGCGAAGACGGCGGAGCCGCAGTCTGAGCATCTTCCTGCCCCGCCGCTTTATCGGCCCGATCAAGGCGCGATGCGAAGTCCTTCATATAGGCAGCGCGATCCTCCGAGACGGTTTTCGCGCCATCCCAGGAACCCATACGCAACGCGCTGTTGCTATTGTCGGTCCAGTAGTTGTCAGCCTTTTTCACAAACTCGCCGCCCCAGCCTTCTTGCGTGGGGCTGGTCCGTCCAGATAATGTGTCGAGCACATAGAGCAGGGTAGGGGTGTCCCCCATCTTGATGCCATAGCCCTCCCATTCCGGGCTGATCCCCTGCTGGTAAATGCCGTGGCTCATTTTGTCGAAATAGTCGCCGAGCGCGCCATGACCTTTTGCGTTCTTCGCGATCCAGTCGCCCGATCCGTCAAAGGGGCGATTTTTACCGTCGTCGGTATACATGCCCCGGAACGTTTCCAGATCCTGCACCCACCATATGTCGCTCTTCCAGTTCTTCTCCAGATAGCGTGTGGCATCGCTATCCTGCTTGCCGACAGTCAGCAGGCGGATACTGTCCGCGATGTCCGGTGCGTCATGCAGCGCCTGCGCAATGTCTGTCTCCCCGCCCCATGTCAGGACATAAAGCGGGTCACCGGGGCTGGCGTCCCGGGCTGCCTTGATGATCGCATCGGATCCGGCAGTTGCTTTGGAAAAGCCGTTTGAAGGCGCTGCGACGGTTGCGCCCTGATGCGTTATAGACCGCAGATAGTCTGCCGTCGGGTAATCGCCATGCGTTTTTAAAGTGCTGTAATCCTTTGAATAGGCGTCGATGACCTGGAGAATGTCGGACTTGCGCCCCCCCGGGGTCGCTTCAGCGACGGTTTGAGAGAGCCCAACGATGTTGATGGCGTCGGCATAGAGTAGCGCGTGGACCAGGGACTGATCGTCGTCATGATCGCCCCCGCCAATATCAGTGGAGATGAAGACGCGCGGCTTATTTGTCATTGTTCATATACTCGCGATTATGGAGGATGCCGGTTGGCGCCCGGTATGTTGTTGAACCGAAAGGATTTCGGGAGCGCTTTCAGGCGCTGTCGCTTCTTTAAACAGCGAATCATCACGATCAATTTTGCTAATCCATGTTAAGCACCGGTTCGTCCTGCGCACGGTGGTAAATCGGGACAAACAGCACGAAAGGGCGGAAAACAGCGCAAAGCCAAACTATCAAATGAACGCCGTAGCCCGCATCCAACTCGCTCTGCCCTTAATCTATTTTAATAATTTATGATGCACGGTAGCCGCCGCCAGTCTGATGCGGGGAGTTATCTATGTTACTGTTATCTAATCGTTTTGCAGCCGTTATGATCGCGGGCGCTATCGCTGCTGGAGGCGCTCTTCCTGGGGTGGCACAAGCCGAACCGGTGATCTCAAAAGCGTCCCAAAATGTCTATTTGGGAGGCTCACCCCTGATGGGAGTAAACCTGTCAGGATGCGAATTTTCCAATGATGGCGCACTGTGTCCTTCAGTGGCCTCCGTGAACACCTATATCGACAAAGGTTTCCGCGCGATCCGCTTGCCGTTCCGCGGCAAGCAGTCGACTAATTCTATCGTCGTGAACAAGATGAAAGCTGCTGTGAAAGCGGCGACCGATCGCGGCGTGTACGTCATCCTTGATCTACATGATTACGGCGCGACCTTCGATCCGGGGCAGGCGGCGTGGTGGGCGTCCTTCATCAAGAACTTCCCGGACTCCACTTACGTCATGATCGACACGATGAACGAGCCGCGCACAGGCGCCTCCTACCAGGCGGACCCAACCACCAAGAAGTCTTACGCGACTCAAGTAAACGCCGGTATCGCAGCATTCCGGAAGGCGGGCTTTAAACATAAGCTGCTGATCGAATGGCGTGGTTCGTCGGGCATGGTGCGTTTCGACAAACGGGAATCGAGCAGCAAGGCATGTGAAAGCCCTGCCTGTTCCTTCGACCGTGCAGGCGGCCTGAAAGATCCGCTCGGCCTGACAATGGTGTCGGGACATCGTTATCCGGACTCTGACGGTTCGGGCACAAGTCCGACCTGCGTCACAAACACTACAGGCACGAAGTTGATCTGGAACACGGATTTGGCCGCGCAAGCCCGCAACCTGAAAGTGTGGGTCGGAGAGTTTGCATTCGGCAACTATGCGAAGGTCGATTCCGTCTGTGGAACGCTGGGGAAGGACGCGATCGCACGGATGCGCTCGCTACCGAAGACCTACATGGGGGTCAGTTGGTGGGGCGGCGGCAATGGCTGGAAAGAGGATTATCTTTACAAGATAGAGCCGAAGAAGGGCACCTTCGCGACTGCCACGCCCAGCACATATCTGAAGACCATCACCGGTAAATAGCCCTTTGGCCGCCGGCCCAGGGGGTCGGCGGCCTCTTCTTGCAGGTTACCCATGTTCGTCACTCAACATCAAAGCATGTGGATCAAATCCGCACTGCTATTCACTCTGTTCGCGCCAGCCGCGTGCTCGGAAAGTCCGACAAAGGAGGGGCGCTCCCTCGTCGTCATTCACGATCCGGTGGCGCACGCTGCTAACGTCAACGCAAGTACCGCTGCCTCGGCCACGACCTTGCCACAACTTCAGTTGGTGCTGGAAGAATATGGTGCGCAGCCCGATGCCATGCCACCATCGGACGACGTCCGTCAGGAAGCCGTCGCCGCAGCGGTGAGGGACGATGACCCATATCGTATCAACGACTCCGTCATTGCGGACGCTGCATCATAATGCCTGCTCATGCTTCTCTGCGCGAATGTAGATGGAGGTAAGCTGCGGCATCAATTGCTTTAGCTCCGCCTCCATGCCTTCGATCAGGTTCTCCGCGTCACCCATGCGCAGATCATCGTCGAAGTCCGCGCTGATCGCGACGAACACAGTGCTGGGGCCAGTATGGATCGTCCGAACGTGGTTCACTGCGGTTATTTCCCGGCGACGGCTGACGACATCCCGGACGCGTGCGACGACAGCCGGATCGGCGCGCTCTCCGATCAAGAGACCTTTGGATTCCCGCGCCAGGAAGATGGCCACGATTGCGAGGACAAGGCCGATCAGGATCGAGGCATAGCCATCGATGCGCGGATCATTGAACTGGTGGCTGGCCCAAACACCTGCCGCCGCGATAACGAGGCCGAGCAATGCAGCAGAATCCTCGAACAGGACAATGAAGCCGGGCGGATCCTTTGAATCGCGGATCGCCTGCCACCACGAACCATCGCCGCGCTTGGCGTTGAATTCACGAACCGCAATGGTCCAGGATGTGCCTTCCAGTGCCATGGAGACAGCCAGAACGATGTAATTCACCAGCGGACTACGCAGCGGTTCCGGCTCCCTGATGTGCAGATAGCCTTCGTAGATCGAAACGCCTGCACCGACCGCAAAGATCAGGATCGCAACGACGAATGCCCAGAAATACAATTCCCGCCCGTAGCCGAACGGATGCGCCTGATCGGGCGGGCGTTTGGCCCGTTTCTGCCCGTAGAGAAGCAGAATCTGATTGCCGCTGTCGACGAGGGAGTGGACACCCTCGGTAAGCATGGACGATGATCCGGTGATCGATGCGGCGATGAATTTCGCAACGGCGATCCCCAGATTTGCGCCCAGTGCGCCAAGCAGCACGATGTTGTCTTTGATTGCCATGCGCCGATAACCCGAATTGAGGGTATCAGTTCATCGCCATGCAGATCGTAGCGAAAATGCATCGGCAATGGTTCGGCAAGGAGTTGATTCGGAATGCTGGTGTTTCTGGATTTCGAGGCGTCGTCGCTCGGCAAGAAAAGCTATCCGATCGAAGTGGCGTGGGTGTTTGAAGATGGCAGGTCGAACGGGTTCCTCATTCGTCCGGCACCGGATTGGACGGATTGGGACAGCGAGGCGGAGGCCGTGCACCACATTCCACGCCATCAGCTTCTGGCCGATGGTGTAGCGCACGATGATGTTGCACGGATCATGGTCGAGGCGCTGGCGGGGCATGACTTGCTTGCAAGCGCCCCTTCGTGGGACGGCAAATGGCTAAGCACGCTCCTCCGCGCCGCAGGGTTGCCCCGTCACAGCCTGCGGCTGCGCGATAGTGACGACGCACATAGGGAATGCGCGATGGCTATCCTGGAGCCGATACTGCCGCCCGAAGAACTGGAGAACGCGGTAGGCAACCTTCTGGCGCTGATCGAAATCCGCGCTCCGGGAGAGCCTCCCGCTCACCGCGCACTGGCCGACGCGTTGGAAGAGAGGGAGCGTTGGCTCGCGGTGGGGGAAGCGGCAAGAAAGGCTGCGAAGCGTTATCTGGACGGGCGAGAACGAAACTAACTACCGAAATGCGTGGAACAAAACCGATCAGGTTTCGTCTCTATCTTTAGGCTGGATAGTGCGCCAAGCGCGGCCGGCAAAGGGGTGTACGATAAAAGATGCGATTGCGTGGCGTAACTGGGCTTACACTTTGTGCCGTTTTGGTATCTTCAGGGGCCAGTGCCTCGGCGCAGGACAAGGTGCCAGAGCAGCCACAATCCAGCGATGTCATTATCGATGATCAGACGTTCGATGCGCAACTGCCATCGCTGGGCAATGACATTAATGCGCCGCTTCCAAGCATCGATTCTTTCGAAGCACCGCCCGAGAATGGAACAACGACACTCCCGGTAGACGCTGCACCAGCGCCGGAGCCGGAACTTGCACGACCGTTGGCGCCGTTGAACAGTGTCGATGTAACCCCCGTGGATGTCGCAGCCTCTCCTGACGATCAAAAGCCCGCTACGGTTCGCTACAGCTTCACGGTAGAGGGCTTGAAAGACATCGACCTGGAAGGTCGTTTCCGCGAACTATCCGCGTTGCAGAGCGGAAAAGGCAAGGCCGATACTGCCGCCATGGTGCAGGCACGCGCCCGTGAGGATGAAGGATTGGCGGTTCGGCTGCTCCACTCCGAAGGCTATTACGACGCGACAGCATTGTCGTCGCTGGATCGCGGACAGGGCGAAAATGCCGGTCTGAACGCCGTGCTGACGGTGACTCCAGGCAAGCAATATAAGCTCGGGGAGATAGTCGTTACGGCTCAACCGACAACGCCACCCGATCTTGTCCGCAACAATCTTCCGCTCAAGACCGGTGATCCGATAATCTCCGAGCGCGTGGAAGCCGCCGAGGCTAACGTCGCGCTGCAACTTCCGCAAAATGGCTATCCCTTTGTCGTTGTTGGTCAGCGTGACATCGCTCTGGATGGGGCTACCATGACCGGCGAATACACATTGCCGGTCGATACCGGGCCGCGCAGCCGGTTTCGCGGCATAACGACCAGCGGCAAGAAGGCATTCGAGGCAGACCATATCGGTGTGCTGGCCCGGTTCGACCGCGAGGATCTGTACGACAGTCGCAAGGTCGATGACCTTCGCCGCGCATTGACGGCCACCAGCCTGTTCTCCAGCGTCTCGGTCGAGCCTGTCCGCACCGGGGAGATGACGTCGGACGGCGCGGAATATGTCGACATGCAAGTGGAGCAGGATGCTGGTCCTGCGCGTACCCTGGCGGGGGACGCAGGGTATGGCACGGGTCAGGGCTTTCGTGCCGAAGCGACATGGACTCATCGCAACCTGTTTCCGCCAGAGGGTGCGCTCATCCTGAATGCAGTCGGCGGTACTCAGGAGCAGGGGGTAGGGGCAACCTTCCGTCGTTCCAACGCGGGGCGCCGCGATCGCACCGTTCAGGCGTCTATCTCTGCGAGCCATCAGGACTATGCGGCATATGAGGCGTTCACTGCAACGCTGGCTGGCAGCATCTCGCGTGTGTCCACGCCGATCTTCCAGAAGCGCTGGACATGGTCCTATGGTTTTGAAGTGCTTGCTTCGAATGAAAAAACCACTGACCTGATAACGGGCGACAGTTCGCGCCTTACTTACTTCATCGGCGCTTTGCCGGGGCAACTCGGCTATGATCTGTCCGACGATCTACTCAACCCGACGCGCGGTATGCGTGCCACTATACGCGTGTCTCCAGAAGCGTCGTTGCAGGGCAATGTGTCGCCTTACGTGCGTGCGACGTTCGATTTATCAGGCTACTATCCGGTGTCGGACAGCCTGGTCATTGCCGCCAGAACAAGGCTGGGAACGATCAGCGGGACCAGCCTTGAGAACGTCGCGCCGTCACGGCGGATCTATGCCGGCGGTGGAGGATCGGTGCGCGGCTTCGGATTTCAGGAGCTTGGCCCGAAAGACGCTAGCAATGATCCGATCGGCGGGCGCTCGGTCAACGAATTTGCCGTCGAAGCGCGCTACCGGTTCGGCAATTTCGGCATAGTCCCATTCGTCGACGCCGGTCAGGTATACAACGGATCAATGCCCAAATTCTCCGACGTCCGCTTTGGCGCGGGTATTGGTGGTCGCTTCTACACCAACTTCGGTCCATTCCGTGCGGACGTCGCCATGCCGCTTAATCGACAGCCCGGAGAGTCCAAAATCGCGGTCTATATCGGCATAGGTCAGGCATTCTGATGGCCGAGGATATTGTCTCCCTATCGCAGAAGCGCCCCATGTGGCAGCGGGTCAGCATTTGGGTGCTTGGCATCATCGTTGCGATCATGGTGCTGGTCGGCCTGCTGCTCCTTGGGCTGAATACGTCCCCTGGCAAGCGCTTTCTTGTCAAACAGATTGCCGCTCTCCAGCTTGAATCAGGCATGAAGATCGATGTCGGCCGCATCGATGGATCGATCTATAGCGAAATGGTGATCCACGATCTGGCATTGCGCGATCCCAAGGGCGTGTTCGCGACTAGTCCCGAGGTCCGCGTGGATTGGTCGCCGTTTCAATATATCCGTAATCACATTCAGGTTCGTGCGGTTACGTCGCCGCTGATCCGGTTGGCGCGCAGCCCGCAGTTCAACCAGACGCCCAGTGATCCCAATGCGCCCTGGTTGCCTGATCTGGACATCGACATTGATCGTCTCAAAATTGACCGCCTCGAACTTGCTGCGCCCGTAATGGGCACGCGACGGATCGTGGCGATCGCCGGTGCCGCCCACATTGCCGATGGGCGGGCGCAGATCAACGCCGATGCGCGGGCCGATAGCGGCGACCGCCTGCGGGTATCGCTGGATGCGGTGCCGGATCAGAACCGCCTGTCGATGCAGGGACGCCTCGATGCGCCAGCAAAGGGCATAGTCGCTGCGATGACGGGCATCGCGCAGCCACTTTCCGCAACACTGGACGGCAAGGGCAGTTGGCAGGCGTGGAATGGCAAACTTGTCGCGACATCGCCCAAAGGCGAATTGGCAAACGTCACGCTGGCGGCCCGGAACGGCACATTCACGGCGAAAGGGCCACTGCGCCCGGGACTCATCATGGAGGGGCCGGTCGCACGGCTGACATCGCCCGCCCTGTCGCTCGACATGAGCGCAGCGCTTGCCGAGCGGCGCGTGAACTTGCGTGGGAGCCTCAAATCGACGGCATTGGCTGCAAACGCGGGCGGGTTGATCGACTTGGCAAATAGCCGGTTCGGATCGCTCAAGATCAACGCACAATTGCTGACGCCTGGTGCGATCATGGAGAAGGTGCGGGGGCGCGACGTGCGGGCGAACATCGTCCTTGACGGTCCGTTCGCGACGCCTTTCATCGACTATGATATCACCGCTGCGCAGCTCGCCTTCGATGCGACGGGCATTGAGGGGCTGCGTGCATCGGGGCGCGCGGTGATCGACAGCGACCGCATCCGTATTCCCATTGCCGCGCAGGCGAAACGTGTCACGGGGCTGAATGCCGCCGCCGGAGGGCTTCTCCAAAACCTGCGTGTAAAGGGCGACTTTGCTTACGCATCAGGTAAGCTGATCAGCGACAACCTGAAGATCGATAGCGACAAGGTGGATGCAACCG
This sequence comes from Sphingobium sp., assembly GCA_051305835.1. Classification (GTDB taxonomy): domain Bacteria; phylum Pseudomonadota; class Alphaproteobacteria; order Sphingomonadales; family Sphingomonadaceae; genus Sphingobium. Next base: position 24,014 of record JBPPMC010000320.1, read on the forward strand.
CGATCGTTCTCGCTGATTTGCCCAACGCGCTGTATCGTGGCGCCCTTAAAGGTCGCGTCAACGACTATCGGGTTGATGGCGTGGGTATCGTCAACCTGACGACGGACGTCGAACTTGTGCCCGGCAAGAATGGCGGGTTTGGCCTTTCGGGACGTTTTGGTGTCCGCACCGCTAAGCTGGATAATGCCAGCGTTCGTGATTTCCTTGGCGGCAATGCGCTTGTCTCGGGGCGGATCGGCATGACGCCCGAAGGCACATTCACGCTCGCACAACTCAAGGGCGCAGCGCCGAGCTTCACCATTTTGTCCGGCGGCGGCAGCTACGCTACGAACGGCGCGGTCTCGTTCGATGCACGGGCCACTTCGCGGCAATATGGACCGCTTGCCGTGTCCGTGCGCGGCACGCTGGATCGGCCGCAGGCCGTGCTACGCGCAGCGCGTCCGAACGTCGGCGTGCAGTTGACCAATGTTGTTGCGAAACTGAATGGCGAAACGGCCGGCTATCGGCTGGCGGCGACCGGCGGCTCCCCCTATGGACCATTCTTCGCCAACGTCCTGATCCGAACGGCACGCGGCCCGCTTACGATCGACATATCCCGCGCACGCTTTGCAGGCGTCGATTTCGCAGGAACCTTGCGTCAAAGCGCGCAAGGGCCGTTCGACGGGCGTCTGACCATGAATGGATCAGGCATTGTTGGCGCGGTGCAGCTTGCCAATGTAAACAAGATCCAGAGCGTCAAGGTCAACGCCACAGCGTCCAATGCAAAGCTGCCCGGCGATTACGAAATCGTCATCGGCCGCGCGCTCGTGGATGCGTCGATCCTGCTGTACGACACGCCGCAAATGGTCGCCGATGTGCAACTCGCGAATACAGCTTATGGCGATTATGTAATCCGGCAGGCGCGGGGTAAGGTCAATTATCGTGGCGGGCGTGGCGCGGCCCAATTGGTAGCGAATGGCAGCAGCGGCGTGCCTTTCACGCTCGCCATGAACGCTGTTCTGCGCCCCAATCTGTATGCGGTGGCTCTGAAAGGTACGGCCGATCGGATCGATTTCCGGCTTGCGCGTCCAGCCATCATCCGTGCGGAGCGCGGCGGCTACCGCCTTGAACCTGCGAAGCTGATAATGCCGCAGGGCGCGATCGATCTGGCCGGACGTTTCGGTAACGAGACGGCCCTGCAGGCGCGCTTTAAGGACTTCGATCTTGCGGTTGCCAACATCTTCACGCCGGGCTTGGGCGTCGGCGGCACGGCGACCGGTAGCCTCGATTTCGCACAGAGCGGCAACGCGTTCCCAACTGCCTCCACTCGCCTCTCCATCGCCAATTTCACGCGGAGCAGCTTGACGGCGGTCTCCGACCCCGTTGCGATCAGCGTTGAAGGCAAGCTCCAGAATGGCGGCGGCGATCTTCGCGCGCTGGTGCGAAGGAACGGTACGGCGCTCGGTCGGGCTATCGTGACCTTGCGATCGGCAGGCGGGGGAAGCTGGAGCGAACAGTTGATGCGCGGATCGCTGGGGGGTGGCATCCGCTACAATGGTCCCGCCGATGTGCTGTTCTCCTTTGCAGGGCAGGCCGATCAGCAATTGACTGGCGGCATAGCACTGGCAGCTGATCTCAGCGGACAAGCCAATGATCCGCGCTTCAATGGTTTGGTGCGGGCCAACTCCCTGACTTACGAAAACGAGACGTTCGGGACAAAGGTAACCGCCATGCAACTGGACGGGCGGTTCACCCGCGATCAATTGGAAATCCGTCGCTTTAACGGCCGTGCGGGAGAAGGCAGCGTGCAGGCCAGTGGCCGCGTCAGCCTTTCGGCGGCGAGCGGCTTCCCGATGGACATTCGGGTGGTTCTCGACAATGCCCGTCTTGCCCGTAGCGAAGCACTTGGCACAGTCGTGTCGGGCAACATCGCGGTGACCAATTCGGCAGCCGCTGGTGCGCTCGTCTCCGGTGACCTCAGCCTGCCTGAGCTGCGTTACCAGATTATTCGCCAGGGCGGCGCCGAAATCCGGGAACTGACCGGGGTGCGGCGCAAGGGCGAGGCGTTGCAGGCCGTCAACGCCACCCGCACCGCCGCCGCACCGCCCAGCCTGTTCAAGCTCAACTTGCGGGTACGGGCCGACAACCAGATATTCGTCACTGGAATGGGCCTGGAGTCCGAATGGAAAACCGACCTGCGTATCACAGGCACAACCGCCGCGCCGCGTATTGTCGGTAGCCTCGATGTCATCCGCGGCACGTACAGCTTCTCTGGTCGCCGCTTTGAACTGACCAAGGGCAATATACGCTTCGGTGGAAACAACCTGTACAATCCGACCATCGCCATCTCTGCCAGCACGACAGTAGAGGGTGTCACAGCCATACTGAACGTGACGGGCACGGCCGAACGTCCTGAGATCGCATTCACCTCGACACCCAGTCTGCCGCAGGACGAAGTGCTTTCGCGCATCCTGTTCGGCAGCAACGTATCGAACCTGTCGGCAACGCAAGCCATCCAGCTTGCCGCAGCGCTCAATGGCTTGCGAGGCAGCGGAGGCGGTCTCAACCCGCTCGGCAAACTGCAAGGCGCGTCGGGTATCGACCGCCTGCGGATACTTGGCGCCGATAAGGATAGCGGTCGAGGAACGGCGCTGGCGGCCGGTCAATATCTCACTGACAATGTCTATGTGGAGATCATCACCGATGCGCGAGGCTTCACCGCCACCCAGTTGGAAGTCGCATTGTCAAAGGCGCTGAGTGTCCTGTCGCAGACCGGCGGTGCGACGGGCACGTCTGTCAATGTAAGATATTCAAAAGACTACTGATGATTGCGGAACATCCGCGCCCATGCGGCATTGGCATTGCGGGTGCGAACAGGGAGTTAGATCATGGCATTTCTAGTGAGGCTGGCTGCAGCGACGGCGGGTACGCGCGTTGCCGCTGCCGCTGGCCGGTATGGGGTCGTAGGAACGGCAGCGGGGCTTCTAGTAACCAGTGCGGTTTTGCGTTGGCCGGGAAAAGCGCTGATGCTGGGCGCAGCGTATGGCGCGCGCAAATTGTGGTTGAAGCAGAACGAGCCTGTCGCGTTGCTGGAGGATCAGTCGCAGAAGCCTTTGGTTTTGGAAGAAACGCGAGTGTCACAAGCTGCAATCTGATATGGCAAAAGTGACAAACGCCGGGCGTGATGCCGCTTCGCCCCGCGAGCTTGACTGGCCAGCGTGGAAAGCCATTCTAGGCAGGGTTTGGAGCAACACGGGTACGCATAATCTCGGTCTGATGTCGGCAGGCGTGGCGTTCTACACCTTCCTGTCGTTTGTGCCGCTTCTCGGCGCACTGGTCATGACCTATGGTCTCCTTGCGGACCCGGCGGTGGTGGCGCAACATATGCGCAAGATAATCGATCTCGTGCCAAGGGACGCCGCCCGGTTGATCTACGAGCAGTTGATGAACCTGACCACGGCTGCGGCAAGCAAGAAGGGACTTGGGCTTCTCGCAGCTCTGCTGGTCTCGATCTATGGCGCGACGCGTGCTTCCGGCGCCATCATCACTGCATTGAATGTGATCTATGAGGAAGAGGATAAACGCGGCCTGATAAAAGGCACCATTGTCTCCGCCCTGCTGATCATTGCCGCCGTCGTGATTGGCATTGTTGGCGTCCTCTCCGCGTCGATGCTGGGTTATGCGCAGACGTTGTTGGGCGCGACGGGGCCGATTGCCGTTGCCGTGTCGAAGGTTGTCACGTGGGTTGCTGCTGGCCTGCTCTGCTGTTTGGCGATCGGTGGGATGTATCGATTCGCCCCGGATCGTGCGGATGCAAAATGGGTTTGGCTCAGCTTGGGTTCGGTCATCGCTACGCTGCTTTGGCTGGGGGCGACGCTGGGTTTCGGAGCTTACGCGGCGAATTTTGCCAATTATGATGCGACTTACGGATCGCTGGGTGCGGTCGTCGTGTTGCTGATGTGGCTTTACGTCTCGGCCTACGCCATATTGCTGGGAGGACTGATCAACGCGGAGACGGAGCGCCAGACGGCACGCGACAGCACGACAGGACCAGAGCGTCCGATGGGCACGCGCGGAGCGGTAATGGCCGACACGAGCGCTGCCTTGCACAGTTGAACCCCGAGGCCGCTTAATACTCCTCCTGGACAAGACTCTCACTTATTGGGCCGAACAGCGGCAACTCGATAACGCACCGCACTCCATGCGGCCCCAGTTCGAAACTAGTCTTGGCGCCAAGCTGATACGGGAGGGCATGTTCGATCAATTCGCGTCCGTAGCCACCTCCTTTCGGAGGAATCCCGCTATCTAAAGGCATGCTAACGCCACTTTCGAGCCATTCCACATGCAGGATCGGGCTATCGGCGTTGTCGATCTTTTCTACGCGCCAGCGCACCGTCAGATGTCCCTGTGTGGCCAAAGCCCCATATTTTGCAGCGTTGGTGGCAAGTTCGTGCAAGGCCAGTGCGAGAGTTTGAACCGCGCTGACCGGCAGATGCACATCTGACGGGCCTACAAGCGTTACGCGTTCACCCATGCCAAATTCATCGACGGCGCCATGCGCGGCCAGTTCGGCGCGAAGCAGTTCGTCGAAGGTCAGGTGGCTCCCCTGTTCTATCTCCGAAAGAAGGCTCTGCACGCGAGCCAATGCACAAAGGCGATCACTGAAGCGGTCTCGAAAATCATCCAGTGTGCTGCTTCGCGAGAGGGTTTTGCGGCCGATAGATTGTACTAGGCCAATCAGATTACGGGTGCGGTGCTGCAATTCTGCCACCAGAACGCGCTGCCGTTCCTCTCCCGCCCGGCGATTGGTGACATCATGCATGACGCCGACCATCCGTACGGCTTCGCCGCGTTCGTTATAAAAGAAGCGGCCGAGGGCCGAACTCCAAACGACTCTGCCATTGGGGTGAAGAAAGCGAAACTCATGCCGGAACGGTTCGGAAGATGCACGGGCAGCGTTCAATACCGTCAAGGTTGTCGCTAAGTCCTCAGGATGTATTCTGGCCGTCCATGTTTCGGAGCTTGGCTCCACTTCGCCAACTTCATAGCCTTCCATGCGGAAGTGCTCCTCGGACCATATGATCTTGTTGGTGTTGATATCCCAATCCCACATGGCAAGCCGAGCGACTTCCAATGCAAGCCTCAACCTGTCTTCGCTCTCATGTAACGCATTCCGAACGCGAAGATCCTCAAGGCCATCATCAGGGTTGAGCGATGGGGCCAGGGCGATTCCGCGAGCGGCTCGGACCTCAACGCGAATGACTTGCCCCTGCAGCCACGCCGCCGACAGCAGGCCATCATTTACCGGCGTGAGCGCGAGGTCGATCACCCGTTCTTCTCGCTCGGGTTGCTGATAGCTGGGCCACGAGATATCCCGGACGATGACGGGTACGCCATTGAACGCCTGATCGAAATGCTCATCCAGCGAGGGTACTTCTGGAAACGCGTCGCTAAACGGCAGCCCGAAGGAGTCAGGATGTTTGTCGCCGCAAAATTTCGAGAAAGTCCCGTTGTAGATTACAGGGCCCTGCGCCCCACAAATTATAAAGCTTGGAATAGGACTGTTGAAGGTAACCTCCACCAGTTGCTGCAGCCGTTTGGGCCATCCTAGCGGACTTCCAAGATCCGTTGCGGACCAATCATGATTACGGAACAGTCCCACCATCTCGCGGCGGGCCATTCTAAATGACATTGATCGTTCTGAGTCCGGCATGTAAACAAAATGCCTGTCGTCGGAATTTGTAAGTGCATTTAACAGTAATGCAGATTATTTCAGGTCTGACAATGTCTTACGGATCAAAATGGCGTAGTTCAGCAATAGCTGTCCGATTATAGATCAACCTTGATCAGGTAGACGCTCTACAATATGCCAACCTTCAACCGACGAAGGCGCGCTCTATAACATATTGGCCAGGGTTGGCGTTTGACCCCTCAACGAAGCCTTCACGCTCGAACAGGTCGCCCATGTCGCGGATCATCGCCATGCTGCCGCACATCATGATGCGGTCGGTCTCTGGTACGAACTTGTGCGGACCGCCTACGCCTTCGAACAGTGCGCCGTTTTCGATAAGAGCATCGATCCGGCCGGTGATGCGAAAAGGCTCACGGGTGACGGTCGGCAGATAATGAAGCTGAGCCTTCGCCTCATCCTCCACCAGCGGGTCACCGGCGAGCTTTGATTCCAGTTCGTCATGAAACGCGAGATCGCTCACGCGACGGACGCTATGCACTACGACGATCTGCTCAAACCGCTCATAGATATCCGGGTCGCGAATGATGCTGAGGAATGGTGCAAGGCCCGTTCCGGTCGACAGCAGGAACAACCGGCTGCCCGGAAGCAGGGCATCGGCGACCAGCGTGCCGGTGGGCTTGCGGCCCAGATACATTTCGTCGCCCGGCTGGATCTTCTGCAGTATCGATGTCAGCGGACCATCGGCAACCTTGATCGACAGAAACTCCAGTTCCTCCGCATAAGATGGGCTGGCGACAGAGTAGGCGCGGAGCAAGGGTTTTTTCTCGCCCGGAAGCCCCAGCATGACGAACTCCCCTGACCGGAACCGGAAGCTCGGCGGGCGTGTGGTCGTGAAACTGAACAGATGCTCGTTCCAATGGCGCACGCTGATCACCGTTTCAACGGTAAGGCTCGAAGTAGGTTCAAGGCGGGGCAGCATTTCGGCGCGATCACTCATGTTTCGAATATCCTGGAATCTGCAAGGTCAAGCCGTCAACCACCCGGGGGCGTGTTGGCATTACTTGGGTGTGCGAGCAGCGTCCTCTGGCACAACCAGCACGCCGCTGCCCCTATCGGGTCAGGGGGTCAATCGCAAGCCGCCAAGGCAAAACCGATTCTACCCGGCCGGAAATACGGGCTACTCAGCCAGCCGTCACGCGATTGGCGACAAGGTTCTCCACTACGGCGGGTTCGGCAAGAGTGGAGATATCGCCCAGCGCCTGTGCGGAGACTTCACCCTCCGCGATCTTGCGTAAAATGCGACGCATGATCTTGCCGGAGCGGGTCTTGGGGAGGCCAGGCGCGAACTGGATGGCGTCCGGCGTAGCGATCGGCCCGATCTCGGCACGCACCCACTTCACCAAATCCGCGCGCAAGTCGTCGGATGGCTCTTCTCCGGCGTTCAATGTGACATAGGCGTAGATGCCCTGTCCTTTGATGTCGTGCGGCATGCCGACGACGGCGGCCTCGGCAACCTTTGCGTGCAGCACGAGTGCGCTTTCGACTTCGGCTGTTCCCATACGGTGACCAGACACGTTGATCACGTCATCCACGCGTCCTGTGATCCAGTAATAGCCATCCTCATCGCGGCGCGCGCCATCTCCGGTGGTATATTTGCCGGGATAGGTCGTGAAGTAGGTCTGGAAGAAGCGATCATGATCTCCCCATACCGTCCGCATCAAGCCGGGCCATGCACGTGCTATCAGCAGATTACCCTCCGCAGCGCCTTCCAGAACCTTGCCGTCCGCGTCGACGATCTGCGGATCCACGCCGGGCATCGGCAAGGTCGCCGATCCCGGCTTCAGGTCCGTTGCGCCGGGCATCGGGGCGATCATCGCGGCGCCGGTTTCGGTCTGCCACCATGTGTCGATGATCGGGCAGTGCCCTTTACCCACGACGCCGTGATACCAGCGCCATGCCTCCGGATTGATAGGCTCACCGACTGTTCCCAGCAGGCGGAGCGACGCGCGGCTGGTGGCAGTGACGAACCCGTCGCCTTCTTTCATCAGCGCGCGTAGAACCGTTGGGGCAGTGAAGATCGTCTGAACCTGATGGCGGTCCACGACTTCCCATATGCGGCTTGGTGTCGGCCAATTCGGAAGGCCTTCGTACATCAGCGACGTCGCGCCATTGGCAAGCGGCCCGTAGACGATATAGCTATGCCCCGTGACCCAACCGATGTCGGCGGCGCACCAGTAAATCTCGCCGGGGCGGTAATCGAAGCACAGCTCATGCGTCTGCGCCGCCCATAACAGATAGCCGCCAGTCGTGTGCAACACGCCCTTCGGCTTGCCGGTTGATCCGGACGTATAGAGAATGAACAACGGGTCTTCCGCGTTCATCGGTTCCGGCGGGCAGTCCGAAGAGACCTTTGCTGCGGCCTCATGATACCAGATGTCGCGGTCCGGGGTCATCGTGATCCCACCGCCTGTTGCCTGCACCACAATGACCTTCTGCACGCTCGACGCCATTTCCGCCGCCTTGTCGACATTGGCTTTCAGCGCGACCGTCTTGCCGCCGCGACGGCCTTCGTCGGCGGTGATGACGATGTTGGAATCACAGTCGATGATCCGCCCCGCCAAAGCCTCGGGCGAGAAACCGCCAAAGACGACGCTATGCACCGCGCCAATCCGCGCACATGCCAGCAGCGCAAAGGCCGCTTCCGGGATCATCGGCATATAGACGGTTACGCGGTCACCCTTCTTTGCACCTGCGCTCTTCAGCACATTGGCAAAACGACAAACCTCCTGATGTAGCTGCGCATAAGTGTAGCGGCGGGGTTCCTCCTCCGGATCGTCGGATTCCCAGATGATGGCGGTTGTCTCGGCACGTCCCGCCAAGTGCCGGTCTATGCAATTTGCAGAGACATTCAGCACGCCATCGGCAAACCAGCGAACCTGAAAATCCTTTTCGGCAAAGCTGCTCTCGTTTGCCACCGTGGGCGACTTGATCCAGTCCAGTCGCTGCGCCTGTTCCAGCCAGTAACCCTCAGGGTCGCTCAGCGACCGCGCATGTTCTTCCGCACGGGTCGCCTTGTTGCGCAGGGCATTGGCCGCCCAATCGGCGGACACCGGGAACAGGTCTTGCGTCATGCGGAGATGATCCTCTTCTTCTGATTTTCAGCCTTCGAACCGGATACCGATCCACAGTGTTCGGGGCGTGCCAAGATCGATCGAGCCACCAGCATTTCGAGTGACCACAGCCTTGTCAAAGATGTTCTCGGCCCGGCCAATGACTGCAAGTCGCGGCGTGATCGGGAAGCGTGCAAACCCGTCGAGCGTGACTGCGGCGGGCAGGGCATCGGTTTGCAGGTCGTCCTCATATTGACGCGATACATAGCGCACGGTCGTGGAAAGCGAAGCCCCTTTAACCGGCTCCCATGAAAACGTTGCGGCAGCAGCATGGCGTGGGCTTTGTGCGGGGATCAGCCCGTCAAACGGCTTGTCCGGAGCTTTCACTTCCGCATGGCTATAAGCATAAGAGGCCAGCAGCGACCAATTTTCATATTGCGCGCTGGCGGTCAGTTCGATGCCCTTCGCTACGATCGCGTCGACATTCTGTCGCTGGCGAAGGTTGGTGCCGATCGTCACATTGGCGACGGCATTGCCCAGCCGATTGTAAAAGGCTGTCGCTGCAAACGTCATGCCGTGAAGCGGCGTCAGGTCTGCACCAACTTCGACCCCTTTCAGTTTTTCCATGCCCAACGCGGCGTTCGCCTGCGTCGTCACTGGGAAGACAGCAAAGGGTCGGTAAAGCTCGTTGAGTGTTGGCAGCCGGAACCCTGTATATCCTGCCGCGCGCAATGCAATGACATCGCTGGCGCGCAATAACGCTCCGGCACGGCCGCTGAACTTCCAGCCGTCGCGATCCGGGTAGGGCGTGTCTGATGTCAGTGTGCCTGACGCGCTGCGAACCTCAAATTGGCCATCCGTAATCGTCCAGCGATCCGCACGCGCACCGCCGGTCAGGATGAGTTTCCCCAGGGTCCAGTCATTCTCGACGAATAGCCCCGTCGTACTCTGTCGCCCGAAAGCGTGACGCCGTGCCGTCACCAAGCCGCTGCTTGCGTTATAGGCGTCTTCGAACATGTCGCCGCTGTCAATGCGGGTGTCTACTCCGACACGCAGCAGATTGTCCGCGCCGACCGGCGGCCGCACTTCGATCTTGCCGCCAATCCCGGTGGAGGGCGTGTTGCGCTGGTCCAATGTTTTACGAAAACTCGTCGAACTGATCACGACATTGCTGAAATTGCGCGCCTGCACATAGGCCAATGCATCCACTTGCCATGCCCCGCGCGCAACCAGCCGGATGCTCGCATCCTGTCCCTCGCTGTGGCTGCTGGCGCCAGCAAAGCGCAGGGTGCGATCATCGTCGAAAATCAGGGCGCGCGCCTGGATCTCCATGTCATCGCCGATAGGAGCAACAGCGCGCACATTTGTGGACCATCCGTCGTAGCGCGCAGGCACGTCCGCGATTGTGCGCTGATTGCGCGGAGTCGTGTAGAAGCCGTCACCACGATCCCAACGGCCGGATATCGAAACATAGCCTTTGCCGAGGTCAGGTGTGAAGCTGGCGGATAACTCGCTTGAGTCCCTGCTGCCATAAGCTGCACTGCCGCTTGCGGCTGGCAAGTCGGCGCGGACCGCGCTTTCCAGTTCTATCGTTCCGGCCACCGCGCCTGCCCCAAAAGCGCCGACACCGCCGCCGCGCGTGACGCGCACCCCCGCCAGTCGATCCGGCACGATCGCGCTGAATGGAATGTAGCCGAAGAACGGATCCGCCATTGGCACGCCATCGAGCAACACGAGCGTCCGGCTGGAAGCGTTGCCGCCAAGCGCCCGCAAAGTGGCTCCTTGCGCGGAAGGATTGGACGAGCGGCTATCGGACCGGCGGAATTGCTGAAAACCGGCAACATCGGCCAGCACGCTTTCCAGCCTTCCCGACGCCACGGAGGTCAATCGCTCGCGTGTGATGATGGTTGAGCCGTAGGCAGGTGTACCAGGCGGCAGGGCCAGGCCGCGTCCGGTGACGACGATGGATGTGATCGGATCGGCCTCACCCTGAGCCAATGCTGGCGAGCAGAGAAAGGTGGTAAGGGCAAGGCAGCAGGCACGGCGCATAGTTTGATCTCCACTGGCCGTAGACCGGTTGCGGACGCTAAAGCTGCGCCTCCTTTTGTCACATTCACCTTCCGGTCAAGCGATGACTATGCCCAGCATCACCGGCATCCATGATGTGTTATCTGACTTTAATCATCTAAGCGTCGCACGTCCCGCTACGGCACACCGGGAATCACCCTCTGGCCTTCCCGAACAGTTTGGATATGGGACAGGGCTGGAGATTCCCGCAGCATGAAAATTCTTGAGAAAATCAGGGCAATTACCATCAGCAACGTAGTCCGCGCGGGCCTTGGGATCGCGCTCGTGGCGACGGCTATCCATGCTACCAGCATGCCCAATCGCGTTGCCGTGACACCTGAGCCGGTGCGTGTTTCGACGCCGGCCCAATCGGCTGTTCCGAAACATGCCTTCGTGACGAAACCGATCGACAGCCCTTTTATCGTGAAGCGCGTGTTGAAGATCGATGGCCCGTTCCGCCACGGAGATTATGTTTGGGACGATGAGGGCGTGCCTGCTGGTCCCATTGTCATCACCGTCGATCTGAAGGCTCAGACATTGTCGGTATTCCGCAACGGATATGAGATTGGCGCTTCGGTCGTGATCTACGGAGCTAACGATAAGCCTTCTCCGGTGGGCATATTCCCCATCAGTCAAAAAGACGCCGATCACGTGTCGAGCATTTACGATGCCCCTATGCCATACATGCTGCGCCTGACGGCCGATGGCGTCGCGATCCATGGCAGCGATGTGCAATATGGCAATGCGACCCATGGCTGCATCGGCGTGCCCAAGGCCTTCGCCAGACTGTTGTTCGGTCAAGCCAAGCTGGGCGACAAGGTGATCATCACAGACGGCAAGATGATGGACGTGAGCGGCGTAGCGCCGAAGGCCTAAGTCGAGCGCGGTCGCCACAGGCCGATCAGGCTCAACGCCGCAGCGGCCGACATATACAAACCGACCAGCGCAATGCCCTGCGTCGCCACGAGATACTGCGCGACGATAGGCGCCAGTGCGCCGCCAATGATTCCACCTAGATTGAAGGCGAAGGATGCGCCCGTATAGCGCAGTTGCGTCGGGAACAGCGCAGGCAGGAAAGCGCCCAGCGGCCCATAGACGAAGCCCATCAGGAATAGCGCGAGCGCAAGGATCAGGAAGATCGCCAGCAGCGAGCCACTGCCCATTGCCGTGCCGAAGATCATGCCCATTGGGACCGTACCCAGGCATCCGATGACAAGCACCCGGCGCGGGCTGGTCTTGTCCGCCCACCAGCCAGCGAGAACAATGCCGAGCGCCATGAACAGGATTGCGCCGAGTTGCAGCCCGAGGAATGTCTCGCGCCCGATCTGGAGCGTTGCCGTGCCATATCCGAGCGCAAAAGCCGTTGCGATATAAAAGATCGCGAAGCAAGCCACGACCGCGAACGTCCCGGCCAACGCAGCGCGCAGATGATCGCGGAGCAAGTCGGCAAGCGGCAGGGCAGGGGGCGGCGCCTCTTCCATGGCCGCTGAAAATTCCGGCGTCTCGGTGAGCTTCAATCTGACCCAAAGCCCCAGAATGACCAGGATCGAACTGGCGAGGAAGGGCAATCGCCAACCCCAGGCGAGGAACTGCGCGTCGGTGAGAAACGCACCTAGCAAAAGGAACAGCCCGTTCGCCGCGATGAACCCGACCGGCGCGCCCAGTTGCGGAAACATGCCGAACCTCGCCCGCCAACCCTCAGGTGCATTCTCCACCGCCAGCAACGCCGCGCCGCCCCATTCTCCACCAAGACCAAAGCCCTGCCCGAAGCGCAGGATGCACAGCAGCAGGGGAGCAACCCAACCGATCGACTGGTATGTGGGCAGGAACGCGATCAGCAGCGTCGACCCGCCCATCAGCATCAGCGAGTAGACGAGCGTGGACTTGCGTCCTATCCGGTCGCCATAATGCCCGAACACCGCTGCGCCCAGCGGACGCGCAACGAACGCGAGCGCGAAGCTCGCATAGGCGGCCAGCAGTTGCGCGGAGGGGGACGTCGCCGGGAAGAATAGCGGCCCGAAAACCAGACTTGCCGCCGTCGCGTAGATATAGAAATCGTAAAACTCTACAGCCGTGCCGATGAGGCTTGCCCCCAGCACGCGCTTGTGGCGGATCATGGCATTGATGCCGCTCATGTGCGGTGACGCTTCTGATTGAGCACTTCATACGCCATTACGGCTGTCGCGACTGCCACGTTCAGGCTATCCGCCTTGCCCAGCATCGGGATCTTCACCAACAGATCGCACTCGGCTTCATAACTGTCCGGCAAACCTTGCGCCTCATTGCCGACAAGCAGGAACACGGGCTGCGTATATGCCGCTTCCTGATAATCTTTCGTCGCGTTGAGGCTCGTTCCGACCAATTGGCCCGAGCCTTGCCGCAGCCATGCTATAAATTCATCCCACCGCGCCGCCGCGATCTTCTGCGTGAAAAGCGCGCCCATGGATGCGCGTACGGCCTCAACCGAAAAGGGATCCACGCAATCGTCGACGAGTATCAAACCGCCTGCACCGACCGCATCGCCCGTCCGCAATATGGTGCCAAGGTTGCCCGGATCGCGCAACGATTGTGCGACGATCCAGATGTTGGCGCTGCTACGGTCGATGTCGTCCAGCGGCGTCAATCGATCACGATACACGCCGACGACTGCCTGCGGGTTATCCTTGCCGCTGATCTTGGAGAGAATATCCGGCGAAGTTTCGATAACGTCGCCGCCGAATGCTTCCATCGCTGCGATCAGATCTTGGGCAAGGGGGTGGTCGGACCCTGCATGAAACAGCATCTCGGGCAGAACGTCGGCGTCGCGCGCTTCGGTCAGGATACGCAGGCCTTCTGCCAGAAACAATCCCTCAGCCTTGCGGAACTTCTTTTCCCGCAAGGACCGCACTCGCTTCACCAGCGGATTGGAGAAGCCTGTAATTTCACGCGCCACCTGCGGTCACTCTTCGCCGAACTTGTCCTCGACCAAGCTGACGAGCTTGCCCAGCGACTCCTCGGCGTCTGTCCCTGCGGCGCTGATCACGATGCTGTCGCCCATCGCCGCGCCCAGCATCATCAGGCCCATGATCGACGTGCCGGTCACTTCGGAGCCATCCTTTGCAACGGTGATCTGCGAGGGGAGGCCGCTCGCGACGGTCACGAACTTGGCGCTGGCACGCGCATGGAGACCGCGCCGATTGGTGATCAGCACTTCACGTTTAATATCGCTCATGAGGCGCTTCCCAATAATTCGGAGGCGACGCTGATATACTTCTGGCCTGCTTCGCGCGCCGCCGCGACAGCCTTGCGAACATCCATCGCCTTGCGCGCGCTTTCCAGCCGGATGAGCATCGGCAAGTTAATGCCGGCAATCACTTCAATCTCCCCCGCCTTTAAAAGCGAGATGGCGAGGTTGGAGGGGGTTCCTCCGAACAAATCTGTCAACAGGATCACACCACTGCCGTCATTCACACGAGTTACGGCGGCTGCGATATCCGCGCGGCGTAGTTCCATGTCGTCTTCCGGCCCGATGCAGATCGTTTCGATCGCCTGCTGCGGACCTACAACATGCTCCATAGCCACGACGAACTCCGCCGCCAGTCGACCATGTGTTACCAGAACCAGTCCGATCATAGATTAATGCAGCCCATTTGCGTCATTGCGTTGGTCCCGGCCCTCCGGCCCGGCGCTTCTCCAGAGCGTCCTGGGGTGCCGATTCCATGTTGCGGTGCGAGACCGTGGGCGAAAATCCTGCCTGACGCAAGGCTGACGCGACACGTTCGGCAACATGAACCGAACGGTGTCTCCCGCCGGTACAGCCAAAAGCAACCGTGACATAGGCTTTGCCGTCCTCCGCATAGCGGGGAAGCAACGTTTTCAGCAGCTCTTCGATTTGTGAGACGGCCGTCTCATAAGCCGGATCTTGCGCAATGTAGGCGGCCACTTCGGGATCCTGCCCGGTGCGTGGACGTAGGGCGTCCTCCCAATGCGGATTGCGCAGAAAGCGCATGTCGAACACCAGATCGGCGTTTCGCGGCAACCCGCGAGAAAAACCGAAGGAAAGAATCGTCAGCACCGGGTCCAGCAGTCGCTCCCGGCTGTAACGATTGCGGATCTCTTGCTGCAGGCTGTTGCTGGTAAGCGTGGTGGTATCGAGCACATTGGTCGACCAGCGTCGCAACGGCTCCAGCAACTCGCGCTCGCGGGCTATACCGTCCGCTGCCTGGCGATCCTGGGCGAGCGGGTGGCGCCTGCGCGTTTCGGAAAAGCGCCGCTCCAGCTCGGCGCCGCTGCAATCCAGAAACAGGGTTTCGATATCGTGATCGTATTTCTCACGCAGCGCCTTGATCCGCCGAACGATTCCGTTGGCGTCGAAGCCACGGGTTCTTGCATCGATCCCGATGGCGAGAGGCCGGTCTTCCTCCGAATGGCCCTCCGGGAGCGGCGTTTGCAACAGACGGTCGAGCAATAGTAGTGGCAGGTTGTCGACGACTTCCCAGCCCATGTCCTCCAGTGTTTTCAGCGTCGTTGTCTTACCCGCGCCCGACAGGCCCGACACAAGCAGAATATGTTTAGGAGGCTGCGGCGCTGTCATGATTATCTGTTGCCAGCCCGAACGCCTTCAACGCAAGCTCGACTTTGATCGGCGCGCTGGCTTCCCAAGGGGCGAGCGGGAGCGTAGGGACGATTATTCCTGCGATTTCCTTGCCTTCCGGAACATCAGGCATCCGGTCGGTAACCGCAGCAAGATCCAGGATAAGCGAGACGGGGGCATCCATATGATGTTCTACCGAAATGATCCCGATGCCGCGTACCTCCATTTGCCCGGTCAGCCGCTCCGGTGGAGAGGCGCGAAGCAGATCGCCGACTCGCGATATGACAGTGTAATCGTCACTCACTAACACGGCCCCACGATCTATCAGCCGCAGCGCGAGGTCTGACTTGCCGCTCCCGCTTGGCCCCATCAGGAGCACCGCGCGGCCATCGATCGCGACGGAGGTGGCATGCAGCGTTTCGCTGGCGCTCATTCTGACTGGATGCCCGGGTCTGCCGTTTGCGCCATCGGCAAGCGCATGATGAAGCTCGCTCCCGACTGTGCGTCGTCGCGGTCGCCGATGCTGATGCGTCCCTGATGGCCGTCCAATATGCTTCTCGCAATGGCCAGTCCAAGCCCGCTATGTTTGCCGAACTGCTCGCCTTCGGGACGTACACTGTGGAAGCGGCGGAAGACGGTCTCGCGCTCGGACAGCGGCACCCCCGGACCTTCATCCTCCACGCTTACCAGCACTTCGCTGTCAGCGACGGTCGCGATGATCCGCACAAGCCCACCATCGGGAGAGAAGGATATTGCGTTATCCAGCAGGTTTTCCAGAACGCGCGCCAGTCGCTGCTCCTCCCCCATTACGACCGCGACATCTTTTCGGGGACGGGCAAAGGCCACGCGAACGCCACGCTCCATGCCGCGCGCTTCACGTGCGATGATCAGTTCCTCGATCAGCTTGCCCAGGTCGACAGGCTCGAAGCGGGTTCGAGAAAGTTGCGCATCTACACGCGACGCTTCTGCGATATCGGTGACAAGCCGGTCCAGCCTGCGCACATCGTCCTTGGCGATAGCCAGTAACTGCGTACGAAACTCGGGCTTCTCCACCGTCTCCAGTCCATCGAGCGCCGAACGCAGCGAGGCAATGGGGTTCTTCAATTCATGGCTGACATCCGCCGCGAAAGCATCAGTCGCATCGATGCGCTGGCGGAGCGCCTGGCTCATGTCGGACAAGGCGCGCGCCAGCATTCCGATCTCGTCACGACGTTCGGGGAGGCGCGGCACGGTCACTTCGCGAGCGCGGCCGAGCCGCACGCGGACAGCCGCGCGTGCCAGCCGCCTGATTGGCAGCACTATCGTGCGCGCAAGGAACAGCGACAGCAATGTGGACCCCAGCAGCGCGACTCCTAGGACAAGTCCCAAACGCATCCGTTCGGCTCGAACCACGCGCGTGATGTCGCGGGCATTCTCGGTTGCCAGCAGCGTCTCGCCGTCGCCCAGGGCGATCGCTGCGGACACCATCGGCGTCCGGTCCGGTGCATAGCGATTGACGGCCTGCCCCTGTCGGGTCTCACGGGCGGCAACTACCTCCGGCCAAGCCTCGGCTCGGTCCCACGATGGCTCTACGAAGCGCGGCGTAGGGGGCGCAAACACGATCCGGTCCACGATCCGGTCCATGAAGCGGGCAACATGCCGCTGCCAGTCCTCGCTATCCGGATCGCGCAGGACGTAATTGGGCGGTGCCAGTTTGAAGCTGTCCGCCACAAGCCTGCCATCAGCGGCGAATTGCCGGATCCGCCCACCTGTTTTCCGTGAGAATGCTACGATCAGGGCGTTGTGCTGCGGCTCGGGCGTGCTTTCGAGCGCGATGCCGAGCAGTTGCAGCTCGCTCAAGTCGCGTTCGAGCCGCGCATCGACGACACGCGTGCGATAGCTGTCGAGATAGAAGAACCCGCCTGCAAGCAGCGCAAGCGCAAAGATATTGACCGCCAGGATGCGGCGCGTAAGCGACAAGCGCCCCGACCAGCGGAGCGACAGGGCGCTCACGTCATTCTTCGGAAAATCTGTATCCGGCGCCATATAGGGTGTCGATTGCGTTGAAATCGGAGTCTACCTCCCGAAATTTGCGGCGCAGGCGCTTGATGTGGCTGTCGATCGTGCGGTCATCGACATAGACGTCGTCCTGATACGCCGTGTCCATTAACTGGTTGCGGCTCTTCACCACGCCGGGGCGCGCGGCCAGTGTCTCCAGTATGAGGAATTCGGTGACGGTCAGCGTCACGTCCTGCCCCTTCCACTTTACACGATGCCGGGCCGGGTCCATCTCCAGCCGACCACGCACGATGGGATCTGCGGCAGGTTCGGATGCTTCGGCGGATGGGCGCGAAAACTCGGCACGGCGCAGGATCGACCTTATGCGTGCGATCAGCAGTCGCTGAGAGAATGGCTTCGAGATATAATCATCCGCACCCATCGCCAATCCGAGTGCCTCGTCCAGTTCGTCATTCTTGCTGGTGAGGAAAATAACCGGCATCGCGCTTTTTTCCCGCAAACGACGCAGCAGCTCGATGCCATCCATTTTTGGCATCTTGATATCAAAAACCGCAAGGTCGGCGGGATTCTCCGTCAGCGCTTTGAGAGCCGCTTCCGAGTCCGAATATAGGCGCGTGATGAAACCTTCAGATTGCAGCGCGATGGAGACTGACGCCAATATATTGCGGTCGTCATCCACCAAGGCGATCGTGGGGGAGGGCGTTGCGCTCATACCATGCGTTCCGGCTGCTTAGTCACGGGCTGGACCTAGACGATGGCAGGCGACGGAGCAAGGAAGTCTGAAAGCAGGCCTTCTGACAAGCCCAGTGGAAAATCAGGTGCTGTCTCAACATGGATCAAGGCGGGGGAGCGGATTTGACGGCCAACAGTCAAACGCTTATGCGGATCGGGTCGGCTGGAGTTGACGTGGGCGTTTTGACTGACCCGTGCATCTGCGGCCAAGGCCTTTCAGGCTGAACATAAACATATTTAGGAGCAAGCGCGTGCAGGCGACATCCTCATTCACCCTGGAAAATCAGGGCATTCAAACTCGTGCCGACCAGTTCTGGAACCTCGGCACTGCGCCTCTGGTGGAAGCCGCGCTCGCCAATGGCGAAGGCATTCTTGCCAAGGACGGTCCGCTGGTGGTCGAAACCGGCAAGCACACCGGCCG
>JBPPMC010000357.1:0-2836 GCA_051305835.1 Sphingobium sp.
CAGACGCCCGCTCAGGGCGCTCAGCAGCCGATGCAGGGTATGGATCACTCGGCAATGCCGGGCATGAATATGCCAGCCGACCAGAGCAGCGGCCACGACATGCAGGGAATGCCCGGCATGGCCGGGATGCCAGGCATGGCGACGGAGGGGGTGCAGCAGACCGGCACCGCGCTTCCCGCCGGAAACGGACCGCCCCCGCCTATCCCGACTGACCACGCGGCCGACGGCGTTTACGGGGCGGACACGATGGCGATGGGCCGCCATCATCTTCGGCAGCATGGCGGTCAGAACTTCAGCCAGGTGCTGTTGAACCTAGCCGAGTATCAATTCCGCAACGGCCGTGACGGCTATCGCTGGGACGGCGAAGCGTGGTTTGGTGGAGACATCAACCGTCTGTTCGTCAAGAGTGAGGGCGAGGGAGCGTTTCGCAAGGGCATCGAAACTGCCGAGGTGCAGGCGCTCTATAGCCGGACGATCGGCCCGTATTTCAATCTACAAGCGGGCGTGCGCCAGGACTTGGGGCCTTCCCCGAAGCGCACTTATGCGACCGTCGGGTTTGAGGGACTGGCACCAGGTTTCTTCGAGTTGGAGGGGGCGCTGTTCCTGTCCAACAAGGGCGATGTGCTTGGTCGGCTTGAGGGATATTACGACCAGCGCGTCACCCAGCGACTGATCTTGCAGCCGCGCGCCGAGCTTAATTTCGCGGCTCAGGACGTGCCGGAAAACCGGATCGGATCGGGCCTGTCCAATGCCGAGCTGGGATTGAGGCTCCGCTATGAGATACGGCGCGAGTTCGCGCCCTATATCGGCGTGTCGTGGGATCGCCGGTTTGGCGACACCGCCCGCTACGTCCGGGCGGAGGGCGACAAGGCCACGTCCCGCAGCATCGTTGCCGGCGTCCGCATGTGGTTCTGAGCCTGCCGCCCCGAGCACCGCTAGGCGGCTCGCGCGCATAAGCAACTGGCATGTCGAGGGGAGAAGTAATGCAACACGAGGCATCGGGCACGCTGAAACGGCACTTGCCGAGCTTGTCCTTCGTTGCGGTGGTGGCGGTTCTTGTCGCCGTTTGCACAGCCGCATTCGTCTATTTCGGCGTGTATAATATCGCGGCCGACGAGCCGCACACGCCTGCGGTCTATTCGGTGCTCGAACGGTTGCGCGATCGGTCGATCGAGGCGCACGCCCGCGGTATCGCGCCACCGGCTGATCTTGCGTCGGCGCAGCGCGTGTCGATCGGCGCGGGCCTTTATGGGGAAATGTGTTCCGGATGCCATCTCGGCCCCGGCGTCGAGAAGTCCGAAATGAGCCAGGGCCTCTATCCGCAGGCACCGGAACTCGCGCGTGCCCAGGATCTCACTCCCGCGCAGCAATTCTGGATCATCAAGCACGGCGTAAAGCTCAGCGCCATGCCGGCATGGGGCAAGACCCATCCCGATCCCCTGATTTGGGATATGGTCGCGTTCGTGCGCAAGCTCCCCGGTATGACGCCCGAGCAGTATAAGGCACTGGTGGCGAGCGCCCCGGCCGATCACGACGAGATGATGAAGGATATGCCAGGCATGAAATGATGCCGGCGACGACATTGATGGAGGGGCGGTTCTGAAAAGCGCAAAATTGAGGCTGCACCTTTTCGCAAGCCGCACACATAAATGGCTTGCGATCATCATAGGCGCGCAGCTCCTGCTATGGTTCATGAGCGGCGCCTTGATGAGCTTCCTGCCGATCGACCGGGTGCATGGGGATCATCTCGTCGACCGCAAAGCCGTGACGGCCATCCCCACCGGCATCGCGCTCGCGCCGCCATCGGCGATCGTCGCCGCGAGGGGTGCGCCGATCGAGGCCATGACCTATCGCATGTGGCTTGGGCGCCCCGTCGCCGAGGTCGCGACCGCCAAGGGCACACACCTGTTCGACGCGATGACAGGCGCAGCACTTCCAGCTCCGACTGCCCGCCAAGCCGAAGCGATCGCGCGCGCCGCTTGGCGCGGCAGCGGACAACCAGCGGCAACGGTGGAGCGGATCGAGCGTATCAGCCCCGAATATAGGGGAGCGCTCCCCGCTTGGCGCATTGCCTTCGCCGACCCTGATTCTACTCGAGTATTTGTCGCATCGGACACCGGCCGGATCGCGGCTGTTCGAACCGGAACGTGGCGGCTCTACGACTTCTTTTGGGGGCTTCACATCATGGATTGGACCAATCACGAAAACTTCAACACGCCCTGGCTGCTGGCTTTCGCGATCGGCGGGCTCACGTTGTGGCTCGGGGGAGCGGTCCTACTTTATTTTCGTTGGCCTAAGCGCCGTCGCCGCAATGCTGGGGGGCAACATAAGCTCGAGAAGGGAAACGCGTGATGGATGAAAAAAAAGATAAAATGAGCATGGGTGCGGGTTATGGTCGCTTCGCTGCGATGATCGCGACCTCGACCATCGTGATGTTCGGGCTGATGTACCTGAACAGCTACGCGCTGAGTCATGTCTTCTACAGCCAGACGCGCACCTGGATGGCAATCTACATGGGTGCGGTGATGGCGATCATCATGCTCGGCTTCATGTGGTCAATGTATCCGAACCGGCGCGTCAACCTGGCGATCATCGCGGGGAGCGTCGTCGTCTTCGCAGGCGCGCTGTGGCTGGTGCGCAGCCAGGAGACCGTGGACGACGTGTCCTGGATGAAGGCGATGATTCCACATCACTCGATCGCAATTATGACCAGCGAGCGCGCACACATTAAGGATCCAGAGGTCCGCAAGCTAGCGGACGGTATCATCGACGCACAGGTGCGCGAGATTACCGATATGAAGCGAATGATCGCACGGTTGGAGGCACATCCCACACC
>JBPPMC010000010.1:0-15278 GCA_051305835.1 Sphingobium sp.
AGAACCGTGGCACTTCCGTGCTGTCCGAGGCCGACGTCGCGCACGTCCGCCTCTGGGCACCCTACGGCCTGAAGTAAGGAGTAGAGGACTATGGCACGCGTAAAACGGGGTGTAACCACCCGCGCAAAGCACAAACGGATTCTGGAACAGGCGAAGGGCTATTATGGCCGTCGCAAGAATACGATCCGTATCGCCCGTCAGGCTGTCGAAAAGGCAGGCCAGTACGCCTATCGCGATCGCAAGGTAAAGAAGCGCAGCTTCCGCGCCCTGTGGATCCAACGCATCAACGCAGCAGTCCGCATGGAAGGCCTCACCTATGGCCAATTCATGCACGGGCTGAAGCTTGCGGGCGTCGATCTGGACCGGAAGGTTCTGGCCGACATCGCGATGCACGAAGGCGAGACGTTCAGCGTCATCATCGCCCAGGCGAAAGCGGCTCTGCCCGCGGCTGCGTAAGCGGTTAGCGATATCAGACCGCAAGGGCGCCGGGGCGAAAGCTTCCGGCGCTCTTTTCTTTTCCACTTCCTTGCGACACTTGGGCAAACAGGATCATCGGCATGCAAATGGGGACATGGTGGCTATATGCGCTGGCAGTGTTCGTCGTGGCCGGAACACCCGGCCCCAATATGCTGCACATCATGATGCGGAGCATTCAGGTCGGCGCTCGCCGTTCCACGTTCGCCATGGCCGGATGTCTTTCTGCCGTGCTGCTTTGCCTGTTCGCTTCGGCGTTTGGCCTCGGCGCGCTGCTGAAAGCCGAGCCGCGCCTGTTCGACCTGTTGCGCTATGGTGGTGTCGCCTATCTGATCTGGCTGGGCATCAAGGCTTGGCGCTCTCCCGTCGATGCGCCGCTTGAAGAAGGCGTAGCACGTCCCCTGCAATCGCCGGCCTCGCTCTATCGCGGCGGGTTGCTGATCGGCCTTTCCAATCCCAAGCTCATCATCTTCGCCGCAGCGCTGTTCCTGCAATTTGTTGACGAAAGCGCTCCCTTTGCGCCGCAGTTGAGCATCATGGTCGCGACCTTCGCGGTGATCGAATGCTTCTGGTATGCGACTTATGCACTGGGCGGCCGGTCGCTGGCCCGCTGGCTGGAGCCGGCCAATCGGCAGCGCATCTTCAACCGCACCATCGGCACGATCTTCGTCGGCTTTGGCGCGGCGCTTCTGGGGCATCGGGTCTAGCCCTTTTCTTGGGACGCGCCCGCCGCTAAGGCCAGCCTCATCTCCTGCCATTATCTCTCGCCATTTGGCCGAACGGAACCATGACCGAAACAACAGCACTCAAATTCGGCCTGCTGGCCGACATCGCGGCAGCGGAAACATTGGTGGCGGTCGAGGAACTGCGCGTCGGTGCGTTGGGCAAACAGGGTGTCGTTACCGCGCTGCTCAAGACGCTGGGCGGCATGTCGCCGGATGAGCGGCTGGAGAAGGGACCGGCGATCCAGGATCTGCGCGAGTCCGTGACTGCCGCGATCGCGGAGCGCAAGGCGCTGCTGGAGCAGGCGGCACTGGATGCACGGCTGGCGTCCGAGCGTCTCGACATGACGCTTCCCGCCGACATCGGTCCGGTAGGCAGTGTGCATCCGGTGAGTCAGGTGATGGACGAACTGGCGGAGATTTTCGCCGACCTCGGTTTCTCCGTGGCCACGGGACCGGAGATCGAGGATGACTGGCACAACTTCACTGCGCTCAACATTCCCGAGACGCATCCGGCGCGCGCGATGCACGACACTTTCTATTTCCCCGACGCGGAAGGAGCCGCGCACCGTATGCTCCTGCGCACGCACACTTCGCCGGTGCAGATTCGCACGATGCTGGCCAACAAGCCGCCGATCCGGATCATAGCGCCGGGCCGTGTCTACCGGTCGGACAGCGACGCCACGCACACGCCGATGTTCCATCAGATCGAGGGGCTGGTCATCGACCGCGGTATCACCCTTGGACATCTCAAATGGACGCTTGAGACGTTCCTCAAGGCCTTCTTCGAGCGTGACGATATCGTCCTGCGACTGCGCCCCAGCTATTTCCCCTTTACCGAGCCTTCGGTGGAAGTCGACGTCGGATACACGATGGTCAATGGCCAGCGTGTCATCGGCGGCAGCGGCAATGACAAGGACGGCAGCTGGCTCGAAGTTCTCGGCAGCGGCATGGTTCACCGCAAGGTTATCGAATCCTGCGGGCTGGACCCTGACGAGTGGCAGGGTTTTGCCTTCGGCACAGGTGTCGACCGGCTCGCCATGCTGAAATATGGGATGAACGATTTGCGCGCCTTCTTCGACGGCGATTTGCGCTGGCTGCGGCATTACGGCTTCTCGGCGCTTGACGTACCCACTTTGAGCGGAGGAGTCGGCGCATGAAGTTCACGCTAAGCTGGCTCAAGGCGCATCTGGAGACGGATGCGGACCTGACGACGATCCTTGAAGCGCTGACCAATGTCGGTCTTG
Organism: Sphingobium sp.; assembly: GCA_051305835.1. Lineage (GTDB taxonomy): Bacteria > Pseudomonadota > Alphaproteobacteria > Sphingomonadales > Sphingomonadaceae > Sphingobium. The sequence goes on from JBPPMC010000010.1 coordinate 2,444, forward strand.
AAGTCGAAGGCGTCGAAAATCCCGCCGACAAGCTCGCCGCATTCCGCATCGCCAGGGTGCTGAGCGCCGCGCCGCATCCGCAGGCGGACAAGCTGCAGGTGCTGTCCGTCGATGCCGGCGACGGCCCGCTGCAAGTCGTGTGCGGCGCGCCCAATGCGCGTGCGGGCCTCGTCGGCGTGTTCGGATCGCCGGGTGCGACGGTGCCGTCCAATGGCATGGTGCTGAAAGTCGCGGCTATTCGTGGCGTCGAATCCAACGGCATGATGTGCAGCTTCCGCGAACTGGAGCTGGGCGAGGATCATGATGGGATCATCGAACTGGCCGCCGATGCGCCGGTGGGTCAGGTCTATGCACAATGGGCGCAACTGGACGATCCGGTGATCGACGTTTCGATCACGCCGAACCGGCAGGATTGCATGGGCGTGCGCGGCATCGCGCGCGACCTGGCGGCAGCCGGCATCGGCACGTTGAAGCCGCTCGGCATTCCGGTTATCGAGGGCGAAGGTCCGGGGCCGGACGTTCGGACCGATGATCCGGCAGGCTGCCCCGCCTTCTTCGCGCGTTCCGTAAAGGGTGTGCGGAATGGTTCCGCGCCGGAATGGCTGCAAAAGCGGCTCAAGGCCATCGGGCAGAAGCCGATTTCGGCGTTGGTCGATATCACCAACTATGTGTCGGTCGATCTGGGCCGTCCGCTACACGTCTACGATATGGCGACGTTGCAAGGCGGGCTGGTCGCGCGCCGGGCGAAGGATGGCGAGCAGGTATTGGCGCTGAACGGCAAGACCTACACACTCGACGCGCGGATGACGGTGATCGCGGATGACGCGGTGGTGCATGACATCGGCGGGATCATGGGTGGCGAACATTCAGGCGCGCAGGACAGCACGACCGAAGTGCTGATCGAATGCGCCTACTTCACACCCGAAGCCATTGCTGTCACGGGGCAGAAGCTGGGACTGACCAGTGATGCGCGTACGCGGTTCGAGCGCGGCGTCGATCCCGCATTTCTGGACCACGGCCTGTCGATCGCAACGCAGATGGTGGTTGATTTATGTGGCGGCACGCCCAGCGAAGCGACCCGCGCAGGTGAAGCGCCGGTTGCCATTCGCACGGTACGCTACTCACCGACGCACACCCTCGCACTGGCCGGGGTCGATGTGGAAGAGGATGAGCAGGCGCGCATTCTCGACAATCTCGGCTTTGGCGTGACGCGCGATCATCCGTGGAGCATCACCGTGCCGTCCTGGCGGCGCGATATCGATGGCGCGGCGGATATCGTCGAAGAAGTCGTGCGCATTCACGGGCTGGACAAGGTGCCATCCACGCCCCTGCCCCGTATGCCCGGCGTAGCCAAGCCTACCGCGACGCCCGAGCAGATGATCGAGCGGCGCGCGCGGCGCACGGCTGCGGCGCGCGGGCTTTCCGAAGCGATAAACTGGTCGTTCCTTTCCGAGAAGGAAGCAGCGTCCGTGGGCGGTGGCGACTGGACGCTCGCCAATCCAATATCCGAAGACCTCAAGGTCATGCGGCCATCGCTGCTCCCCGGCTTGCTTTCAGCCACGCGGCGCAACATGGATCGCGGCGCAGCATCGGTGCGGCTGTTCGAAGTTGGGCGGCGCTACTTTTCAGGCAAGGATGGCGCAAGTCTGGAGCGGGCTACGGTCGGCTTCGTGCTGGCGGGCGAGAAGACCCCGCGGGGCTGGCAGAGTGGCAAGGCACAGACTTTTGCCGTGCACGACGTGAAGGCCGAAGTGATGGCGCTACTCGCCGCGGCCGGAGCGCCAGTCGCGAACCTCCAGAATTTCAGGGAAGCAAGCGGCGCTTATCATCCTGGACAGTCGGGCACATTGCGGCTGGGGCCAAAGACAGTGCTGGCTGAATATGGCGTGCTGCACCCGAGCCTCGCCAAACAATTCGGGCTGTCCGGTAGCGTGGTTGCGGCGGAGATCTTTCTCGATGCCATCCCGCTGAAGCGCAAGAGCGGCTTCATGCGCCCGCCCTTCACGCCCCCCGCATTGCAAGCCGTAAAGCGCGATTTTGCATTCGTAGTGCCGGAGGCGCTTGAAGCCGACGCGCTGGTGCGGGCGGCCAAGGGCGCGGACAAGAAGAACATTGTCGATGCGCGGTTGTTCGATGTGTTCGTGGGGCCGGGTGTGGACGAGGGATCGAAGTCGCTCGCCATCGAAGTGACGCTGCAACCGGGCGAGAAGAGCTTTACCGAGGAAGATCTGAACGCGATCAGCGCGGCGGTCGTCAAGGCGGCGGAAAAACTGGGCGGCGTTCTTCGTGGCTGAGGCGGTTGCCCTTTCCTCGGACGGCATGTCTGCAATGGTAGATCCGTTGGGTGCGGAACTACTTTCGCTGAGGGACAGCGACGGACGCGAACTCATGACCGATTCGGACCCCGCCTTCTGGACGGGTCATGCGCCGCTGCTGTTCCCATTCGTCGGGCGATTGCGGGGGGATCGTTATCGCGTGAACGGTGCGGAATATACGTTGCCGCAGCACGGCTTTGCGCGGAAGCGCAATTTTGCGCTGATCGAGAGCGATGGGGCGTCCGCGCTGTTCCGGCTGGAGGCCGATGCGGCCACGCACGAGAATTATCCCTTCGAATTCCGGCTCGACATGGCGTTTGCCCTGACCGGCACAACCTTGGGGATGACAGCGACCGTCAGCAATCGCGGCGACAACGATATGCCATTCAGCTTCGGCTATCATCCCGCTTTTGCGTGGCCCCTGCCCTATGGCGCGGCTGTGGAAGATCATCGGATCGTCTTTGAAAAGCCCGAGCCGGCACCGATCCGCAAGGTCGGAAATGAGCCTGCGCTGATTGCGCTGGAAAGCGTGCCTTCGCCGGTCGTCGGCAATGTACTTGCGCCGACCTACGACATGTTTGCAGGCGATGCGCTGATCTGGGACCGGCTGGAGAGCCGCAGCCTCACTTGGGGCGCTCCGGGCATACCGTATCTGAAGATTGATTTTCCCGATACGCCATGGCTCGGCCTTTGGCAGAAGCCCGGCGCGCACTATCTCTGTGTCGAACCCTGGGCGGGGATGGCCGATCCGGTCGGCTTTACCGGCGACGTTTGGGAAAAGCCTGGCGTGATCCGGCTTGCTCCGGGCGAGGAGCAGGCGTTTCGGATGGATGTCACGCTGGTCGAGAATTAGCGCTGCCTTGCTTCCCGCCGCCTGAACATCACTCCGCCCGCAAAGCGGAATCCCTGCCTTTGCAGGGATGACGAAGAGAAGAAATCATGACCATCCCATCCCGCCGCACTTTCGCGATCATTTCCCACCCTGACGCGGGCAAGACCACGCTCACGGAAAAGCTATTGCTGGAAGGCGGCGCGATTCACCTGGCGGGCGAAGTGAAGGCGCGCGGCGCGAACCGGCGTGCGCGATCGGACTGGATGAAGATCGAGCAGCAGCGCGGCATTTCCGTCACTTCCTCGGTCATGACGTTCGAGCGGACACGCGATGGCGAGACGATCACCTTCAACCTGCTCGACACGCCGGGGCATGAGGATTTCTCCGAAGATACCTACCGCACGCTTACCGCCGTGGATTCCGCCGTGATGGTGATCGACGCGGCAAAGGGCATCGAGCCGCAGACCCGCAAGCTGTTCGAAGTGTGCCGGATGCGCAACGTGCCGATCATCACCTTCGTCAACAAGGTCGATCGCGAAGGCCGCGACACCTTCGAGATTATCGACGAGGTTGCGGATGCGCTGGCGCTGGACGTGGTGCCGATGAGCTGGCCGGTCGGCATGGGCGGCGAGTTCGAGGGCGTGTACGACTTCGCGACGCATCGCCTGATGCAACCGACCGGGCCAAGCAAGGAATTTGAAGGCGACCGGCATCAGTTTACTGGGCTGGACGATCCAAAGCTGGCCGATTTCCTGTCGCCGCGCGCGCTGGCGCGTCTTCGCGAGGAAGCGGAACTGGCGCAGGGCGGCTATAGCGCGTTCGATCTTGCAGCATACCGGCACGGTGACCTGACGCCCGTATATTTCGGATCGGCGCTCAAGAAATTCGGCGTGACGGAATTGATCGACGCGCTCGCCGCCCATGCTCCTCCACCACGCCCGCAACCCGCCGAGCCTGCGCCAGTCGAGCCGGATCGCGCGGATGTCACAGGCTTCATCTTCAAGGTGCAGGCGAACATGGACCCGCAGCATCGCGATCGCATCGCCTTCATGCGGCTATGTTCGGGGAAGTTCCGGCGTGGCATGAAACTAACGCCTTCGGGAAGCGGTAAGCCGATGGCGGTGCATTCGCCCATCCTGTTCTTTGCGCAGGATCGCGAACTGGCGGATGAGGCCTATCCCGGCGACATCATCGGCATCCCGAACCACGGCACCTTGCGCGTTGGCGATACGCTGAGCGAGCGAGCGGACGTGCGCTTCACGGGCCTCCCCAATTTTGCCCCGGAAATCCTGCGGCGTGTCGCGCTGAAAGATCCTACCAAGACCAAGCAGCTTCGCAAGGCGCTGGACGACTTGTCCGAAGAGGGTGTGATCCAGGTGTTCTACCCCGAGTTCGGCAGCCAGTGGATTGTCGGCGTGGTCGGGCAACTCCAGCTCGAAGTGCTGATCTCGCGGCTGGAAGCAGAGTATAAAGTGGAGGCAGTATTGGAGCCTTCGCCCTTTGACACCGCGCGCTGGATTTCCGGCAGCGACGTGGCGGTTAAGAACTTCGTGGAGTTCAATCGTTCCAACCTCGCCACCGACCGCGATGGCAACAATGTGTTCATGGCCAAGAGCGCCTGGGACGTCGGGTATCAGCAGGAGCGGCACCCGGACCTCACGTTCAGCGCCACGCGGGAACGGTAAAGCTAGCCCGCGATTAGCTGCACGAAGCCGCTCGACACCCAGCCGCTCTGACATGGTCCGTCATAGGGCTGTTTGCGGTCGACGGGTGAAGATACCCCGCAATCCACGGGCGCTGGTGCCGTCGCATTGCCTTCGACCGCGGGCGGCGTCGGCAAGGGAAGCACCACTACGCCCAGCCAGCGCTGGTCGAGGCTCCGGGTACAGACATGCACACGATTGCCGTTGGCAAGCTGCGCAACGGCCTTCGCATTCTGAAACGGCGCAGCGCGCATCGCCAGCATCCGCTCACCCGCAACGCCGCGCACGACGCCGAGCGCGCCGCAAGCATCAAGGCGCGGTCCGTCCTCCCCGATCATCACCGGGCGCGCCAATGTCGACTCGATCTGCGTCTCACTCATGGCATCGCGCGGCGCGCCTGCGATGGAGCTGTTCGGCAGTTCGTCGGCCACCTGACGGCTATCCGAACAGGCCGACAGAAGGGTAAGGACGATGAACGGTATGGCCACGAGTTTCATGCCCCGTCTCTAATGCATCAAGGGCGTAACAACACCTGTTTTTCCTTTAGTTTTGGCCGCGTCCACCCTATATGATGGACCATGAACGAAGATAGCCAAGCTACCCCGAATGCCAATGCTTATGGCGCCGACAGCATCAAGGTATTGAAGGGGCTGGACGCGGTCCGCAAGCGCCCCGGAATGTACATCGGCGATACTGATGATGGCTCCGGCCTGCACCATATGGTGTTCGAAGTGTCCGACAATGCGATCGACGAAGCCCTGGCCGGGCATTGCGACCGGATCGACATCACATTGAACCCCGACGGCTCGGTCAGCGTGATGGACAATGGCCGCGGCATCCCGACCGGCATCCACACCGAGGAAGGCGTGTCCGCCGCCGAAGTCATCATGACGCAGCTGCACGCGGGCGGTAAGTTCGAGAATACATCGGATACCAACGCGTACAAGGTATCGGGTGGCCTGCATGGCGTGGGCGTATCCGTGGTGAATGCGCTGTCCGACTGGCTGGAACTCAATATCTGGCGCGATGGGCAGGAGCACTGGATGCGCTTCCGCAACGGCGACGCCGAAGCCCCGCTGAAGGTGCTGGGCGATGCACCGACGGGGAAGAAGGGCACGAAGGTCACCTTCATGTTCTCCACCGAGACATTCAAGAACGTCACCGAATATGATTTCGACAAGCTGGAGCATCGCTATCGCGAACTGGCGTTCCTCAATAGCGGCGTGCGGCTGTTCCTGACCGACGCGCGGCATGAGGAAAGCAAGACAGTCGAACTCTATTATGAAGGGGGCATTGCGGCGTTCGTCAAATATCTCGATCGCAATAAGGCGGCACTGATGCCTGAACCGATCGCCATTTCCGGCACCCGCGACGAAGTGACCATCGACGTCGCGCTGGAATGGAACGACAGCTATTATGAAAATGTGCTGTGCTTCACCAACAACATCCCGCAGCGGGATGGCGGCACGCACTTGGCGGCGTTCCGCGCGGCGCTGACGCGCACGCTCAACAACTATGCCGAGAAATCGGGCATGTTGAAGAAGGAGAAGGTGTCGCTGACCGGCGATGACATGCGCGAAGGCCTAACCGCCATCGTCTCGGTCAAGCTGCCCGATCCAAAATTCTCGTCGCAGACCAAGGACAAGCTGGTGTCCTCCGAAGTGCGGCAGCCTTTGGAAAGCCTGATGGCCGACAAGATGGCCGAATGGCTGGAGGAAAACCCGCAAAACGCCAAGATGATCATTCAGAAGGTGATCGATGCCGCCGCCGCCCGCGAGGCCGCGAAGAAGGCGCGCGAATTGACGCGGCGCAAAGGCGTGATGGATATTGCCAGCCTGCCCGGCAAGCTCGCCGATTGTCAGGAGCGCGATCCTGCCAAGTCCGAACTGTTCCTGGTCGAAGGCGACTCGGCAGGCGGTTCGGCCAAGCAGGGCCGCGATCGACATTATCAGGCGATCCTGCCGTTGAAGGGCAAGATCCTGAATGTCGAGCGCGCGCGCCTGGACCGGATGCTATCGTCCAAGGAAGTCGGCACGCTGATTCAGGCGATGGGCACTGGCATTCGCGACGATTTCAACATCGAAAAACTGCGTTACCACAAGATCGTGATCATGACTGACGCAGATGTGGACGGCGCGCATATCCGCACGCTGTTGCTGACGTTCTTCTATCGCCAGATGCCGCAGATCATCGACAACGGCCATCTCTTCATTGCCCAACCGCCGCTGTACAAGGCTGCGCGCGGACGGAGCGAAGTCTATCTGAAGGACGAAGCCGCGCTCGACCAGTATCTGGTGGACAATGGCGTCGATACGATGGCGCTGGAAACCAATGAGGGTCGGATCTTCGGCGACGAATTGCGGGCGCTGATCGACCATAGCCGCCGGATGCGCACGCTGATGCGCTACATGCCGCGCCGCTACGATCCCCGCATCATCGAGGCGCTGGCGCTGGCGGGCGCGCTCGACCCGGACATCGACACACCGCGCCGTCAGGCAGCGCTGACCGAAGCCGTGCGCTGGCTCGATCTGGCCGATACCGAGGGCAAATGGAGCGGTATCGTCAGCGAGGAAGGCGGCTATCACTTCCAGCGCTTCTGGCGTGGCGTGACCGATCACCACATCATCGAAGCGGCGTTCCTTGGCTCCGCCGAAGCGCGAAAGCTGCACACATTGGCGACGGAGCAGGCAGGCGCCTACCTCAATTCAAGTCGCCTCGTCACGGCCAAGGCTGCCGCTGTGCAGGAAGACGTAGCCGAGGGCGAGGAAGCGGCACCGGCCGCGCCCGCCAAGGGTGTCGTGGTGTCGCGGCCCAGCGACTTGCTGAACGCCATCCTCGCCGCGGGCCGCAAGGGTCTGTCGATCCAGCGCTACAAAGGTCTTGGCGAAATGAATGCTGAGCAGCTTTGGGAAACGACGCTCGATCCCAATGCGCGTTCGCTGCTGCGCGTCGAAGTCGATCAGGCGGACGTTGCCGACGAGATCTTCACGCGTCTAATGGGTGACATCGTTGAGCCGCGTCGGGAGTTCATTCAGGACAACGCCCTGAACGTGGCCAATCTCGATGTCTGAGTGATGACGGCGTGGTGCGTGTTCAAAGAGCGCTTTGCCACGCCTTTATCGCCTCCACGGGCGACAGGAGCATCAGCACATTGAGGGTCAGGTTGTCGCGAATGGCAAGGAGCGCGACCAGTTCGAATGTCACCGCCACGCCGATCGTCACCCACCATGGCACGCGACGGGCAAAGGCGAAGCCCAGCGCCATCCACGCCACATCCGCCACCGAGTTGACGATGCTGTCACCCGCATAGCCAAGCGCTATCGTCGCCTCGCGATACCGGTCGATGATCAGGGGCGAGTTCTCCAGCATTTCCCATGCGGCCTCCATGCCGACCGCCAGCACCAGCCGCTCGCCTAGCGGACGCGTACGCAGAATCAGCCATCCAAAGCCATAAAACAGGAAGCCATGGATGATGTGGCTAAGCGTGTACCAATCGGTCAGATGCTGGCTGTTTCCAGAGTCGAGGGCGGGATGCCAGAGTTCGACATAGCCGCAGGTACAGACGACGCTGCGGCCCATCATCAATTCGAAGGTAGCCGTTACCGCCAAAATCCCCAAAACGGCGAACCAATGCACCGGCCGAATATCGCCTAGGCTCGGCCGACTATTCCCGTAAGACTTCATCATTCCCTCAACGCGGCAATTGCCCTGTACAATGGGCCGCGTTCGGCATTTGCACTAGCCAAAATGCGTCAGAGGAGACATATCGCCGCGATGCAGCAAAGCCATACCCCCGCCCCGCATCCCGAATTCGCTTTGGGGTTTAAAGAGTTCGTAGCCCTTATCGCAGCGTTGATGGCCATGAACGCCCTGTCGATCGATCCTATGCTGCCTGCGCTACCGGCGATTGGCGAGACGCTTGGCATCCCGAATGCGAATGACCGGCAGTGGATCATCACTACCTATTTCATAGGTCTGGGGTTGGGTTCGTTGATCTACGGACCATTGTCGGACCGCTATGGACGCAAACCAGTCGTCGGCATATGCCTCAGCCTGTTCCTGGTCTTTACCGCATTTTGCGCGCTCTCACAGACGTTCACCATGATGCTCGTGGGCCGATTTGCTTGCGGATTCTTCGCCGCAGCCAGCCGCGTGGTGGCAATCAGCATCGTGCGTGATCGTTTTCAGGGCGACCAGATGGCGCGTATCATGTCGCTGATCTTCATCGTATTCATGATCGTACCGGTCCTTGCGCCCAGCTTTGGGCAGGCCGTGCTGCTGATAGCACCATGGCGATGGATTTTTGGTGCGCTGTTGATCGTCGGATTAATCGTCGTTGTGTGGATGATGATCCGCATGCCTGAGACGCTCGCCCCTGAAAATAGCGTGAAAATCCGATTTGTAGACCTGAAGGTTACATTGAAAGCGATCGTCACGCATCGCAGTGCGATCGGCTACATGATGGCGAGCGGCGTCGTCATGGGCGGGCTGATCGGGTTCATAACGTCCGTTCAACAGGTATTTTTCGACATCTTCCACGAAGAAGCGATTTTCGCGATCGCTTTTGCGGGCATCGCGGGATTCATGGCCGTAGGCAGCTTTATCAATAGTCATCTGGTGGAACGAATTGGGGCCAGACGGCTGAGCCAGGGATCACTCATTGCGCTGATCCTGCTGTCTGGCATGCATGCCCTCTATGCCTGGTATGGTCTTGAGACAGTCTGGAGCTTCATAGCGTTTCAGTCCGGTACGATGCTGTGTTTTGCGCTGACCGGTTCGAACTTCAGCGCCATCTCCATGGAGCCGTTCTCCCGTGGCGCGGGCATGGCATCGTCCTTTCAGGCCTGTCTCACGACGATCCTGTCTGCGCTTCTCGGCGCCTTTGTGGGGTCGCAGTTCAATGGCACGACTTTACCGCTCGCGCTCGGCTTCTTCGGTTACGGATCGGTGGCTTTAATCCTCGTTTTTTGGGCCGAGCGTGGACGATTGTTTACACGGCCCCATCTGGCAAACCTGCGGCACGGCGATCCGATAGTCCCGCGCTGAACCCGAAAAGAAGCCCGCCGGAATGTTCGGCGGGCTGCTTAGGCATTAGGCTTGCATCACCCGATGGGCGACTTGGGCGCGTCCCGATCGGCTTCATGCACTTCTTCAAGGCCGAGGCCGACGTGGCTGCGCTTATAGCTGTAGGCAAAGTAAACAACCAGGCCGATCGCCGCCCATATCACGAACATCATCTTGGTTTCGTAGCCAAGGCTCCAGAACAGATACGCACACCCGAGCACTGCGATAGGCGCGGTGACCATGATCGCCGGCGTGCGGAACGGTCGGTGGCGTGCCGGGTCCGTCCGACGCAGCATCAGCACCGCAATCGACACCGCCGCAAAAGCGAACAGCGTGCCGGAGTTGGAGATGTCCGCCAGGATGCCGACCGGGAAGAACGCGGCGAACAGGGCCACGAAGATGCCCGTCAGGATCGTGATGACATGCGGCGTATGAAACTTGGGATGAACCTTTGAAAATACGGCCGGAAGCAATCCGTCACGGCTCATCACGAAGAAGATGCGCGTCTGGCCAAACATCATCATCAGGATAACGGAAGGCAGAGCAAGGCCTGCGGCGAGACCAATCAAATTGCCGATCTGCGGCCACCCGATTTCACGTAGCGTCCACGCCAGCGCTTCCTTCGAGCAGACCACGGCTTCCTTGCCAGTGGCCGCGATCGCCGCACACTGTTGCGAAAGCTGAATGCTGCCGGGGGCAAGCACTTCGCCACCCGGCCCCGCAACCGGTTGCGCGCCAACGCTGCCGATCACGCCAGCGGCGACCAGAATGTAGAAGATCGTGCAGATGGCCAGCGATCCGATTAGGCCGATCGGCATGTTACGCTGCGGGTTCTTCGTTTCCTCCGCTGCCGTCGAAACAGCGTCGAAGCCGACATAAGCGAAAAAGATCGAGGCAGCCGCTGCCGATATGCCACCGAAACCAAGTGGCGAGAAAGGCGTGAAATTCTCCATCTTGATGACCGGGAGCGCCAGGATCACGAACAGCGTCAGCGCCGACACCTTGATCAGCACCAGCACGGCATTGACCGAAGCGCTTTCCTTCGTGCCGATGACCAGCAGCCATGTGACGAGTCCCGCTATTGCCATCGCCGGCAAATTGACGACGCCGCCGTCAAATGGCCCGCGCACCAGCATGTCGGGTATGTCGATATGCAGAGCATGTTCGAGCAGTCCGACCACATAGCCCGACCAGCCGACCGAAACCGCGCCCGCCGCAACGGCATATTCGAGGATCAGCGCCCAGCCGACCATCCAGGCAATCAATTCGCCCATAACCGCATAGCTATACGTATAAGCGGAACCAGAAACGGGCACCATCGCTGCCATCTCGGCGTAACATAGCGCGGCTACGGCGCAGACGAACCCGGCAATGACGAAGGAGAGCATCATGCCCGGCCCCGCCTTCTGGGCGGCCTCGGCAGTCAGCACGAAAATGCCGGTGCCGATCACGGCGCCTATGCCCAGCATGGTAAGTTGAAATGCGCCCAGCGATCGCGTGAGCGACTTTTTCTCGGCAGTGGCCAAGATCGCATCGAGTGACTTTATGCGCCCGAAGATCATGAATGGTTTCTCTCTGTCTCTCGCAGCGCGCCAGAAGGCGCGCTCCCCTATCATGGGTGACGAGACTATCGCCTAAATCCATCCGTGCAAGCATGTTGCGCGCGGGAGCAATGATCTATGGATGATTGTTCCTGGTCGGGCGACGTTACGTATCGCAATCAGCGCGCAAGCATTGGTCCCAAAGGACGGCCCGCGAAGATATGAACGTGCAAGTGCGGCACTTCCTGATGGCCGTCCTGCCCCACATTTGCGAGCAAGCGGTAGCCGCTTTCCACATAGCCCGCTTCCCGCGCGATCAAGCCGACAGCCCTAACGTAACCCGCGATCTCCTGGTCGGAGCCATGTGCGGAAAAATCGTCCCAACTGACATAGCGTTCCTTCGGGATCACCAATATGTGCGTGGGCGCCTGCGGATTGATATCGTGGAACGCGAGCGCGCTTTCGTCCTCATAGACTTTCTTGCACGGGATTTCGCCGCGCAGAATCTTCGCGAAAATATTGTCATCGTCATAGGGAAGCGTCGGGTCGATCGGCACGATATTACTCCTGAACGCGGGCGGATTTCTCCGCGATTCCCGAGACGCCTTCGCGCCGATCCAGTTCCCCGCGCACATCGTCCAGCGACAGGTTCATGTCGGCGAGCAGGACTGTCAGGTGAAAAAGCAGGTCGGCAGCTTCGGACGTGACGCCTTCACGGTCATTCGCCATGGCGGCGATGACGGTTTCGACGGCTTCCTCGCCCAGCTTCTGTGCTATCTTGGCGCGGCCCTTCGCCGTCAGCTTCGCCACATAGCTGCTGTTCGGGTCAGCGGTGCGGCGCGCGCGGATCGTGGCTTCCAGCCGGGAGAGCGTATCGGACATGGCGCTCATAGTGCGGTTGCCGCCGGTGAGGTCAATGCCAAAAGCGGTCGACGGACGGGAATCCCGGCTGCGGCCAGCGCCGCGTGCGCTTCGCCGATGGTGTGCTGGCCGAAATGGAAGATCGATGCGGCCAGCACGGCGCTGGCATGGCCCTCGACCACGCCCTCGACCAAATGATCCAATGTGCCCACGCCCCCGCTCGCGACGACTGGCACCGCGACGGCGTCGGCGATGGCGCGCGTCAGGGCAAGGTCATAGCCAGCGCGCGTTCCATCGCCGTCCATCGACGTCACCAGCAATTCGCCCGCGCCGAGTTCGGCGAGGCGCACGGCATGTTCCATCGCGTCGATGCCCGTGCCGCGCCGCCCGCCGTGGGTGAAGATTTCCCAGCGGCCCGATTCCACGCGCCGCGCATCGACCGACCCGACGATGCACTGGCTGCCGAAGCGGTCCGCGATGTCGGCCACCAGTTCAGGCCGCACCACCGCCGCGCTGTTC
>JBPPMC010000149.1:0-24918 GCA_051305835.1 Sphingobium sp.
AACAATAGCGATCTTGCCGATACCGTTGCCACCGCTCACGCGCTCAGCAAGGCCGACGCGCGCAAGCTGGTCGATGGCATTTTCTCCGCCATCGCAGAAGCCGCCGCAAAGGGTGAAGAAGTGTCGCTCAACGGCTTCGGCAAGTTCAAGGTGAAGGACACGCCCGCTCGCGAAGGCCGCAACCCGGCTACCGGCGCGACGATCCAGATCGCTGCTTCCAAGAAGCTCTCCTTCGCGCCTGCCAAGGCCGTGAAGGACAAGCTGAACGGCTAATCCGTTCACGTTTGCCGCTGAAACAGAAGCGGGCGCTCTCTATTACAAGAGGGTGCCCGTTTTCGTTTAAAAGTCCGTTGCCAGCACGGCGTCCGGCCTTGCCAGCACGACCAGCCGGAGACCGGCGTCGCGAGCGCGCCTCACGGCCAGCCCGGTAGGCGCGGATACAGTGACCAGCATGGGGCAGCCCGCCAGCACGGCTTTTTCCACCAGCTCGAAGGAGCAACGCGAGGTGAGCAGAGCAAAGCCGCCGTCCCAGCCCGCGCCACCACGCAGCATCGCGCCGGTGAGCTTGTCGAAGGCATTGTGCCGCCCGACATCTTCGCGGACCATGATGATGCTGCCGTCCGCGCGACACAGCGCCGCAGCGTGAACCGCGCCAGTGCGCGCGTTCAACGGCTGATGTTGCGGCAGGGCCGAGAGTGCGGCGAATATCGCAGCTTCGTTCGCGTCGCTTGCCGGCGCGGCGGCGGGCAATGGGCGAAGTGCCTGCTCCAGATTTTCGATGCCGCAAAGGCCGCAGGATGATTCCGATACCCGGTGCCGCACTCTTTCCAGCACGCGCGGCACGCGCTCCTCGACGAGCGTGATGCGCAGCAATATGCCATGCTCCGTCGCATGTTCTATGACGTCGCATATGTCAGCCGCGCCATCGATCAGCCGGTCGGCCAGCGCAAAGCCATAGGCCAGATCCGTCAAATCTGTTGCGCTCGCCATCAGCACGGCGTAGCCGATGCCGTTATATTCCAGGGCGATGGGCGTCTCATCGGCGATCGGCCGCTCGACGGTCTCTCGGTTTCCGTCTGCACTAATGCGGAGGAACGGCACCGTTTCTCTATTTTCGGGCGCAGGAATAACTCGACCCCTTATATCCGGCTCAACTGCTGTCTTCATGCGACACCGCACTCACTCTGCCAAGACCATGACGGGGAACGCCAGCTAACTGTGTCGCGGGCATAAATCACGGTTTGCTCGGGGAGCGAGATACGCTATCTGCTCGTCCATGCGCAATTCGACATCCAAATACGTCCTGACCGGGCTGACGCCCATTCTGTTGTCTTTCGCTGCTTCGGCGGCGGCACAGCAGATGCCGACTTCAATATTGCCGCCGTCCGTCGTTACGACGATCCCTCCGCCGGTGGTGCCTACGGCCCCGCTGCCGCTGCCAAAGCTGTCGTCGGCGCAAGCGGCCTACCTGACCGACTGGCTTGCCAAAGGTGACGAGCAAGGCCTGTCGGCCAGCGCCGCAAAGCCACAGGCGCTAAGCGGCGATGCGCTTGTCCGCGCCGTGCTGGATCGCGCGACGGCATTGTATCGCGGGCGTGTCGATACAGCCGATTTCCTGGACGTCTGGGCATTGCGGCCAGGTGCTTACGATCCACTGCCTGTCTTCACGCAGGCAGTCGCTGCCGATCGCCTGCCGCAATGGGCTGCGGGACTGACGCCGCGCTATGCGGGCTATGAAGGCTTGCGGGCGGGTCTGTCGGACTATGAAGCCATTCGTGATTCCGGTGGCTGGCCTAAGTTGACGGCGGCATCGGACGCAGCGTCTGTCCGTGCGCGTCTCGCGATAGAGGATAAGACCGGCACATCGGGAGAGCCATTGTCCGAAGCCATTCAGCGCGCACAGCGGCGCTATGGCCTCAACCCGACAGGTCTGCTCGACACGCGGACCCTGACGGCGCTCAACGTTCCGGTGACGGAACGCATCGCCGCGATCATGGCGAATATGGAGCGCTGGCGCTGGCTCCCGCGTTCGCTGCCCGTCAATCGCGTGCAGGTAAACATTGCCGCCGCCGTGCTGACCGTCTTTGAAGGCGATGCGCCGGTAAAGTCGATGCGCGCCGTGACGGGTAGCCCAGATAATGCGACGCCGATGCTGCAATCGAACATCCACTCGATCGTGGTCAATCCGCCATGGAATGTTCCCAGTTCGATTGCCAAGCGCGAATTATGGCCCAAGGGGCGTGCAACGCTGATCCGGCAGGGCTATAAGATTGTCGGCACGCCCGAAACTGGTGAGCGCATCGTGCAGCCTGCTGGACCCAATAGCGCGCTCGGTCGGCTGAAGTTCGATTTCGACAATCCCTTTGCCGTCTATCTGCATGACACCCCATCGCGCGCCAAGTTTTCCAGCTATGACCGGCTGGCGAGCCATGGCTGCATCCGCCTCGAAAAGCCGGTGCCGCTGGCAGAACTGATGGTGCAGGCCAATCCTGCGCTCGCTGGCCAGATCCAGACCCTGATCGACAAGGGTAAGACACAGCGCGTACAGTTACCGCAGCAGGTCGCCGTCTACCTTCTTTACTGGACGGCTTTTGCCAGCACCAACGGCACCATGAATTTCCGTGCCGATCCTTATGGCTGGGACAAGCTCCTTGCCGACAAGATCGAAGCCTCCAGCCGCCGCGCGGCCACCATTGCCATAGCCTCCAAGGATTGATCCGATGCGCAAGATTGCTTTTTTCGCCCTCGCCGCCGCTCTCGCGCTCAGCGCCTGCAATCGCAAACCTGCCGAAGAACCGCAGCCCGCGAACAACATGATCGAAGTGCCCGAAGAAACAATTCCGGAAAATGAAGCGGAGGCTCCGGTCGAAGTGCCCAACAACACGACTCCAGCGCCAGCGCCTGCGCCGAAGATCAGTGAAGACGAACAAATGCGCGACGACGCGGACGCTACGGGCCTGACGGCGCGCCTTCCGGACGATTCGAGCGGTGTGCCGATGAACCAGACGCGCCCGGTTGAATGAGCGCGTTCTTGGACGGTTAACGGAATCGCCCTATATATAAATCCATGAATCGTCGCGAATTTACCCGTTACGCGTTTGCCGGTCTGGGCTTTGCAGCCCTTTCGCCTTCCATGGCCGGCAACGCCATCGCCGAAGGCCTGCCCCAACCGAAGCGCTTTCTTCCTCCTCCAACGCCTCCTGCGTCAAAGGTGTTCCCGGCCGGATTGGGGACGCGCTTCAGTGCGACCCTTCTGGATAAAGCGCGGGCGGCATTGGATACGCATCACACCTCCTTCGACTTGCGCGACCGGGTGGCGCTGGCCGATTTCAGTTCGGCATCGAAGGATTTGCGCTTCCACATCGTCGATCTGATCGGCGGGCAGACCAGTTCCTATCTGGTCGCCCACGGGCGCGGGTCCGATCCGGGTCATTCCGGCTGGCTGCAAAGTTTTTCGAACGTGCCGGACTCGCTCGCGACATCGGCGGGCGCATACAAAACCGGTGAAATCTACCAGGGCGTCCATGGATCATCGATGCGCCTCCTTGGCCTTGATCCGCTGAACAATAATGCGGAAATGCGCGCGATCGTCATCCATGGCGCGGATTATGTGAGCGAAGATCACATCGCGAGATGGGGCAAATGCGGGCGGAGCGAAGGGTGCCTTGCCGTCGCGCAGCACATGCTGCCACAGGTTCTGGGGCTGCTCGGGCCGGGTCGTCTGGTCTACGCCGACAAGATTTAAGGCCGTAGCGCCAGGCGCCATTTGAACTTTGCGCCCGGTGGCTCTACCGGGCGCGTATGGACACGCCTTCCTCCACCGCAGAAACCAGGCCTTGGCGGTTCGAGGCGCGGGCGCTTCTGGCGCTCGCCTTGCCGATGATCCTTGGCAACATCGCCTGGTCGGGGATCGCTGCGACGGACCTGTTGCTGCTCGGTCAGCTGGGGCCGGACGCCGTGGCCAGCGGTGCGCTCGGCATCAATCTCTACACCGCATGCCTGATCTTCGGCATGGGACTCGTCACCGCCGCATCACCCATGATTGCGGCGGAGCGGGGCCGCCGCCTGCACTCGGTGCGTGATATTCGCCGCACCGTGCGCCAGACATTATGGTCCGCCATCGCGCTTTGCATTCCCGTATGGATATTGCTGTGGCACAGCGAAGCGCTGCTCCTCGCCATGGGTCAGGATCCGGCCCTTGCTCAAGGGGCAGGGCAGCTGATGCGGGGTTTGCAGTGGGCGCTGTTGCCGTATCTCGGGTTTCTCACCCTGCGCGGCTACATCTCCGCGCTGGAACGCCCGTTATGGGGTGTGACGGTGGTGGTTCTCGCGCTTCCGTTCAACTTCTTCGTGGGATGGGCACTGATCTTCGGGCATCTCGGTTTCCAGCCGCTCGGCATGTTCGGGGCGGGGTTGGCGGGCACTGCATCGTCGCTGTTCATGCTGCTCGGAATGGTTGCCGTGGTTCTGCTGGATCGCCGGTTCCGGCGCTACAGCCTGTTCGGTCGCTTTTGGGTGCCGGACTGGCAGCGTTTTCGCGCCGTGTGGCGCATCGGTCTGCCGATTGCCGTTACCCTCGGTCTGGAAGTCACCGTATTTAATGCCTCGGTGTTCATGATGGGCCTTATCGACCGCCCGTCGCTGGCTGCGCATGCCATCGCCATTCAGATCGCTTCGCTGGCATTCATGGTGCCCCTTGGCATAGGACAAGCGGCAACGGTGCGAGTCGGGATCGGCTATGGTCGCCGCGATATGGCGGCGGTTGGGCGTGCGGGCTGGCTTGCCATTGGGATCGGCACGGCGTTTGCCGTCGTTGCGGGACTTGTCCTGGTCGGCGCGCCATCTGCGCTCATCGCAATCTTTATAGACGTCGCCAACCCGGCCAACGCACCGGTGGTCTCGCTGGCGCGATCGTTCCTGATGATTGCCGCAGTGTTCCAGATCGTCGATTGCGCACAGGCGATCGCAGCGGGCGTTTTGCGCGGGCTTCAGGATACGCGCGTGCCGATGATGATCGCGGCTGTCGGCTACTGGATCGTGGGGATAGGGGTCGGCGTGGTGCTGGCCTTCCCGATGAAACTGGGCGGCGTCGGTATTTGGTGGGGTCTTGCCAGCGGCCTTGGCTTCGTGGCCCTTATGCTTACGATCCGGTGGGCAATGCGGGAGCGACTGCGTCTTGCCGTGCCGGTTTAGATTTCAAGCTGCGATCCCAATTCGACTACCCGGTTTGTCGGCAACTTGAAGAATTCCATCGGGCTTTCCGAATTGCGGGTCATCCATGCGAACAGCTTTTCGCGCCATAGCGCCATGCCGGGTCGCGCCGATGCGATCAGTGTCTGGCGGCTCAGGAAATAGCTTGTCTCGGTCGCGATGAAGGGCGCGCCGCAGACAGAGATGTTCCGGAGCATTGCGGGGATATCCATATCCTCCATGAAGCCGTGGCGCAGTGTCACCCGGTAGAAATTATTGCCGACGGCATCGACGGAAATGCGTTCCGCGTTGGTCATGTGTGGCACGCCCTTCGTGATCACCGTCAGGATGACGCATCGTTCGTGAATGACCTTGTTATGCTTTACATTGTGCAGCAGGGCAGGGGGGACACCGTCAGGCGCGGACGACAGGAACACCGCTGTACCGGACACCCGCTTGACCGATTGGGCTGTGGATTTGACGAACAGTTCCAGATCGATTGCGCCTTCGAGCATTTGATTGCGCACCAGCCGCCGCCCCGTGCCCCATGTCGTGAGCAGCGTGAAGGCCACAGCCGCGACGAGCAGCGGGAACCAGCCGCCATCGGCTATCTTCGTCGCATTCGACGCGAAATACAGGCCGTCGATCAACAGGAAGCCGCCTGTTGCAAGCCCGGCCCAGAACGGATGCCACTTCCATACCGAGAAGGTCAGCACGCCCATCATGCAGGCCGTGATGACCATCGTGCCAGTGACGGCAATGCCATAAGCCGCCGCCAGGTTACTGGAACTGCGAAACCCGAGGACGAGCAGGATGACGAGGATCAGCAGACTCCAGTTGACGAGCGGCACATAGATTTGCCCGGCCGCCTTGGCGCTGGTATGCCGTATTTTCAGGCGGGGCAGGAAACCAAGCTGCACGGCCTGCTGCGTGACGGAAAATGCGCCGGAAATAACGGCCTGACTCGCGATGATCGTCGCCAGCGTCGCCAAAATGACCAGTGGTAGCCGCGCCCATTCTGGGGCCATGAGGAAAAACGGATTGTTCGCGGCGGCCGGATTGGCCAGCAGCAGCGCGCCCTGGCCCATGTAATTCAGCATCAGGCATGGGAAGGCGGCGTAAAGCCAGGATATGCTGATCGCTTTCCGCCCGAAATGGCCCATATCGGCATAGAGCGCCTCTGCGCCCGTGACCGCCAGAACGACCGACCCGAGCGCCAGAAACGCGAGTTTGGGGTCGATCAGGAAGAAGTTCACCGCCCAATAGGGGTTCACGATGCCGATTATGCCCGGATGCGTGAGCAGGCTCGAAATGCCGAGGATCGCCAGCACGAGAAAGTAGACGACCATGATTGGACCGAAGAACGTGCCAACGCGCGCGGTGCCGTGGGATTGAATGAAGAACAGCCCGATCAGGATGGTGATCGCGATGGGGATGACGAGCGGCGCGAAGCCCGCCTGTACCGTGGCCAGGCCTTCGACGGCGGACAGCACGGATATGGCGGGCGTGATGATCGCGTCGCCATAGAACAGCGCCGTCGCCAGCACGCCAAGCATCACGATCCCGCTTGTCCAGCGTTTCGCGCCGCCGCTCCCCGCGATCAATGCGAGCAGCGCCATGCTGCCGCCTTCGCCGCGATTGTCGGCGCGCATCACGATCAGCACATATTTCAGCGTGACGATCAGCACCATCGTCCAGAAGATCAGCGATAGCACGCCATAGATATGCGCAGCGTCCACCGTCAGCGGATGATGGCCGACGAAGCTCTCTTTCATCGCGTAGAGGGGAGAGGTTCCGATGTCGCCGAACACCACCCCCAGCGCACCGAGCGCAAGAACAGGCATTTTTTCCTGTGTGCCATGTCCTTCATCGGGGACTGACGGAGTGGTCTCATCCGCCGCTTGCGTGTTCGTCATCGTTGATCGACTGCCCCGTTTTGGTGGGAAGCCCACCGGCCCACTCTTTCTCACATATGGCTCCGCCGTGCCAGCAAAGCGGCGTATGTTTCATCTATGTTTTTGCGGATTGGCGCGATTGACAACGTGCCGTTCGCGAACCGTACTTAACGGCTTATTTACCCTGTTTACCCAAAAGGAGTCGCGGGGAGGCACATGCCGTGGGGGTTTGCTCTGAATTTGAAATAGGCGCACATCGCGCAGCGCCTGCTTACGGCGGCTGGCTGGCGCCTTTTTTCCAGATTCTGGAAGATGCCGGCACAGGTCCGGGTAACGTGCCACCCGGCGCAATGGCAATGCTGTGGCGCACATTGGAAACCATGCGGTACGAGGGGGCGTCGGCACATGCCATCGCCCGCACCGAAGCATTGCTAATCGCCATTTACCGCCTTCAGGGCGCGCTGCGAATGTCAGGTGTCGAGGGGCGAGAGATTGCCGCGATGCTACGTGGGTCGGTTCGGACACTTAGCCGCCAGTGGCTGCTGGATACGCCGCTGGCCTGCATGCAACCGGACATCATGCCGTCACGGCACTGACCGGGATGAGGCTACTCGCCCGAAATCGACCAGGCCGCAGCGCGCGAGAATCCATTCAGCTCCGCCACGATGTCCTTTCGGTGCGTCCCGCTGAACCCGCGTTCCGCCGTGTCGTTCCGCAACCTTCGTCGATGTAACCTGTTGGGCGGTCATAGACCCTGCCAGAAGGATTACGCCCATGCCCGATATCGCCAATGCTCGCGTCCTGATTCTCGCCACCGATGGTTTCGAGCAATCCGAACTTTTTGAGCCACGTACCCAGCTTCTGGAGGCAGGTGCGAAGGTTTCGCTGGCCTCGCCCAAGCACGATCCGATTCAAGGTATGAACCATGATGAGAAGGGCGACACTATCCAGCCGGATCTGACGTTGGATGACGTTGATCCGTCAGACTATGACGTCCTGTTGCTGCCGGGTGGCGTCGCCAATCCTGACAGCCTGCGGATGGAAGAGAAGGCCATCGACATCATCGAGAGCTTCATGGATGATGGCAAGATTGTCGCGGCCATATGCCATGCGCCCTGGCTCCTTGCCGAAGCGGATGTAATCGACGGCCGGACCGTGACGAGTTGGCCGTCTGTACGTACGGACCTGTTCAACGCTGGGGCGAACGTGGTGGATCAGGAAGTCGTGGTGGACGGCAACCTCATCACCAGCCGCAAGCCGGGTGATATTCCGGCGTTTGTGGATGCGATCAAGACTGCCGTGACGCAAGGAGTCGCGGTTCCCGCCGCCTGATCCGCGACACCCATTCTCGACCGGGCCGCTCCACGAAACTGTGGAGGGCGAAGGACGCGATCAGGGTGAGCGCAAGATAGGACAGCATCAATAACGGAGATACGGCCATGGGATCATCCACGAAGGCGATCTTGAACCAGATGTAGAGCATGAAGTGGGAGAGATAAGTGGCGTAGCTTATCTCTCCTACCGTCTGAAGACCGCTCCAGTGTAACGGGTTGCCTCGAAAGGACGATGCGTGGGCGAGGGCCAGTATCAGGCACGCAGCACCTGCCGGGAAAGCCCAAATCTCGCTCACGCCGACGGCGAGCCACAAGCCCCAGAACATCGCGACGCCCGCCAGCGATATACCAAATGCGTGTATCTCGCGGTCGGGGCCGCGTAGCCAGAACGCGCAGAGCATTGCCCCGCAGGTAAATTCCGCGAGGCAGCGAATGAGGCCGAACTGCGGGATATCGCCGCCCAATATCGTCTCGCCATTCTCCATCATGATGACCGCCAGCGCCGTCAGCGTCAGGATCATGCCTGCCAGCAGATTGGATCGCCGCGCATACGATATCGGCGTGCCCAGCACGAGCAGCGGAAAGATCAGGTACGCCGCCGTCTCGGCGCTGATCGACCAGGCTGGGTGATTCCAGCTCAACTGGTCGGTCAGTCCCCAATTTTGCAGCATGGCAACGTGCAGTGGTAACTCCCGCCACGGATAGCCATCTGCTGCGCCGCGGACAGCCTCCAATATGAGCGCGAACAGCACCGTGAGCGCCAGCATGACTCCATAGAGCGGATAGATGCGGGCGAAGCGGCGCAGGAGGAACGGTTTGATCGCCGCTGGCCCGTCCTTCAGCATCGCCCGATGCGCCGACAGGTAAATGACGAAGCCCGACAGCAGGAAAAAGAAATCGACAGCCAGATAGCCTTTGCTGGCGGCAGCGATCAGCCAATGCGGCGCCCAGCTTGCACCGCTGCGGATGTGATACAGCACGACCAGCCAGGCAGCGATGCCGCGTGCCGCCGTCAGGCTGCGTAATTCTCCGGTCATGCGGCTACGGCCTTTGCCGGGCGGGGGGTGAAGATCGGGTCGGCCTCCTCATGCGATCGTTGCCGCGCAAGGTAAATGGACAGGCCGATCTGCAACGCGAGCAGCATGAAGATGAAAGGCTGAAAGGCGATACCGACGAACATCGCACCCAACAGGTAGACGAGTTGCCCCTGCTGCAATGCCAGCGCCAGCGGCGCGACCCACGCCTTGGTGGGGTCATTCCGGCGGCGGTAATGGCGGCGTATCCATTCGGTGCGCGCCAGCGAAAGGCCGTGGATCGCGGCCCAGAGGAAGAAGCCCAGGAAGCCTTGTTCGCCCAGCATCTCGAAATAGGCGCTGTGATAGGCGCGGCCGTGATCGACGACGACGCTCCGCTGCAATGTCTGTGATCCGGGCGGCCCTTCCATCGTCGTCTTTTCATAGCGGAAGCTGTTGCTGAGATAGGCGTCAAAGCCGCCGCCGAACGGATGCTCCTTCACATAGCCGATCGTCCACTGCCATACGGCGACACGTGTCGAGGCGCTTTCGTCGGACTGGTAATTTTCGATCGTGTCCATGCGCGACGTAAAGGTGGAGGGCAGGAACGGCACCGCCATCAGCGCCGCAAGGGCGACCAGCCCGCCATACAGAAAGCGCCGCTGTGTGTGCAGGATCATCAGCCCGCCCAGCAGCAATATGCACAGCAGTCCGGTTCGCGTTTCGGTGCCGATCGGAATGAGCAGGCATGCGCCGCACAATGCCCAGCCGAACAGCTTCACGAAGCGGCTTGGCGGGAAGATCGTGCCATATTGCGTGACCCACAGGATCAGCGGGATGATCGCGATGGCGACCGTGGAAATGGTGCTGCCCTCGTACAGCCCGCTATTGTCGTTCACCATCAGGTTGAGCACGCCATAGCCGCCACCGGACAACAGCGTCTTGATGCCGCCGGTGATGATGATCGAACTGGCGCACAGGACGAGGATCAGCGAGAGCGCCTCCATCCGCAAACGCGTGCGCAATGTGAGTGGAAGGAAGATCGTGAAGATCAGCGCCTTCCACACCCACGCCCATTTCGTCAGTGCTTCGGCCGGAAAGTCGGCATGAAATGTGGTGTAGCCGCACCACGCCAGCAGTGCGATCATCACCATCTGGCGCACGGAGATTCGGGTTTCCGCCTTGTCGTCCGCCACCATCCAGCCGAGCACGGCAAGGGCGAAGGCAATCGCCGAGATCGGAATACTGTTTAGCAGGAAATAGGACAGCCGCTGCGGCGCGACCACGTCGATATAGACATAGGTCAGCACCAGCAGGAAGGAGCGCCGGACGCCGATGCAGAAGAACAGCCCCAGATAAGCGACGAAGAACAGATCACGCATCAAGCGCGTTTCCGCTCTGCGCGCCATCCGCCGATTCGCGGTCGAGATCGTCCCGCGACAGCAGGCGCCACAATGCCAGCATCATAAGGCCGTGACTGACCAGCAGGGAGAAAGTGTCGATCACGGACGATGATGCTCGCTGTCGTTATAGGCTGGCGTTGTAAGGCTGGACTAGCGGATCGGGGTTGACGCGACGTTAATCCTTTTGCGGCAAATCCGGTGCGTCATGACACGGATATTGCACGTCCTCGATCACAGCTTGCCGCTCCACAGCGGCTACACGTTCCGCACCCGCGCGATATTGCGGGCGCAGATCGCGCAAGGGTGGAGCGTGCGCGCCATCACCGGACGGCGGCACACGGCGGAAGGTCCACCCGTCGAGACGATCGACGGCATTACATTTCATCGCACTCCGGGCGAGATTACCTCCGGCCATGGGCTGATCCGCGAATGGCGGGAGATTTCCGCACTGGCCGACGCAACAGCGGCATTGGTGCAGGAATGGCGGCCCAGCCTGATCCATGCCCATTCGCCGGTACTGAATGCGCTGGCCGGGCTGCGCGTGGCGCGGCGCAATGGCCTGCCGTTCGTCTATGAGATCCGCGCTTTCTGGGAAGATGCCGCTGTCGGTAACGGCACCGGCACGGAGAACAGCACGCGCTACTGGCTGACCAAGCAGATCGAGAGCCATGTGGTGCGCGCAGCCGATGCGGTGATCGTCATATGCCAGGGGCTGAAGGACGACCTCATCACGCGCGGGGTCGATCCCGCCAAGATCACTGTGTCGCCCAATGGCGTGGACATGGAAATGTTCGGCACGCCCGTTCCCGCCGATCCGGCATTGCGCACGCGCCTCGGCCTCGACCATGCGGACGTCGTCGGTTTCATCGGCAGCTTCTACGATTATGAGGGGCTGGACGATTTGATCGCCGCCATGCCGGCCCTCGTTTCGTTGCGGCCAACGGCAAAGCTGCTGCTGGTCGGCGGCGGGCCGCGCGAAGCGGCTTTGCGGGCGCAGGCGGCGGCATCGCCAGTCGCAGATCACATCGTCTTCGTGGGGC
Source organism: Sphingobium sp. (assembly GCA_051305835.1). Classification (GTDB taxonomy): domain Bacteria; phylum Pseudomonadota; class Alphaproteobacteria; order Sphingomonadales; family Sphingomonadaceae; genus Sphingobium. The sequence continues at coordinate 11,876 of JBPPMC010000149.1, forward strand.
GCGTTCCGCATGACGAAGTGGAGAATTACTACAGCCTCATCGATGTGCTGGCTTACCCCCGCAAGGCGATGCGGCTGACCGAACTGGTTACGCCGCTCAAGCCCCTGGAAGCAATGGCGCAGGGTCGACTGGTCGCGGCATCCAGCGTCGGTGGGCATCGCGAGCTGATCGAGGACGGGGTTACGGGCACGCTGTTCCCGCCGGATGATCCTGAAGGAATCGCAAGGTCGCTCGATCGCCTACTCGCGGAGCGTGACCAGTGGGACGAGCGCCGCGCGACTGCCCGCCACTTTGTCGAGCAGGAGCGCAACTGGGCGTCCAACATCATGCGCTACGAACCGGTATATCATCGGCTGCTGTCGGATCATCGGACGGCGCGCGCCGCATGAGCGTTCGGCGGGGCATGGCGCGTGAGGCACGCAAGCGACGGCTGATGGCGCTATTCGCCGGAAGTGCAGCCGCGCTGGCCATGCTGTCAGTGCCCATTCCGCTGATTGAACTGGTGGTGTCGTCTATCGGTCTTTCGGAGGCGATCCCCGCCGCGGCGCCGCCGCTGGGCTTCACGGCCCGCGCAGTCATGGCGGGATTTGCGGGGCTGTTGGGCACGGGGGTTTCGCTCTCGCTCATCCCGCGCTCGATAACGGGACATCAGGATAAGAAAGAGGCCGGTCCACCGGTCAACGGAGAAAGCATCATGGGTTTTGCTTTGTCGAAATTGACGAGCCTCGCGCGGGGCCGTGGTCGAACGAAGAGCGACATCGATGCGGCGGACGCGGTGCCCGTCCTGCGCCGTGCGGATGCACATCCTGATGCCCCGGCGCGTCGGCCAATCTTCGCAAGCCAGGACTTCGATACCGAAATTTTCACCAGACCCGCAGCGTCATTGGTTCAGGAACCGGGGGGCGGGATATCCGACAAGGATGTGATCGACTTTTCCGGCGTCGAAGTCAGCAGCGCGCTGGACGATCTGGTTGAAAGTTTCGAATTTGCGCCGTTGGCGGCTGTGGAAGCGGAGGGACTCACCATGCCGCATTCCCCTGAGCCTGCCGATGATCATGCGCTGCTGGTAGAGGCGATCACAGCTCTCCCCGAGGAAGCCGATGATGCCGTTCAGGGCAATTCCGAAGTTGCCGCTTCGCTCGAAACCTTGAGCGTTGCAGAATTGGTGGATCGGTTCGAGCGCGGCATTCAGCGGCGCAGGATGCTGGCGCAGGCTGCCGCCGCTGCGCGCAAGATCGACGAAGTGCTGGTCGAAACCGGCAAGCCACCCGTTACCGAAGCGCGTGTCCTTGCCGATATTCCGCCCGCCCCGCGCGTCGACGTTCGCGAAGGCGTAGATGCGGAAGTCGACGAGGCGTTGCGCACGGCCCTCGGCACGTTGCATAAAATGACCTCGCGCTGAGGATCAACACTCTGCAATCGTGAGTATGGAAAGATAGAGCAGGTAGCCGTCGTCACCCGCGACGCTGTGACTTTCGATCGCAAGGTCCGCCACGATATGCCCGCTGATCTCGAACTCCGTCTCTGGTAGAGTCCGCGCCAGGGCCTGCGCGCGTTCGTCACAACCATCGCCAGTCAGGCCGACCGAAAACGCATAGCGTGTGCCCAGGAACAGCCCGCTAGCCCAGGCCTCCGCGCCATGACAATCTACCGCCGCATCGTCTCCAACTTTGTTCTGGAGGGCGCGAATCAGTCGCGTGCCGCAATCCTGTCGCGGCTGCGGAATAGGCGAATAATAGGTCATCCTGTTATCCTTTCCTATATATGTTCATGAAATGTTCTACACGCGTCGCCATGCGTTCGCCCGGCTCACGCCCCTTGCGCATGTCAAGAACAAGGCGTGGATCACGTACGGCTTCCCGTCCGAAACGTGTCGGAGGAATATCGTTCTGACGTAAAAACAATTCGATACGGCGAAGCAAATGCATGGCAGTCTCCTTCCTGCTGGTCCTCATCGACTCCGGCACAGTCACCACCGCCAGCGTCTGCACCATTAGTTCTAAGGTAATTTCCTACTTGTCTAGGAAAAATACACCTGTATACGCAGGAAGATGGATCATCTGACGGCAAGAGAGGCGCTCGACCGCCTGATCGTACAGCGGCACGAACGCTATGAGGCGCTTTCGCGCCTGATCGGTCGCAACCCGGCCTATATCCAGCAATACATAAAACGCGGTACGCCGAAGAAGCTGGATGCCGATGACCGCCGCGTGCTTGCGCGCTATTTCGGCGTGAACGAGCGGTTGCTGGGAGGGCCGGACCATGCGCCCGATCCTGGCTCCTCCAAAGGCGCATTATCACAGGTGGTGAAAGTGCCGCGGCTTGCCTTGGGGGCTTCTGCGGGTGCGGGATCACTGGACGAGGATGAGCGCGCCGTCGGCGCGCTGGCGTTCGATACGGCCTGGCTCCGGGCTATCGGCGTCAAGGGCGGCGATCTGTCGATCATCCGGGTGGACGGCGAATCGATGGCGCCGACGCTCAACGACGGGGACGAGATCATGGTGGACGGCGCGGACGGTCCGGATCGGCTGCGCGACGGCATCTATGTGCTGCGGCTGGACGACGTGCTGATGGTGAAGCGCGTGGCGATGGGGCCGCAGCGTGGGCGCTTCTCGGTCCGCAGCGACAATTCCCATTATCCCACATGGGATGATATCGATCCGGCGCTGGTCGGGATCGTCGGTCGCGTCGTGTGGGCGGGGCGGCGGGTCAGCTAAACCTTGCGCTTCGCGCTGACGTTCGCCACATCCCGGCCATGACCACGCCTCCGCTTAAAGCTGTCCTCATCCCCGTCACCCCATTGCAGCAGAACTGCACGCTGTTCTGGTGTACTGCCACCAACAAGGCGGCGTTCGTCGATCCGGGCGGCGATTTGAACAAGCTGAAAGCAGCGGCGCAGCAGCATGGCGTGACGATCGAAAAAATCCTCATCACGCACGGCCATATCGATCACTGCGGCGAAGCGGGTACGCTGGCGAAGGAATTGGGCGTCAAGATCGAAGGTCCGCATGAGGCTGACCGCTTCTGGATTTCGCAGCTTGATGAAGATGGCCGGAAGTATGGCATTAATGGCCGCGTGTTCGAGCCGGATCGCTGGCTGGAGAATGGCGATACCGTCACGGTCGGCAATCTCGTGCTTGATGTCTACCATTGCCCGGGCCACACGCCGGGCCATGTTATATTCCACCATGCGCCATCGAAGCTGGCAATTGTGGGGGATGTATTGTTTCAGGGTTCGATCGGCCGCACCGACTTCCCCAGGGGCAATCATCAGGATCTGATCAACGCGATCACCGGGCGGCTGTGGCCGCTGGGGGGCGACACGGCCTTCGTGCCCGGCCACGGCGCAATGAGCACTTTTGCTCATGAACGCCGGTCGAACCCCTATGTGGCCGATCAGGTGACGGGCGTCACGGCCTAAACGATTGCGCTTGTGGGTTCGAGAGGATCGCCGCCCTCTACGCCGGCGTAAACGGTGTAAAGCGCGGCGCCCGCGAGGGTCAACAGGACCAGCCAGGTCATGATGATTCCGAACATGCGGGTCTTGGCAGGATAATCCGCGTCCATCCCGAACGCATGACTGATTCGCGCGACAATATAGAGGACGGAGATCGCCCACAGCCAGGTCGGGCTGTTCCAGGCCATTTCGATCAGCGCCGTCAGGATAAGGATGAAGGGCGTGTATTCCACAAAATTTGCCTGTGCGCGTATACGTTTAGTCAGCGCAGCAAGGCCGCCATCTCCGTGCAGCACCTTCTCTGATTTGCGAAGTCGTCCGACTCGCATGGCCAGCCAGAAGTTGAGAAGTGCGGCCGCAGCGGCAAAGGTCAGTGTGATCGGTAAGAACATGACGATTGCCTCCTAAGTTCAGACTGACTTTGCCTGCTGGCGGCGTAAGCAGCAAGAGCCGGGGCCGCAGGCCGACCGCAAGGAAAGCCTTGCACTCGACACAAAATTGGCTATAGGCGCAGGGCTTCGCGATATTCCGGGCCGCATGGGTCTGCGGCTCGATTGGCCGTCAGTATCTCATGTGCGTTTCGGCTGCTCGCATCGACATTAATTACGGAAACAGGTGCCGACATGGCTGTCCCCAAAAGGAAAACGTCCCCTTCGAAACGTGGCATGCGTCGCAGCCATGACACTTTGAAGGTCGCTGCATTTCAAGAGTGCAGCAATTGCGGTGAACTGAAGCGTCCGCACAATCTGTGCGGTGCGTGCGGCCACTATAATGGTCGCGAAATCGTGGCGGTCGGCGCGTAAGCAACCATAACATTCTCCGTTTAGGGGTATTACAGTGAGCCAGCAGCCGCGAATCGCCATCGACGCGATGGGCGGCGACGAAGGCGTGCGCGTGATGATCGCGGGCGCTGCGCTGGCACGCCATCGGCATGATGGTTTGCGTTTCACGCTTTTCGGCGATGAAGCGCAAATCGTCGCTGCGCTGGAGAATCACCCCAACCTGCGCGCGGCATCCGATGTGGTGCATGCGCCAAACGTCGTTGCGGCGACGGACAAGCCCAGCCAGGCCATGCGCAAGTCCAAGGATACGTCCATGGGCCTTGCTATCCAGGCGGTAAAGGCGGGCACTGCTGGAGCAGCGGTCTCGGCGGGAAATACCGGCGCGCTGATGGCCATGGCGAAACTCGCCCTGCGTACGATGCCAGGTATCGATCGGCCCGCGCTCGCGGCGCTTCTGCCTACCTTGGGCAAGAATGACGTCGTCATGCTGGATTTGGGGGCGAATACCGAATCGGACGCACGCAATCTCGTGCAGTTTGCCGTGATGGGTGCGGCCTATGCCCGCAGCGTCCTTGATCTGGAAAAGCCGCGCGTCCGCCTGCTGAACATCGGCACGGAAGACATGAAGGGCACCGACGAAATCCGCGATGCCTCGGCGATTCTGCGCGCGGCAACGGCGCTCCCCATGTCGTTTGACGGCTTTATCGAGGGCGACAAGATCAGCACCGGCGAAACCGATGTCGTCGTGACGGAGGGCTTTGCGGGTAACATCGCACTGAAAACGGCGGAGGGTACTGCCCGCTTCGTGACCGACGTATTGCGCAACGCTTTTACCAGTTCGCTTCGTTCAAAGATCGGCTTCCTGATCTCCAAGCCCGCCATGCACTTGTTGAAGCACCATCTCGACCCGAACAACCACAATGGTGCGGTTTTTCTTGGTCTGAATGGCGTCGTGGTGAAGAGCCATGGCAGCGCCAATGAAAAGGGCGTTGCCAATGCGGTGCATGTCGCCGCCCGCCTGCTGGAAGAAGACATCACCCGGCGCATCGGCGAGGATCTTGCAAATATTGGCGCGCTGTCGAACAGGGCGAATGGCAAGGGTGGCGCAATGCGGACGAAGGAGCAGCCCGTACAATGATCTGTCGTTCCGTCTTGCTGGGTACTGGATCTGCCTTGCCGCGTCGCGCGGTGAGCAATGCGGAGCTGGCGGAGACAGTCGACACGACCGACGAGTGGATCGTCGAACGAACCGGCATTCGCAATCGCCATATTGCCGCGGATGATGAGACGACCGCCACGCTGGCGACGGACGCCGCCCGCAATGCGCTGCTTGCCGCGGGCGTGGAAGCGAGCGAGATTGGCCTGATCGTGCTGGCGACCGCGACGCCTGACCAGACTTTCCCTGCTACTGCTACCAAAGTGCAGGCGGCGCTTGGCATAAACGATTGTATCGCCTTCGATGTGGCGGCGGTGTGTTCCGGCTTCCTCTATGCGGTTTCGGTCGCCGACAGCATGATCCGTGGGGGCAGCACGAAAAAGGCGCTGGTGATCGGATCGGAAACGTTCAGCCGCATTCTCGACTGGGAAGACCGCACGACCTGCGTGTTGTTCGGCGATGGCGCAGGCGCGGTTGTTCTGGGGGCAGAGCATAGCGAGAATGGCACGCGTGGCATCCTGGCGACCAAGCTGCACGCTGATGGTCGCCACAATGGCATGCTTTATGTCGATGGCGGTGTATCGACCACCGGCACCGTTGGTAAGTTGCGCATGAAGGGCAAGGAAGTGTTTCGCCATGCAGTCGTCAATTTGGCGGCGGTCATGGGCGAGACACTGGATGAAGTCGGACTGACGGCGGCGGACGTGGACTGGGTCGTGCCGCATCAGGCGAACGCTCGCATATTGGACGCCACCGCACGCAAGCTCAACTTGCCCGCAGAGAAAGTCGTCGTCACGGTAGATCGTCATGCCAATACATCGGCCGCTTCCGTGCCTCTGGCGCTGGACGTGGCAGTGCGTGACGGCCGGGTGAAACGTGGCGACCTGGTCGTGCTGGAAGCGATGGGTGGCGGGTTCACTTGGGGCGCCTGCGTTCTACGTGTCTGATATTTCGTCCATTTCGGATCGTGCCTTGTCGGGACAGGTCGCAGATCGATCGCTATTCGGCTATGCTATAGCTTGCCAAAATTTTGAAAATCGCGCACATCCCGTGCGGGAGTGACGCGACATAAGTTGTGTCATGGGTCTGCATCGAGTGGGGATTTGATGACTACCAATACGACTTTGACGCGCGCTGATTTAGCGGAATCGATGAACCGTCACATCGGGCTGTCACGCTCCGATTCTGCATCCATGGTCGAGTCCATTCTGGCAAAAATGTGTGGCGCTCTGGCCGATGGCCAAAATGTGAAGATATCCGGGTTCGGCACTTTCGTGCTGCGCGACAAGAACGAGCGGGTGGGACGTAATCCAAAAACCGGCATCGAAGTGCCGATTGCACCGCGCCGGGTGCTGACGTTCCGTGCGAGCCAATCCATGCGGGAACGTATCGCTCGCGCCTAAACGGCCCGCGCCTAAAGGCATGTCGACGGCTAAGTGGTTGACGTGTTGCGCCTAAAGGGTGCAACAGGTTTGTCATGAAAGCGGAAGGCGCATTTCTGACGATCGGAGAGCTTTCCACCGAGCTTGGAGTGCCGCAGCATATATTGCGGTACTGGGAGAGCCGTTTTCCCCAGCTGCGACCGCTGCAACGATCCGGTAATCGGCGCTACTATCGGCCGACAGATGTGGAACTGGCGCGGCGAATTCACAGATTGCTCAATGTCGAGGGCTTTACCGTGCGTGGAGCGCAGAAGGCTTTGGCGGATGGCGCGGTAGAACAACCCGCCGATCGAGTCGAAGATAAGGCGTTGGTGGCTTTGGAGCAGGCTGACACCGGCTTATATTCCAATCAGGTGGTTGTTGATCAGGGTCTTCTGATGCGCCTTCAATCCATCCGCGACACGCTCTCGTCTGCTCTGATCTAGCTCGATTCAGAAGGTTTCTGGACCAAGCGCTGCATCAAGGTCGCGCGGGCGTGTGAAAGAGATCAGCCTCCCCGTATCGGCCCTGACCTCCGACCAATGATCGACGTCGAATTCGATCGTGACCAGACTGGCGGTCGGCAGCTTCGCCTCGACTTCATCCCGGAGCACGTCGTCTCGACCCTTGTCGGGGACCAGATCGAGGACCAAATCTTCCAGCCCGGGATTATGTCCCACAAACAAAATGGCTTCGGCTCCATCCGGGGTGCCGTGCAGCACGTCCAGCAGAGTAGCGGAAGACGCAAGATAGATGCGCCTGTCCCACATCGTCTCAATGTCTCGCCCATAACCGCCGATAAAATGATCGAGCGTTTCGACCACGCGAACGGCGGGCGAAGCGATAAGCAGGTCGAACGACATGTCCTGATCCTGGGCAAAGCGGCCCATCAGAGCGGCGGCACGTTCGCCTTTTTCGTTCAACGGACGGTCGAAGTCGCGCTTGACGGGATCGTCCCAGCCCGATTTGGCGTGGCGCAACAGGGTCAGGCGTTTCATTGTCTCTCCACCGCTCGTCAGGAGTGGCCAGCACCATCCTGATGCACGAAAGCAGGCCGCGCGCCAAGGGCTTCCGATACGGAAAGTCGGCTGACGGCCAATATCGCCTCGTCCAATGTCACGCGCTGAATAGCGACGCCTTCGGGAAAGGCGGAGAGCAGGCGGCTGGGCATGGCGGCGGAGAGGATGACGAAACAGCCGCGGTCGCTGGCGCGGCGGATGAGGCGGCCAAAAGCCTGTGCAAGCCGGGCGCGGATCAGCGCGTCGTCATATTTGCTGCCTCCGCCCGCGAGGCGGCGCGCTGCATGAAGCACAGTCGGTTTGGGCCACGGCACGCCCTCCATCACGACGAGGCGGAGCGAATCTCCCGGTACGTCAACGCCGTCGCGAAGCGCATCGGTGCCGAGCAGCGAGGCGCGTGGATCGTCGCGGAAGATGTCCACCAGCGTGCCAGTGTCCATCGGATCGACATGCTGCGCGAAGAGCGGGAGGCCCGCGCGGGCAAGGCGGTCCGCAATGCGGGCGTGAACGGCGCGCAGGCGACGGATCGCCGTGAACAGGCCGAGCGTGCCGCCCTGCGCCGCCTCGATCAGTCTTGCATAGGCACCGGACATGGCGGCGATATCGCCGCGCTTGATGTCAGTGACGACCAGCACCTGCGCCTGGTTGGGATAGTCGAAGGGGCTGGCCGCCTCAAACCTGGCGGCGGGGCGGGGGAGGTGGAGCGTACCGCTTCGGGCTTCGGCCAAGTCCCATCCGCCGCCGCCTTTCAGCGTTGCGGAGGTGACGATGACGCCATGCGCGGACTTCAGGACAGTCTGCGCCAGCGGCTTCGTAGGGTCGAGCCAGTGGCGGTGGATGCCGATGTCATATTCGCGGCCTTCATAGCGATCGACTGCGAGCCAATCGACATAATCGGGATCGGCAGGGCCGCCGATGCGCGAGAGCAGGGCAAGCCAGGCCGCGACCAGATCGCAGCGCCAGCCGAGCGAGGCGATGGCGCCTTCGATGCGGGCGCGGGCCTGCCCGTCGAGCCAGTCGGGCGCGTCCTCGATCACCGCTTCGAGCCGTTTGGCGAGGTGCGTTAGGGGGCGGAGAAGCGCGTCGAGGGCTTCGGCAGCGGAATGCGCGGCGTCGACCAATGGGCCATCCGGCTCCGCAAGTTCGGTTTCCAGGCCATAGCCTGCGTCCGCATCCCTGCCGTTTTCGGCAGCGCGCGCGTAGACGGTGCCGCGTGCGGCGGCAAGCAGCGCTTCGACCGGGCCGAAGGGATCGCCTGCAACTACGCGCTTCAGCCATTCGTCGCCGGGCAGCGCCTGCGCCGCATGGCGGGCCGCTTCGATGGCGAGGGCGCCTTCGGTGTCATAGCTGGCGACATCGGAGAGCCGTGCGGCGAGGCCACGGCGGCGGCCCCGTGAAGTGCCCTCCGGACCGATCACCCAGCGACGCAGTTCGATGGCCTCCTGACCCGAAAGCAGCGCGGAGAAAGTCGAATCGGCCGCGTCGAACAGGTGGTGGCCTTCGTCGAATACGATGCGGTTGGGTTGGTTACCGGCTTCCCGCCCGCGCGCCGCGTTTATCATGACGAGCGCGTGGTTGGCGATGACGATGTCGGCATCAGCGGAGGCGCGGGAGGCGCGCTCTATGAAGCATTTGCGGTAGTGCGGGCATCCTGCGTAAATACATTCGCCGCGCCGATCGGTAAGCGCGGTAGAGCCGTTGCGACGGAACAGGGTAGGTAGCCAGCCGGGCAAGTCGCCGCCGACCATATCGCCATCCTTGGTGAAGGCCGCCCATCGCGCGACGAGTTGCGCCAGCACGGCGGCGCGGCCCGCGAATCCGCCTTGCAGCGCATCTTCCAGATTGAGAAGGCAGAGATAATTCTCGCGGCCCTTGCGCACGACGACGCGCTTCTTGCGTGTTTCGGCGTCGGGGAAAAGGCGGATGGTTTCGCGGTCGAGCTGCCGTTGCAGCGCCTTGGTATAGGTAGAGATCCACACCGCGCCGTTCGCCTCGGTTGCCCAGAGCGAGGCGGGGGCGAGGTAGCCCAATGTCTTGCCGATGCCGGTGCCTGCTTCGGCCAGCAGCATGTTCGGCTGGTCGCGCATGGCGCGGGGTGCGAAGCTGGCGGCGGCGTTCTCCGCATAGGCGCGCTGGCCGGGGCGTGGCTCCGCACCGCTCCCGGTGAGCATGTCCAGGCGGTCGAGCACCTTGTCGCCATTCAGGCTGATGGTGCGCGGCGCGGGGCGGGGGGCGGTTTCCTCCCATTCCGGGAGCTTGCTGAACAGCCAGCGTTCCGCCTGTTTGGGCGTGGCGAGGTGCGGCATCACCAATTGCGTCCATGGCCAGCGCAGGCGGTGGAGCGATTGCGCTGATGTCCACGCGCCTTCACGCTCGGGCCAGTCAGATGCGGAAAGGCGCGCGATCAGCCGTTCGGCGATGGCGTGGCAGAGGGCGGGGATGTCCGCTTCGGCGGCGGGCGGCTCCAGGTCCAGCGCCTCGGCAAGACCCTTGGCCGTGGGGACGACGAAGCGGGCCGGGTGAACGAACGCCCATAGTTCGAGGAGGTCCAGCCCATTAAGGTCGGGATAGCCAAGCCGCTGTCCGGCTAGCGGCGAATTAAGCAGTATGACCGGCGTTTCGGCGGCGCGGCTGACCGCCTCGCCCTTGGATATGCCGCGCGTCTGGCCGTTCTCTCGCAACCAGATACCGCCATGGCTTGCGTGCAAAGCGGGGAAGGCGAGGGGTGAGGGTGAGGTGGCGGGGTTCACGCAAGTTGTTTAGGGCAAGGGGAACAAAGGGGAAACCTGTTTTATGCTGTCGTGCTGCAATCTGATGGTCGGTTATCGTTTCGACCGGCGCCTTTCAAGTGAAGAAGGAAATTGCGGTTCTTAACAACTTTCAACTGCTTACGCTTCGACTATGCTGGGCCACATGAGCACGCAGATTCGAATCGCCGCCTTTGTCGCACCATTTCTGGGATGGCTCGCGCTCGCGTTATCGGCGCTAGCGGTGGAGTCATACGTCGTCACCGGAGTGGTTCTGGTTGTTGTGGTGATCGCAGCCGTCCACCATGCCGAGACCGTGGCCCACCGCGTTGGCGAGCCGTTCGGGACGCTCATTCTGGCGGTCGCGGTGACCGTGATTGAGGTGGGGCTCATCCTGTCGCTGATGCTCGCCAATAGCGAAGCGGAGTCGACGCTGGCGCGGGACACTGTGTTCGCCGCGTGCATGATCATCCTGAACTTTCTCCTGGGGCTATGCCTGCTTGTAGCCGCGCGTCATCAGCGGGAGGTGCGCTTCACGCGAACGGGAGCGACGGCGGCGCTCGGCACGCTTGCGACTCTGATGGTGCTGACGCTGATATTGCCGAACTTCACGACGAGCGTGCGCGGACCCGTTTTCAGCTATCAGCAACTTGCGTTCGTGGCGGCCTTCTCGATGGGCCTCTATCTGACATTCGTGTTCGTCCAGACGGTCGGCAACCGGGAATATTTCCTGCCAAAGCATGATCCTTCGGCTGGCTCCGAGGTTCAGGCCGAGTTACCGAGCGATCGTGAGACGTGGCTAGCGTTCGCGGCATTGCTGGTTAGCCTTGGAGCCGTCGTGTTGCTTGCGAAATCATTGTCTGATCCGCTTGAGCAAATGGTTGCCGCAGCAGGTGCGCCACGCGCCGTAGTCGGCATTGCGATCGCTGCAATCGTCCTGCTGCCGGAAAGCGTGGCGGCGGTCCGTGCCGCTGCCGCTAACCGCCTTCAGACAAGCCTCAACCTGGCGCTAGGGTCTGCACTGGCGACGATAGGGTTGACGATCCCTGCGGTCGCTGTCGCCTCTTCTGTGCTGGAGTTGCCCTTGGGGTTGGGGCTGGATTCGAAGGGCGTCGTGCTGCTGGCGCTGACGCTGTTCGTCTCTTCCCTGTCCCTGGCTCGGGGACGAACGACGGTGTTGCACGGGGCCGTTCATCTCGTGATCTTCGCGGCCTATCTGGTGACGACCATTTTACCCTAGGCGGGGTTCTTCACGCTGCGACCGGATGTCGCTATCGCAAGCGTCGTCCGAATCCGGCAAAAACCGGCTTTTGCTCAGGGAGTCCGGCGGGCGGCATGCCGCGCCGATAGGTCCGGGATTGGGCATCCTGCAACGCTTGATACAGGGGGCCGTCGCTTAGCAGGAAGGGGAAGCGGACGCCCATGCAGTCGCCTTCCTTCACCCACATCACCTTGGCGTAAGTGGTGTAACCTTCGCAATCGAGCTGGAACGTCGTGCCTTTGGGAAGGACGATGCCCTGCACCTGTGCGCCTGTGGGGCTAAGGTTGGTGAGTTTCGCTTCCTGCGAGTCGAGGACCGTGGTGATCGTCACGGGAATGTCCACCGCAACGCGCACTCGATTGCGTTTTGCCTGCATGGCATGCTCCTTTAGCCTTTATCGCTACCTGATCTTGGTTAAGGAATTGCGAAAAGCCGAGTGCGATATTCGGTTCATCCGGGCGAGCGTGATTACGGATAAAGACTTAAAGACGCAGGCAAGTGCGGCTAAGGGGAACCATCCTTCGCTGATCCACGGAATTTCCATGACCGAACCGCTCTCCCTGCGCGACGCTGCCTTCGCTTCCAAGGCCTGGCCTTATGAAGAGGCGCGCAAGCTGTTGAAGCGCTATCCGAACGGTGCCCCCGAGAAGGGCTATGTGCTGTTCGAGACGGGGTACGGACCATCGGGGCTGCCGCATATCGGGACGTTCAACGAAGTGTTGCGCACGACGATGGTGCGCAATGCTTTTCATGCGCTGTCGGATATCCCGACGCGGCTGATCGCGTTCAGTGACGATATGGACGGGTTGCGCAAGGTGCCGGACAATGTGCCGAACGGCGACATGCTGCGCGAGCATCTGGGCAAGCCGCTGACGCAGATACCCGATCCATTCGGTAAGTATGAAAGTTTCGCGCATCATAACAATGCGATGCTGCGGGACTTTCTGGATCGCTTCGGCTTTGAATATGAGTTCGCTTCGTCCACCGATTACTATCGCGGCGGCAAGTTCGATGACGCGCTGCGCAATGTGCTGCGGCACTATCAGGCGATCATGGACATCATGCTGCCGACGCTGCGCAAGGAGCGGCAGCTTACCTATTCGCCGATCCTGCCGATCAGCCCGAAGAGCGGGATCGTGTTGCAGGTGCCGGTCGAGGTGGTCGATGCCGACGCCGGGATCATCCGCTTTGTCGATGAGG
>JBPPMC010000157.1:0-18956 GCA_051305835.1 Sphingobium sp.
CGCACTGGCCCGTACCAGTCGAGCGCGCGCTCGCCCACGTCGATGATCTTGTACGTCTTGCCGTTGGGCAGCGTCTCCTGCTTCACGGGCAATTCGCACCAGCGCTTGCCGTCGCGATCCTCCACCAGTGCGCCCGGAAACTGGTCGGGCGGGCAGGGGGCATTGGCGTCGACCGGGATGCGCAAGGGCGGTATCCACTTTTGCGGCACCGGAATGCCATTCAGGATCACGATGCCGTCGCGTACTTCCAATATGTCGCCCGGCAGGCCGATGACGCGCTTGATATAATCTTCGTTCCGCGCTTGCGGCGTCACGATCACGATGTCGCCGCGTTGGGGAAGGCGACCGAAGACGCGGCCCTTGATGAAGGGCAGCGGGTGAAAACTGGGTGACACGAACGACCAGCCATAGGGATATTTGCTCACTACTAGCCGGTCGCCGGTCAGCAGCACCGGCATCATCGATTCGGAAGGGATGTAAAACGGCTTGGCGACGAAGCTGTGGAAGGCGAGCACGGCGGCGATCAGCACGACGATGCTCTTGATCTCCTGCCACCAATCCACGCCGGGGTGCAGCGGCGCGCCGCTACCGGAGCCGGGATTGCCCTCGCCGGGGCCAGGGGCGGGGCCAGCGGCGGGATCGAAATCCATGTTGGAGCCAGAGTCCTGCCCTGCATCCATGCGAGTTGCCGTCATCTGCGTCCTTAGAGTCTGTGCGTAGGGCTTTCGCCCTTATTGCGGCAGGGCTTCGATAATTACAAATGCCTGTGCCCAAGGGTGATCGTCCGTGAGCGTCAGGTGGATGACGGGCCTGTGTCCGGCAGGGATGAGGGAGAGGAGCCGCGCCTGCGCACCGCCGGTCAGGTGCAGGGTCGGCGCACCGGACGGTGCATTCACCACCCCGATGTCGCGCATGAACACGCCAGCCTTGAAGCCGGTTCCGACGGCCTTGGAAAAGGCCTCCTTCGCGGCAAAGCGTTTCGCGAGCGTGCCCGCCTTCGTCAGCGGCCGCCGCGCCGCTTTCGCCTGCTCCAGTTCGGTGAAAACGCGTTGCTCGAACCGCGTCCCGAACCGGTCGAGCGAATTCTGGATTCGCTCGATATTACAAAGGTCGGAACCCAGCCCGATTATCACCTTAACATCCTCCCTTCGCAGGGGAGGGAACCATCCGCAGGATGGTGGAGGGGTGCCCCCGCTCCCGATGGGGCGATACCCCTCCGTCGCCGCTACGCGTCGCCACCTCATCTTGCAGAGGAGGATTTACGCGACCATTCATCGCGACGCATCCATCAACGCGCGCATTCGCTGCACGACGGGGCCAAGTCCGTCGAAGATCGCCTCGGCAATCAGGAAATGCCCGATGTTCAGTTCGGCGATTTGCGGGATGGCGGCGATCGGCGCGACATTGTCGAAGGTCAGCCCATGCCCCGCATGCACTTCGATGCCGTTCTTCACCGCCAGCGCGGCGGCGTCGGAGATCCGGCGCAGCTCGACGGCGCGATCCTCGCCCTCGCTATGCGCATATTTGCCGGTATGCAGCTCCACCACGGGGGCGCCGAGCGACAAGGCCGCCTCTATCTGGCGCGGATCAGGCTCGATGAACAGGCTCACGCGGATACCCACATCTTTCAGCCGCGTGACCAATGGCTTCAGATTATTGTGCAGACCCGCCGCATTCAGTCCGCCTTCGGTCGTCACTTCCTCGCGCCGTTCGGGCACGATGCAGGCGGCATGCGGGCGATGCCGCAGCGCAATCTCCACCATTTCCTCGGTCGCCGCCATCTCCATGTTGAGCGGCAGCGCGATCGCGCCGATCAGATGCGCGATATCCTCGTCGATGATATGCCGCCGGTCCTCGCGCAGATGCGCGGTAATGCCGTCCGCGCCCGCTTCCTGCGCCACCAATGCCGCCCGGATCGGATCGGGATACACGCCGCCGCGCGCATTCCGGATCGTCGCTACATGGTCGATATTGACGCCCAATCTCAGATGTGCAGGCATCAGATGCTCAGTCACGGCGTTGTCCTGTCCAAAGAATGGAGGGTGGCGTTACTTCCGGCTGCCGGGCTTGACCGCGGGTATGGCCGCCAGTTCGGGTGGCAGGTCGTCCGCATCGTAAACGGGGAAGTTGATGCTGACGAGCGGATAGAAAGGCACGCCCAGATCGACTTCGCCTGCCGACCGGTCCACCAGCGCCGCCTCGGCGATCACGATGGCGCCTTCCGCCGCAACGGCTTCAATTGCCTGACGCGAGGACAAGCCCGTAGTCACGACATCCTCGACCATCAGCACCTTCTGGCCCGGTTTCAATGCAAAGCCCCGGCGAAATTCGAATGTGCCGGTCGGACGCTCCAGGAACATGGCGTCGACAGCGAGCGCGCGGCCCATTTCATGACCGATGATCAGGCCGCCCATCGCAGGTGACACCACCACTTCGATCTCGTTACGCAAGTCGCGCGGCAGCGTCTGCACCAATGCGCGCGCCAACGTCCCGGCACGCTCCGCATTCATCAGAACGCGCGCGCATTGCAGGTAATTGGCGCTGTGGCGGCCGGAGGACAGCACGAAATGCCCCTCCAGCAGCGCGCCTGCCGCCCTGAATTCCGCCAGCACTTCCTCATCGGTCATTTGCTTGTGATCCCTGTGGCGCGGCGGTTATCTGTCCTGTCGCGCATCCCCGTTATTGCGCTGGCAGATAAGCGGCGGACGGCCCCGTTGCAACAGCGAAGAAAATCAGACTATAGGTGCTTGAGGCGCGGCAGAACCGTGCCTATAAGCCGCCGCGAGCCAGATGTTGCGAGACCAAAGGTCTGCGGCGCCTCGGCGGTCAGGGGTTACAGGGTGTCGAGACGCTTATGAAGATGGTGAAATCGGTCTTACTTGCAGCATTGCTGGCCTTTGCGCCCGCATTGGGTCAGGGGGCGCTGGCACAGGAAAATGCAAGCGCTACAGCTGCGCCTGCCGATTCGGCGGCGCCCGCTGCTGCTGCTAACGCGACCGAAGCTGCGCCAGCCGCAGCCGCTGTCGCCGCGCCGAAGGTCGCTGCGCCGCCGCGCATGAAGCCAACCGAAGGCATCGGCATGCCGCGTCCGGCCGAATATACCTTGCAGGAGCAGTTCACGTCGACGGGCCGCCAGGCACGCTGGCTGCATGACATCATGCTGCTGCCGATCATCACCGTCATCTCGGTGTTCGTCCTGCTGCTGATGCTTTGGGTGATTTTCCGCTATCGGCGCTCGGCCAATCCCGTGCCGTCCAAGACCTCGCATAACACGACGATCGAAGTGCTATGGACGGTCCTGCCGGTCGTGATCCTGCTGGCGATCGCGGTGCCGTCGATCGGCCTGCTCGCCGACCAGTATAAGCCCGCCCCCAAGGATGCGCTGACCGTCAAGGTCACGGGCTACCAGTGGTATTGGGGTTATGAATATCCCGACGCAGGCATCCCTGAATATGTGTCCAACATGCTGACACCCGAAAAGGCGCTGGCCGGTGGCGAGCCATATCTGCTGGCCGTGGATAACCGCCTCGTCCTTCCCGCCGGTCGCCCGATCAAGCTCATCATCACCGGTTCCGACGTGATCCACAGCTTCGGCGTGCCGTCGCTCTGGGTGAAGATGGATGCCGTTCCGGGCCGTCTCAATGAAAAGAACTTCACCATTGAAAAGCCTGGCGTCTATTACGGCCAGTGCTCTGAGCTTTGCGGCGCGCGTCACGGCTTCATGCCCATCGCCATCGAGGCGCTGCCGCCCGCGCAGTTCGACCAATGGGTTCTCTCACAGGGTGGCAAGCTGGCCAGCGGAGCCGCTACCGGCACCGCCGCACCGGCTGGCGCGCCCGGTCCGCAGCAGGGCAGAACTTTGCCTGGTCCTCCGGCCGACGCTCCGCGCGGCGACGCCGACAAGATTTGAGCCGACAAGATTTGATGCGCCGAGATTTGATGCGCCAAGATTCGATGGATAGGGTCCGCCAGTCATGACTACCACAACAGCAAGCCCGGACGACTTTTCCGGCGCACATGCCCACCACCACGACGATCATGCCGATCACAAACCGGCATTCTTCGCGCGCTGGTTCATGTCCACCAATCATAAGGACATCGGCACTCTTTATCTGATCTTCGCGATCGTCGCAGGGATCATCGGTGGCGCCATCTCCGGCCTGATGCGCGCGGAACTCGCGCAACCGGGTATCCAGTATCTTCAGGGCTGGGCCAGCTACATGGACGGCGGTCAGGCTACGCTTGATCAGGCCTATCACCTTTGGAACGTGCTCATCACGGCGCACGGCCTCATTATGGTGTTCTTCATGGTGATGCCCGCAATGATCGGCGGCTTCGGCAACTGGTTTGTGCCCATCATGATCGGCGCGCCGGACATGGCGTTCCCGCGGATGAACAACGTATCCTTCTGGCTGCTGATCCCCGCCTTCGCGCTGCTTCTGGGTTCGACCTTCGTGCCCGGCGGCACCGGAAACGGCGCTGGCACGGGCTGGACGGTCTACGCGCCGCTCTCGACCAGCGGTTCGGCTGGCCCGGCTGTCGATCTCGCCATCCTTTCACTGCACATTGCGGGCGCCAGCTCGATCCTTGGCGCAATCAACTTCATCACCACCATCTTCAACATGCGTGCGCCGGGCATGACCCTGCACAAGATGCCGTTGTTCGTCTGGTCGGTGCTCGTCACTGCCTTCCTCCTGCTGCTCGCGCTGCCGGTTCTGGCCGCGGCGATCACGATGCTGCTGACCGATCGCAACTTCGGCACCACCTTCTATGACGCAGCCGGTGGCGGCGAGCCGGTACTCTACCAGCATCTCTTCTGGTTCTTCGGCCACCCCGAAGTGTACATCATGATCTTGCCCGGCTTCGGCATCGTCAGCCAGATCGTGTCGACCTTCAGCCGCAAGCCCGTCTTCGGTTACCTCGGTATGGCCTATGCCATGGTCGCGATCGGCGCAGTCGGCTTCGTTGTGTGGGCGCACCACATGTTCACGACCGGCATGTCGGTGAACGTGAAGATGTACTTCACGGCCGCAACCATGGTGATCGCAGTGCCGACCGGCATCAAGATCTTCTCGTGGATCGCGACGATGTGGGGCGGCTCGATGAGCTTCAAGACCCCGATGGTCTGGGCGCTCGGCTTCATCTTCCTGTTCACTGTGGGCGGCGTCACTGGCGTGGTTCTCGCGAATGGCGGCGTGGATGACGTGATGCACGACACCTACTATGTCGTCGCGCATTTCCACTATGTGCTCTCACTCGGCGCAGTGTTCGGCCTGTTCGCAGGCTTCTACTACTGGTTCCCGAAAATGTCGGGCAAGATGTACAATGAGTTCCTCGGCCAGCTGCACTTCTGGGTGTTCTTCGTCGGCGTGAACGTGCTGTTCTTCCCGATGCACTTCCTCGGCATGTCGGGCATGCCCCGCCGTATCCCGGACTATAACGTGGCCTATGCCTACTGGAACGGTATCGCGAGCCACGGCTATGAGATCATGGCCGCCGGTATGGGCATCTTCTTCATCAACCTGATCTGGTCGCTGGCCGCAGGCAAGAAGGCGGGCGACAATCCCTGGGGTGAAGGCGCGACGACGCTGGAATGGACTTTGACCAGCCCGCCGCCGTTCCACCAGTTCGAAACGCTGCCCAAGATCGACTAAGGCAGAAGACATAGGTAAAAGGCGATGTCCCGGCGAGAGTCGGGACTTCGTTGTTCCTGGGCAAACCGCCCCGGCTGAGGATATTATGGCAAGTTCGCCGATCAACGCGCACATCACCCCCGCTACCACCGGCACCGCGCTGCCTGCGGAATGGCGCGACTTCCTGGCCCTCACCAAACCGCGCGTGATGACGCTGGTGGTGTTCACGGGACTGTGCGGCCTGCTCGTCGCGCCCGGCTCTATGCATCCGGTTATCGCCTTCACCGCGATCCTGTGTATCGCCATCGGCGCGGGCGCTGCTGCCGCGCTGAACCAATGGTATGAGGCCGACATAGACGGCCTGATGAAGCGCACCGAAAACCGCCCGCTGCCCGCCGGTCGCATGGATCGCCAGTCTGCGCTGCATTTCGGCGTGGGCCTTTCGGTATTCTCGGTCGTCCTGATGGGCCTTGCGACCAACTGGCTCGCGGCGGCCATCCTTGCTGCATCGATCCTGTTCTACGTCATCGTCTATACGATGTGGCTAAAGCCGCGCACCACGCAGAACATCGTGATCGGCGGTGCGGCTGGCGCATTTCCGCCGGTCATCGGCTGGGCTGCGGTGACCGGCGATGTCACTGCGCTGCCGGTGGCGATGTTCGCGCTGATCTTCTTCTGGACCCCGCCGCACTTCTGGGCGCTCGCGCTGTTCGTGAAAATGGATTACGCCAACGCCGGTATCCCGATGCTGCCGGTCGTCTCCGGCGAAGTCGCGACCCGCCGTCAGATCTGGTTCTACACTGCCATCATGGCCGCTGCCGCCATGGCCCCGGTCCTGCTGAAGCTCACTGGGCCGGTCTATGGCACGGTCGCATTCCTCTGCACCGCGATCTTCGCCGTCATGGCGTTTCATGTCGGCCATCGCCGGGAGAATGATCCCACCCGGATGCAGCCCGAACGGCGATTGTTCAAATATTCGATCCTCTATCTTTTCCTCCTATTCGGCGCGCTGGTCGCCGACCGCTGGGTATTTGCAGCATGACGCCCGACGAGGAAAAGCAGGTTCGCGCCCGCCAGAAGTCGCGTGCCATCGTGACCGGCATCATCCTGGGTGGCCTCGTGATTCTGTTCTACGCGATCACCATCGCCAAGATGGGCATGCACTGATGGCGACGGCTCCGGACACCCTCCTTGCCAACCGCAATCGTCGCGTCTTCCTGACGATGGCGTGTGTCGCGGCCGGCATGCTGACGCTCGGTTTCGCCTCAGTCCCGCTCTATCGTCTCTTCTGTGAGACCACGGGCTTCGACGGCACGACTCAGCGGTCGGACGGTCGCGAACTGGTCAAGCCGCAGGTCGGCCACACCCTCTCGATCCGCTTTGATTCGAATGTCGCGCCCGGCATGCCATGGAAATTCTACCCCGAGCAGAAGACCGACACAGTGACGGTCGGTGCGCGCGACATGCAGATTTTCATCGCGAAGAACCTCTCCGACAAGCCAGTGACGGGCACCGCGGTCTTCAACGTCACGCCGACGCAGGCGGGCGCCTATTTCACGAAGATCCAGTGTTTTTGCTTTACGCAACAGACGCTGAAACCGGGCGAGGAAGTCCGCATGCCGGTCCTCTATTATGTGGACCCGAAAATTCTGAGCGACCCCGATGACAAGGACGTGCAGGAAATAACCTTGAGCTATACCTTCTACCCTGTTGAGAACGGGAAAAAGGCAAGCTAAGGCTTAACGATCTGATTGCCGTACAGGCTGCAACGAACAGGGAAGACGTACGATGGCAGGCGCCAAGAACCACGATTACCACATTCTCCCGCCCGACATCGTGCCGTTCCTCGGTTCCATGTCCGCCCTCGTCATGGCGTTCGGCGCCGTGTCCTGGATGCACCCGGACTCCATGCCCGCCCATGGCGGCTGGATTTTCCTGATGGGCGTCGCCGGCATCCTCTACACCTTCTATAGCTGGTGGTCCAAAGTGATCGCCGAAGCGCACGCAGGCGATCACACGCCGGTCGTTCAGCTTCACCTGCGCTACGGCATGATCCTGTTCATCGCTTCGGAAGTGATGTTTTTCGTCGGCTGGTTCTGGGCCTTCTTCGACTTCTCGCTCTTCCCCTCGGCGCTCGCGCCGATTGAGGGACTGTTCCCGTCAAAGGGCATCGAAGTGATGAATGCGTTCGAGCTTCCGCTGCTCAACACGCTGATCCTGCTTTGCTCGGGCACCACCGTCACCTGGGCGCACCATTCGCTGATCCACGGCGACCGCGACGGCCTGAAGAAAGGCCTGTGGGCCACGATCATCCTGGGCCTGCTGTTCTCCAGCATCCAGGCTTATGAATATGCGCACGCACCCTTCGACTTCGGCGGCACGCCCTACAGCTCGGGCTTCTACATGGCGACCGGCTTTCATGGCTTCCACGTTCTGGTCGGCACGATCTTCCTGATCGTCTGCCAGATCCGCGCCTATAAGGGCGACTTCACGCCCCGCCAGCATTTCGGTTTCGAAGCCGCGGCCTGGTACTGGCACTTTGTCGACGTCGTGTGGCTGTTCCTCTTCATCGCCATCTACGTCTGGGGCGGCTGGGGCGCACCCATCCACGCGGGCTAAGACTATAATCCGCCTCCTCCGGTTGTCGGGGGAGGTGAACCGAACATGCGGAGACACAGGGCCATGCCCGATACGGCCCCGCCTCTGATCATCCAGCCTCTGATCAT
The DNA here is from genome assembly GCA_051305835.1 of Sphingobium sp. Lineage (GTDB taxonomy): Bacteria > Pseudomonadota > Alphaproteobacteria > Sphingomonadales > Sphingomonadaceae > Sphingobium. Next base: position 8,360 of record JBPPMC010000157.1, read on the forward strand.
ACAGGCGGCAAAGGGTCTGTGCCCGCAATGCGGCGCGCGGACCCTTTTTGCTGCGCCCATCCGCTTCGCGCCGCGCTGCTCGGCCTGTGGTCTGGATTTCGATCAGTTCAACGTGGGCGATGGCCCCGCCGCCTTCCTCACGATGATCGTTGGCGCCATCGTCGTGATTCTGGCGCTGGTGCTGGAATTCAAGGTTCACCCGCCGCTCTGGGTCCACATGATTCTGTGGACGCCGCTGATCGTCGCCGCCGTCATGGGGGCGCTCCGGGTCGTAAAGGGCGCGCTGTTGATCCTCGAATATCGCAACAAGGCGCGCGAAGGCCGCATCAGCGTCACGCTCTCGGAACCAAAGCCATGATCCGCCGCCTGCCCATATTGCCCACTATCCTCGTGCTGCTCGCCGTCGCCACCATGATCGGCCTCGGCGTGTGGCAATTGCAGCGCCGCCAAGAGAAGGAAGCGGCGATCGCGGTCCTGCGCATGAACCCGGCCAAGCCTTCGGTCACCTTCCCGAAGCTGCCGCCGGTTGATCCGGACCTCATGTTCCGCAAATCCTCCGTCCACTGCCTGCGCGTCACCGGCTGGCGCGAGGAAGCGGGCCGCGCCGCCGATGGCAGCACCGGCCTTCGCGCCATTGCCGAATGTTCGACCGGCGCAGAGGGGCCGGGCGCGCTCGTCAATATCGGCGTATCGCCCTTTTCCGGCACGAAGCCCAACTGGACCGGTGGCCAGATCGAAGGCTGGATCTCGCAGGAGCCGGACCACCGCTCTTTCCTGACGCGCCTCTATGGCAAGGCGCCGCCGCTCCGCCCGATGCTCATCGCGCGCACACCCGCGCCGGGTCTCAAGGCCGCCGCGCCCCCGCATGTCGATGACATTCCGGACAATCACCTCGCTTATGCCGTGCAATGGTTCCTGTTCGCGGGCGTCGCGCTGATAATCTACATCATTGCCGTGCGGAAAAGGCTGCTGCCGCCACCCCCGCCAGCCGCCTAAACCCTTGCCCTGCGGCCTCGCGAGCGCTACCGCGCCAACCACTATGCAATATGTCAGCACCAGGGGACGCGCGCAGGCGCTCGGTTTCGAAGACGTAACGCTGGCGGGCCTCGCGTCCGACGGCGGGCTGTACGTGCCGGAAAGCTGGCCGCAGTTTACACGCGCCGATATCGCCGCGCTGGCGGGTCTCTCCTATGTCGAAACCGCCGTCCGCGTCATGGCCCCCTTCGTCGCGGGGTCGCTCTCGGAAGACGAACTGCGCGACCTCTGCGCCGCTGCCTATGGCCGCTTCAGCCATCAGGCAGTCACCCCGCTGGTGCAGCTCGATCACCGCCACTGGCTGCTCGAACTGTTCCACGGGCCGACGCTCGCGTTCAAGGATGTCGCGCTGCAATTGTTGGGGCAGTTGTTCGAGCGGTTCCTCTCGCGCCGCGACGATCATCTGACGATCGTCGGCGCGACTTCCGGCGACACCGGTTCGGCCGCGATCGACGCCGTCGCGGGCCGTGACAAGATCGACATCTTCATGCTCCATCCCGATGGCCGCGTGTCCGATGTGCAGCGCCGTCAGATGACCACCGTCCGCGCGCCCAACGTCCACAATATCGCCATCGACGGCAGCTTCGACGATGCGCAGGCGCTGGTGAAGCGCATGTTCAACGACAAGGACTTCTCCACGCGCTTCAACCTGTCCGCCGTCAACAGCATCAACTGGGCGCGGCTGATGGCGCAGATCGTGTACTATTTCTACGCCGCCGTCCGCCTCGGCGCGCCCGAACGCCCGGTCGCCTTCGCTGTGCCAACCGGCAACTTCGGCGACGTGTTCGCGGGCTATGCCGCCGCGAAGATGGGCCTCCCCGTTGCGCGCCTGATCGTCGCCACCAACGTCAACGACATTTTGCACCGCGCGCTCTCGTCCGGCGACTACAGCCAGGGCACCGTCACGCCCACCGCTACGCCCAGCATGGATATTCAGGTCAGCTCCAATTTCGAACGGTTGCTGTTCGACGCGGGCGGTCGCGGTGGCGTGGCGCTTGCCGAACAGATGGGCGGTTTCGAAAGCAGCAAGGCCATGCGCCTCACCAATGCCCAGCGCGAAGGTGCCTCGGGGCTGTTCCGCTCGGCTAGCGTGGACGCCAGCGGCATGGCGCTCGCGATGCGGTGGGCGCATGAAGGCGCAGGGCAGATCATCGACCCGCACACTGCCATCGGCCTTGCCGCCGCCCGCGCCGACGATCTCGACGCGTCGATCCCGGTCGTCACGCTCGCCACCGCGCACCCCGCCAAATTCCGCGACGCGGTCGAGCGTGCCACCGGTACGCGCCCCGGCCTGCCAGCACGGGTTGGCAGCCTGTTCGATCGCGAGGAAGCCTTTACGAAGCTGCCCGGCACGTTCGAGGCCGTCACGGCCTATGTCGCGGACCACGCGACGCCCCGGAAGTGAGCCTGCTGACCCTGACCGGAGAACCATGGGCCGATTATGGCCTCATCGACTCCGGGCATGGCCGCAAGCTGGAGCGTTACGGCAATTATCGCTTCATTCGCCCCGAACCGCAGGCCATGTGGGCGCCCGCCACGACCGACTGGAACGCGGACGGGGAGTTCATTCCCGGATCCGACGATGAGGGCGGCGGTCGCTGGTATTATGAGAAGCCCGTGCCCAAGGATGGCTGGCCGCTCCGCTGGGACGATGTGACCTTTCAGTCCAGTTGCACACCCTTCCGCCATCTCGGCTTCTTCCCGGACATGGCCCCGGTCTGGACCTGGATGCGCGAACGCATCGCCGACAAGCCCGACGCGCAAGTCATGAACCTGTTCGGTTACACAGGTGTCGGCACGCTTGCCATGGCTTCGGCAGGCGCGCAGATGGTCCACGTCGACGCATCGAAAAAATCTGTCTCCGCAGGCCGCGCCAATGCCGAGCTTTCCGGCATGGCCGACAAACCGATTCGGTGGATCGTCGACGACGCCGCCAAGTTCACCGCGCGCGAAGTCCGCCGCGCCCGCCGCTATGATGGAATCCTGCTCGACCCGCCCAAATATGGACGCGGCCCGGACGGCGAAGTCTGGCGTCTGGAGGAAGACTTGCCCAAGCTGATCGCCGATTGCCGCCAGCTTCTGGATGCCGACAGCCGCTTCCTGTTCCTCACCGTCTATGCGGTCCGTATGTCCGCGCTAGCGATCGGCGAACTGCTCTCGCAGGCATTTGGCGACTTGCCGGGAAAAGTGGAGGCTGGCGAACTCGCTGTGCGAGAAGAAGCCCGTGGCCTGGCACTCCCTACGGCGATCTGGGCACGCTGGTCGCGCTGAAAAATTCGAGCATGATAACCAATTAGGTTATATACTGCAGCACTTCTACCGCTCCTGATGTAACAGCCCATTCAACGCGAAATGCTTTCATGGTGCAACAAGGCCCCGCTAGCGGATCCGCGTTTAAAGACGTTCTGGCGCACCTGTGATGCAATGAGGATTGAGCGGGAGCCTGCCAGGCAGTCTCGCGCAGAGCAAATCGATCGACACGGCCAGGTCGTGGCGGGCAACTGACAGCCTGAGCTGGCGCTAGGCACTGTGCTACTGCCCTGTCTGGCTGTGCGGCGCGGCGACCGGCTTGGATTCCGGCGATTCACGCTGTCGCAGATAGATTGAAAGTACGACCAGCACCGCCGTCGACAGAAATTCGCTTTGCCAATTCTGGAAAGATTCGAACCAGAGCTGCGGATCGCCGAGATAGGCGAGCATCGTCGGCGCCGCTTCCCCGTGTTCGATGGCTTCTTGCGCAGCTGCCTTGGCGCTCTGGGTCCAGTGCATGACGAACGACAGTATGAACAGAACCGCCAGGGCAATGCCCAGCGACTGCGCGTAAAGCGCCCTCGCCAGCGGCCCCTGGCGCAGGATCCCCGGGGCGCCGGGCTTGCGGGCTTGTGTTGCGAGATCCCCGTCACGTGGTGGCCCGTCCGGATCCTTCGATTCAGAGGAGCCGCGCTGGACCAGGAACGCTGTGAGCAGCACATAGGCGGCCATCTGGAGAAACTCGCTCTCCCAGTTCTCGAACACACTAGAGAGGAATTCAGGGCTGGCGGTATAGGCCGACAGCGCCATCGGCGTCTGGTGATGCCGAAGCGCATCCTCGACCGCGACATGCCATCCGGCGATCCACTGGCCGACGATGCTGCCTGCGAACAGCAGCAGCAGGACGATCGTCAGTCCATTGTCCTTGAGAATTCGCATTCGCCACTCTCCAGCTTCTTTGTTGTAGACGCTGAAACCACTCACACGGCCCAAGGCTCCCTACATTCGCAAGTTGTATGCCGGTGGCCACAGCCGTTTCGAGCCTTCATGTTTGCCGGAACATAGCGTCCATCTGCCGATCTGTGTCGGCGGCTATCCGGTCCAACATGGCAAGGGCGCAGGCATCCCCGGATCGCTCTGTTGTACCGCCGCCTCATGGGGTAATGGATAGCTGGGTTTGGAGCAAATGATGAGCAATCCGTCAAAACCGTGGGATGGGGCATTGGTCCGGAAGTGGCTGGCGCGCCGTCTCGACATATCGAAGCTGGATCAGGCGGCGGCGGACAGGCGCGGTTATGAGGCGCGGGATGAATATGACAAAGCCGCCGCCGAGGAGTGGGTATGCTGTGCCCTTCAGGTGCCTGACTGCACCAACGAGCAAGCTATATTCGCCCAGCGCGTCAAAAGCCTGATTAGCCAGGAGGAATATCCGGCGACGGGCGTTTACGACGATGTGCGGTTCGAGCGACATGTTCGCGGTCAACTCAGGAAAGTAGCAAAGATGACCAAAGCGAACGAGGGGTTCGAGAAGACGCTGCATTATCAGTGAGCCGAGTGCGTTTGGCGCCAAACGAGGTGCAGGCGGCGGCATTTTGGAGGCCGCTTGGGGCGGCCGAAGCGCTCGTGCCATTGTGCAACTGGGACTCGGACTATATGGCGGAGGTCGCGCGCATTTTCGCGGAACGCGAACAATGAGGGAAGAGGGCGCGGCGGAACTGTCCCCGAATGCGGCCGCAAGGTTCAAACTTGTCGAAGCGCGAAGCTGGCTCTTCAACCAGACAGGCTGTAAGGGGCTTCGATGTCTCTAATAGAAACCTACCTCGCTAACGCTCAAGCTCAGCGCGACGCTGCAGCCAAGACGCCTCTCCCCAATCGCAAGGCCATGCATGAGCGTTCGGCCGAAACCTGGGAGGATATGGCGCGCGGGGTGAGCGACACAGCAGCGCGGGCCGCCATCAACATGGCTGCAAAGTTGGCCCGCATCGACTAATATTCCAAAGAACCCTTAAGACCATATGGTGTGAACGGAGATAGATGCCAGCACACCAGCTTTAATCACTATTATTCAAGGCGGACCATGTGAGCGACGAAATCGAGTGGTGGGAATATGAGGATGTGGCCGAGATGGCGGCGGCGGTCGCGGGCGATATCGGCTTCATCATCGAAAGTGCGATCGAGGCGCGCGGTGCCGCGGTAATCGCACTCGCTGGCGGGAAGACACCGATCCCGATTTACGAGAGGCTTTCAGCCGCGAAACTGGACTGGAAGCGCGTGACGATCATCCCCGGGGACGAACGCATCGTGCCGCTTGGCGACCCGCTCAGCAATGTGACGACGCTCGCCAAATTCTTTTTGCCCAAGGGCGCCCGCGTCATGCCGATCGTCCCGAATGCACTTGCGGACTATAAGGCGGCTGGACGTTCTGCCGATGCGCTGATGCAAGATCTGCACTGGCCGCTTGATCTATGTCTTCTGGGCGTGGGAAGTGACGGACACACGGCCTCGATCTTTCCTGGCCCCGATTTCGATGAAGCAATAAGTGGTCCAAAAGAGCGGCGTGCATTGGGCATTATGCCCGATCCTATGCCTCTCGATGCACCGGTGCCACGCGTCACGCTCAGTCTCGCTGCGATCACCACAGCGCGCGCTCTGGTGATCGCCGTGACGGGCAAGGAAAAGCGCACGGTAATCGAAACCGCCATCAAGCAGGGACGCGCTTCGCCCTACCCCATCGGATTGGCTTTAGCTGGCACGGAGCTGCCCGTGGATATCCACTGGGCGCCTGCGTAACGATGGACGAGACCAAAGCCGGTCCGCGTACCGGAGTGGGAGAACAGCCAGGCCGTGCCTGACCTCATCGAGATCGACGACATCGACGATCCTCGCATCGAAGTCTATCGCGATATACGGGAGCGGGACTTGGTCGGTCGTGAGCGCCTCTTCGTGGCTGAGGGCAAGGTCGTCGTCGAGAAGCTGATCGACAGCGACCTTCATCACCCCATTTCGCTGCTGATCGCGAGCAAGCGGGTTGCTGCGCTTGCACCCGTTATGTCTCGCCTGCCTGACGATGTGCCTGTCTATGTGGCGGCGCAGGAGGTGATCGACGCAATAGCGGGCTTTGCATTGCATCGGGGCATCCTGGCGATAGGCCGCCGGACTGACGCGCGGACGGCGCACGACTTGCTCGCGGCGCAGGGAGAACGCGCAACTGTCCTCGTCCTCTCCGCCATTGCCAACCATGACAATATGGGCGGGATCTTCCGCAATGCGGCAGCGTTCGGGGTGAATGCCGTGCTGCTCGATGCCGATTGCTGTGATCCGCTCTACCGAAAGGCCATACGGGTATCCGTGGGCGCAACGCTGCTCGTGCCCTACGCGCAAATTGCGCGGCAAGAAGATCTGGTAGATATTCTCGAACGTCACGCGTTGAACCTGGTTGCGCTCAGCCCCGCGGGCAAGAGCCTGCTGCCAGACTGGCGTCCCAAATCGCGAACCGCAGTCCTGCTGGGCGCAGAAGGGCCGGGCCTGCCAGCCGACTATCTCCAACGCGCGCATAGCATACAGATTGCGATGAGCGCCGGGTTCGACTCGCTCAATGTGGCAACCACGTCGGGCATCGTCCTCCATCATATCGCCGCCTTTGGCGCTTGAGGTCGTCCGACGCGCGTTGAGGTGGTCCCACAGCAGCGGGCAATCTGCTAAGGCAGCGTATTTATACTGAACATCTATCTGAATCTGGAGGACGCATGGCTGATTTATATCTGAAAGCACTGGAGTCGGAACGCCGGAGCCTTTGGGCGGAGTGTAGACTGAAAGGGCTTGCCAAAGACACGCCACAGCGCATCCGTATCGCGGAGTTGGATCGACTTCTGGCGAAGCACAAAGCGAACAAGGGCGCTGCCCCTGTCTCGTCCCGCTCTCAGGCGTAAGTTTTCATGAACGGCTACGTCAAATTCGAAACCCCCGATGGCGATCTGGTCGTCATCAATGCGGATCGCGTCAGCTTCGTCCGGCGATATAGAGGCGGCAATCATGCCAGCGCGGTAAATTTCGAGAAGGGAAACTACATCGTCGTAAAGGGTGATCTCGACGCAGTGATGGAGGCGCTAACCGAGGCGTGATTTATCGTGGATCGGCCCATCCTTGCCGCGCAAACGCTAAGTTTGCGAGGGCGGGCAGAATCTTTATGCTACGCTGACAGCCGCTGCCGCCGAACGTTCAGACCGCGTGGACACATCCCGTTTACACGATAAAAGAGAGTGGTGGGCGATGACGGGCTCGAACCGCCGACATTCTCGGTGTAAACGAGACGCTCTACCAACTGAGCTAATCGCCCTCAGGGGTGCCGCCTATCTAAAGCCATCGCTCCTGCGGTCAAGCGTGATTATACGGGATGTGCAACTCTTCAGTCGTAGCCATCCAGCCTGGGCTGAAGGCTCCAGGCATACCAGCGATGGACAGCAGCAGCGGCTTTGTCCGAAAGCGCAATGAATACCCGCCTTCCGTCCTGCGTATCCGGCTGTCGTTCGAACAAGCCAAGTTGAGTGAGGTGCCGGATCCAGCGCAAGGCCGTGGTGGGCGGCACTGCGGCCGCTATGCACAAGCTGGATACGGAGACACGCTCTCCGGCCAACCGGGCGGCCATCAAGTCGAGTATCATGTCCCAAGCGGGGTCGGCGAACAGATCCTCGCCAAAAAACTTATCGCGCTGCCGCCGCGCCCGCAGCAAAGTCCGCAGTTTTTGGGCGGTCAGTGGCTCCTCATCGTTGAACTGCGCGTATTCTGTCGCTTCCTCTGTGATGTTATCATATCGCTCGGCGCCCCCCTCTGCCTTCCCCTTAGGGAACCGCAGGGTCTTGAGCGTGCGCGACAGGCGATCCACCTCTTCGCTTAAGTGCTGGAGTTGTGCGCGCGCACTCTCCCCGCCACTGTCCTGCAGGGTGCAGCCGGAAGTTCTTTGTCTTATAATTCCGTCGAGCGCAGCTTCCCAGTCGGATGGCTCCGGATCACAGAGCCACTGTGCCGGACTTCCCGCTTCCTCGAACCGCGCCAAAGCCGCAAAATCCACATCGAGCGTGCCGAGTGTAGTTGCAAGTATCAGTATCGTGCCATCGTCCCGGCACAAGGATTGAAGCGAAACAATAATGGCATCAAGATTGGGTGCATGGGCGATGCCGTTCAGCACGACCACATCGACATGTGCAGTTTGCCACAATCTCTCCGGGGCATCTGCAGGCGACACCTTACCGAGAAAGCGTACTTGATCGACAGAGACAAAGTCCGGTGTGCTCACCGCACAAATTGAAAGAAGCGACAAGCGCCGGTCTTGCATCCATAGCGGCGCAAACTGTCCAGCGGGTTCGCCAGCCATCTTGGCATGGGATACTGACGGGAATTTCCCAGCCAAGGCAGGTATCTGTTGTATCAATCTATTTCCCCCGAACGGCTGATTCTCACAGGAAAGCAAGAAACGCTACCAGGCGTCTGCCGCGCCTTGATCCATTTCGGATAGGCTCTACAGGTTGTGCTGCAAATGCGCCGAATTGATAACTATGGCAGCATGCCCTCCACGTAACTAACGCCAAAATGGTGCAATCTCTCCTTTTCTGTTCTTTATATGTTCCGTCGCACTGTGTCTATGCTGTTGTTGCTGCCTCTAAGTCTTGCCTCCAATAAGACCATGATTGCAGACAGATGGAGTTGATTGATGCGGATTTTGCCGATTGGGCTTCTTGTTTGCATGGCGGCTGCCTTGCCAATGACGGCAGCAGCGCAAGGCGGAACACACGCTCGAGTAGACAGTCATCGGGGGCGTTGCGCCGTGTCATCGTCGATCACTGGCGCTGGTGGCTTTCAGTGCATCCGTTTGAGGCAACGGCCCTGGGTGTTCGCGATTTCGATGCGCAGGTGCCAAACATCAGCCTGGCCGTGCGAGATCGCGATGCCGCCACCGAATCTGGCTTTCTTCAAAGGCTAACAGCCATACCGGACGCGCAGTTGACGCCGCACGAGCAAGCGGACAAGGGCGTTCTGGCATTCATGCTGGCCGACGATATCGAAGAAAACCGCCATGGGGCGCGGACGATGCTCTTCACGACCTATTATGGCTGGCATCAAATTTTTGCCGGTCTGGCCGACAATCTGCCCTTCGCCACGAAGGCGGATTATGAGAGCTATCTGACCCGCCTCGCGCAGTTTCCGAAATATAATGCCGAAGCCTTGGCCATTACGAGGCGTGCGGTGAGCGAAGGCTATGTTCAGCCCTGTTCGGTGCTTGGCGGTTTTGAAAAGACGATCAGTGGCGCAGTTGCCGGGAAGCCGCAGGGTACGCGCTTCTATGAACCCTTTCGTCGCGCACGGCCCCGTGACCTCAGCGCAGCGGAATGGGTGACGATGCAGGCGCGCGCCGTCACCGTCATTCAGCAGAATTTGGCCCCGGAATATGAGAAGTTCAGGGCATATTTCTTCACAGACTATCTGCCCAAGTGCCGGAAGACCGATGGCGCCTCGGCGCTGCCGGGTGGCGCTGCATGGTACGCGACTCGCGTGAACGCGCATACGACCACCGACCTTACGCCCGCTCAGATCCATGCCATCGGCCTGAAGGAAGTTGCACGCATCAGCGCGCGAATGGACGAAACGGCAAAGGCAGCACGGTTTCCGGACCGGGCCTCCTTCATCGCCAGGCTGCGCGCCGACCCCAGATACTACGCCAGAACGCCGCAGGAGTTGCTGAACGCGGCAGCCTGGCAGGCGAAAATCATCGACGGGTTGATGCCGCGTTACTTCGGCAGGCTACCGCGCTTGCCCTATGGTGTGCGGGCCATTCCGGCCGAGACGGCTGAGACGACGACCACCGCCTATTATGCGCCGGGTTCTCCGCAGAGCGGCATCGCGGGCAATTACTATGTCAACACGTCCAAGCTGGATCAGCGGCCCCTGTGGGAGTTGCCTGCGCTGACGGCGCATGAAGCAGTGCCGGGGCATCATAACCAGATCGCTTTACAGCAGGAACTGGACCTTCCGCCGTTCCGTCAGAACGCGGCGGGCTTCACCGCATTCGTCGAAGGCTGGGGTCTCTATACCGAATATCTGGGTGAAGAGATGGGGCTGTACGACACGCCCGAGAAGATGATGGGGCGGCTGTCTTACGAGATGTGGCGCGCATGTCGGCTGGTGGTCGAGGCTGTGTAAAAACGCGGCAAGGCGGAGGTGTCAGATTTTAGTGCGATGGCAGGCTGCGCACGATTTTTGCTAAAGGCGTGGCTCGAGATCAGGTGCGGATCGCTGCAATAAGTGGCTGCATGCCCAT
>JBPPMC010000242.1:0-2056 GCA_051305835.1 Sphingobium sp.
CCGCAAAACCAGCTCACCGCCAGCGACGCGGTTTTCGTGGCAATCCGCTCCGTCGCCTTCATCTCGCCCAACGTCGCCCAGGTGCGCTTCGTCAAGCGTTTGCAGCGCGACCAGCAGGTGATCGAGACGCCTGCCATCGCGACCATCACGTTCGATGTGCTGTCGAAGCCGGAAACGGAGTCCGGCCGGTATGCAAACCCGCTCGGTTTTCAGGTGAAATCCTACCGAGCTGATGCGGAGGTTCCGACCCGATGAAATCCATCTTGCTACTGGCCGCGGCGATCGGCGCGTTGTCGGCAGCGCCAGCGCTGGCTCAGACCCCGATCCAGCGCGGCGCTGATAACCGCATTCGCGAAGTCAATTATACCGACGGCAACGTGATCCAAATCCGCAGCGCCTTCCGGACAGCGACACAAATCGAGTTCGCTCCCGGCGAGGTCATCAAGTTCGTCGCGATGGGCGATACCGTGTCGTGGGAGGTCGCGCCCGCTGACAATTCGCTGTTCGTGAAGCCGCGCGAGCGTGCCGGGGCGACGAACCTGATCGTGGTGACGGATTTCCAAGGCACGAAACGTAACTACACCTTCGAGCTTTCGGCCGTTGCCGGCGCGCGCTCCCCTGGGACGTTCTTCAAGGTCCGGCTTCGCTACCCGGAGTATGAGGCACTGCAAGCGCGTCTGGCGCAGCAGCGCGCACAGCTCACAGCCGCCCTCGCCGCGCAGAACGGCGCGATCAAGGCGGCGCTCGATATCGGCGTTCTCGAAGGCAAGCGGAACCTGAACTACAAGGTTCAGGGCGCGACGGCGCTGCAACCCTCCGAAGTCAGCGACAATGGACAATTTACGGTCCTCCGCTTCCCGAACCAACGCGAGATCCCCGCCATCTTCACCGTCAATCCCGACGGTAGCGAGGCGACAGCTTCGTTCGATGTGCGGGACGAGTTCGTAGTCGTCCACGGCGTCTACAAAGAGATGCGGCTTCGCCGGGGCAAGGTGGTGCTGTGCATCTACAACGAAAGCCCGAACTTCTACGGCCGCGATCCCAAGACGGACACGGCTTCGGAAGTCGTTGAACGCACGACGGAGAACTGACGTGTCCGACAAGAGATTCGACGTCGATGCGACGCCCGATATGGGTGAAATCGATCGCACGCCCGCGGCCGATCGGCCAAGCCGCATCCCGTCCCTCAATGCCTCGCAATGGGATAACAAGAAGGTGATTGTCGGCGCGGCGCTCGGCGCTGCCGGCATCTTCACGGTGCTGACGCTCATCACGGGCTCGGGCAATCAACAAGCGATCCAACCGAAGAAAGCGCCTGCTGCGGTCGAAGCGCCTTACGATCCCAATACAGTGATCGCCCCCACATTGGCGGCGGCACCGCGCGATCCCAACGCGCCGGTGCAGCTCGCCGGCGAGCAAGTTCCGGCAATCGGCCCCGATGGTCAGCCTATCACGCCCTACGGGTCGTCGACGGCACCGCAACAGCAATCCCGGGAAGCGACCGAAGCGCAGCGTCGCGCGAGCGACGCGCGAGCTTTGCGCGACAACGCGCGGCGATCGACGCTCATCGCCTACAACGGCGATCAAGGGGGCATTGGGCGCGTCCAAGGCGCCAGTGGCGGTGCCGGTGCTTCGCAGGGCGATGGCGAGAACGCTCCTCCCAAAGCGACAGCTCTCGATACCCTCAAGCAAACCTCGGCCATCGGCACCGCCACGGCGCGGATGATCGGTGATCGCAATTATCTCGTCACAGCCGGGGCGATCATTCCCTGCACCCTCCAGACCGCGATGGACAGCACCGTCCCCGGCTACACGACATGCGTAATCCCCCGCGATATCTATTCGGACAACGGCCGGGTCGTGCTGCTCGAGAAGGGCACGCGCGTCTTCGGCGAGTATCAGGGCGGATTGCAGCGCGGGCAAAACCGGCTGTTCGCGATGTGGACGCGGGCCGTCACACCGCGGGGCGTGGCGATCGACATTGGCTCGCCGGCCTCGGACTCGCTTGGCCGCGCCGGTATTACCGGCAAGATCGATCGGTTCTTCTGGCAACGGT
>JBPPMC010000218.1:0-13556 GCA_051305835.1 Sphingobium sp.
GGTGTCGGGGGTTGCCAACGTCAGCGAACTGTCGAGCTGGTGCCTTGCCAAGCTGGCCGAGACATTGCCAGCCGGAACCTATCGCCTGAGCGGTACGCGTGCCGGACCGGCCATGCTCGGCTGGCTCACGGCACAATATCGCTTCGATCGCTACCGCAAGGACGATGCGCCGGCCGGGGGCAGGATATTGCTGACCGAGGACGTAAAACGGATCGAGCCAACGGTCCTGCTCGCGCAGTCGACCGCACTGGTCCGCGACATGGTGAACACGCCCGCGTCCGATATGGGACCGCCTGACTTGGAAGCTGCCGCGGGAGCCATTGCCTCCACATTCGGCGCGCGGCTCGAAGTCACGCAGGGAGATGCGCTCGCTTCGGGGTATCCGATGATCCACGCTGTCGGCCGGGCGGCGGATCGCAGCTTCGCGCCGCGTCTCATCGAACTGACATGGGGCGATCCCCGGAACCCGCGCATCGCAATAGTGGGCAAGGGAGTTTGTTTCGACAGCGGGGGTCTGGACATCAAGCCGTCGTCCGGCATGCGACTGATGAAGAAGGATATGGGCGGCGCGGCGCACGTGTTGGCGCTCGCCCGCCTGATCATGGCAAGCCACCTGCCCGTGCATCTTCATGTGTTGGTGCCTGCCGTAGAAAATGCAATCAGCGGCAATGCCTTTCGTCCCGGTGACGTTCTCGCTTCCCGTCAGGGTCTTACGGTGGAAATCGGCAATACTGATGCAGAAGGCAGGCTGGTTCTGGGCGACGCGCTGACCAAAGCGGTCGAGGGAGCGCCCGAACTCGTGCTCGATTTCGCCACGCTCACCGGCGCCGCTCGGGTTGCGCTGGGACCGGACCTCCCTGCGCTGTTTGCGAATGACGATGCACTGGCGCATGATCTTGAGGATGCGGGGAGCGATAATGATGATCCCCTTTGGCGGTTACCTTTATGGAGCGCCTACACCGACATGCTGAAGTCCGACATCGCCGACATCAACAACGCCGGTGAAGGCGGCTTTGCCGGTTCGATAACAGCGGCGCTTTTTCTGCAAAAGTTCGTGCCTGATACGATAGCCTGGGCGCATTTCGACACCTTCGCCTGGCGACCGGCGGCGAGGCCCGGCAGGCCCAAAGGCGGCGAGGCGCTGGGCCTGCGCGCAGCCTTCGCAATGCTGGAGCGAAAGTATCGATCACAAAATTAACGTAAATATCTGGTACGCCCAAGCCGTTACGCAACCGGACTTCAAGTGGCGCGTTAGGGCGGTATGAATGTTCAGGCTCATCCCAGTGATACCAATCAGGCAGAGCGCCGTCCTTCGCCACCGCTCGACAAGTGGATGCACACACTGGTCGACTATGTGCGTTCAGGCGAACCGGATCTGACCAATCGTCAAATGGCTTTGATGATGATGGTTTACGTCGAGCCTGGCCCACATACTGTCCGGGGACTGGCCGAGGCCCTCAACGTCTCCAAGCCTGTAATTACACGCGCTCTTAACAAGCTGTCTGCTCTAAGCTATCTGCGCCGCGAACGCGACGTGACTGATCGACGGAATATTTTCGTTGCACGGACACCCAAAGGGGCAGATTTTCTTGACGGATTCAACGGGTTCATCGCAGGGACAAGCCGCGATGAAGGTAAGCGAGACAAGAGCGAAGAACGCGGCGCCTGACCGCATAAGGTTTCGGTTGCAGGGCCGGTCCGCCGTTTTAGACAAACGTGTTCACGCCGTGCGCAATGATCTTGCCGATATCTCGCTTTCGGGCGTGTTGTTTTCTGCACATTATTCGCGTGCCGTTGAGATGAGTTGCGTGTGGCCCGGTGCCGCAGTCAAGGCAACAAAGTCGCTCAAATCCGAAAGCATCACGCAGTTGTTGCGGGGCGAAATCTTCCACGTTCTTGATGTCACCGCTGAATGGGCATGGGGTTTTTGCGGGCATGACGGCTATGTGGGCTATATTCAGCGTGAGGCTCTGGACGTGCGGGAGATCGCTACGCACCGTGTGACCGCGACCTTGGCGCCGGTTTTTGCCGACCCTGACATCAAGTCGCGGATCGTCGATTACTGGCCACGCGGATCCCTGTTCCCCGCAGTTGCCGATGGCGCTTTCCTCTCCTGCGCGGAAGGCTTCGTTCATATGCGCCATGCAGCGAGTGCCGGTAGCACCGAAAGCGACTGGGTATCAGTGGCAGAGCGTTATCTGGGGCAACCTTATATCTGGGGCGGGCGCGGTCATCAGGGTGTCGATTGCTCCGGGCTTGTCCAGACTGTGCTCGCGCAGTGCGGGCGGTCGGCTCCACGTGATACGGATTTGCAGAGAGAAGGCATTGGCAATCGTTTGCCGGATGATGCGCAACTACAACGGGGCGACTTCATATTCTTTCCCGGCCATGTCGGGATGATGATCGATGAAACGCAGTTGCTCCACGCCAATGCCTATTGGATGGCGACGGTCATCGAACCACTGGCAGATGTCATTGCACGACTGGCGCCGGATCATGAACAGCCCGTGCTGGCGCGACGGAGGATTGCGGCATGACGCATGTATTTATCGATGGTGCAGCAGGAACGACCGGGCTTGAAATCCGCGAAAGGCTTGCCGCTCGGCCCGAGCTATCGCTGATCGCACTTTCGGATGCGGAGCGGAAAGACGCTGCCGCGCGTCGGCGTGCTCTGAACGACGCCGATGTGGTGATATTGTGCCTGCCCGACGATGCAGCGCGCGAGGCTGTCTCGCTCATCGACAATGACCGCACCAAGGTAATCGACGCATCGACCGCGCACCGCGTGGCGCCGGGCTGGGCCTATGGTTTCCCCGAAATATCCGGGCATGCTGTGGTTGCAGTTTCCAAGCGGGTAAGCAATCCGGGATGCTATTCGACCGGGTTCATCGCGTTGATCGCGCCGTTAGTCCGGGCGGGTCTGATCCCTACCGATTGGCCAATCAGTTGCAATGCCGCATCGGGCTATTCCGGCGGCGGCAAGTCGATGATCGCGGACTATGAAAATGGGGCGGCCGCATCCGCCTACTCAACTTATGCCTTAGGTCTCGCCCACAAGCATGTGCCAGAGATGCAGGCTCATTGCGGCCTTTCCATTGCACCGATCTTTGCACCTTCGGTTGTGCCTGTTCACCGCGGCATGATCGTCGACGTACCGCTGCCGATCGGCGCGATGCCCGGCAAGCCCTCGCCCGACGCGCTGCGTTCTGCGTTGCGGGAAGCCTATGCCGGATCGTCGATAGTACGCGTGATCGAGGATCATGATGCCGCAACGCTCACCATCGAACGGTGCGCAGGCACAGACCGGCTGGACCTGTTCGTATTCGCCAATGCAGAGGGCACGCAAGTACGGATGGTGGCCGCGCTGGACAACCTCGGCAAAGGCGCCGCCGGCGCAGCCGTGCAGAACCTCAATATCCTTGCTGGCCTTCCGGAAACAGCGGGCCTCAAGCTCTAGGCAATCAGTGAAGCGTCCCCAGCGGCAGTTCGACGGACAGCAGAACAATGAGCCGCTCGATCTGTCGCCAGCGGCAGAAGTGGATATGGTTGCCCTTGTCCCGACTTTGGTGCGCGCGAGAGACCGCCTCGATTGCCGCATCGTCGCCATACAGCGCCATCAATTCCGCGGCGTCATCGACACTCGCGCGATCGGACAGATAGGGTATTTGCATTATGGTCCCCGATATCGCCGAGTGAACCCCGGACGGATATTTCCTGCCTATCTTCACCAATCATGCCAGAAGGGCGCGGTGGCGGTTTTCGGCGGTTCAGGATCGTCAATGACGTATTAAGTGATTGCCATTTCGGGACAGATGTATCGTTCCGGCACGGCTGGCATCCCGAAGTGAAGCATGGCAAGGAGCCGACATGACGACTCCTGCAAAAAACAACCCTACCGGTGCGGGCGCACTGATCGCCTTGCTCGCCATTGTGGGCGTGATCGGCGGCGGCATGCTGGGCCAACCCTCGATCGGCCTGCTCTCGGGCATTGGTCTGGGCGTCTTGATCGCCATATTGCTCTGGTTGCGCGAGCGGAAGCGATAACGCAGCCTTTATACGGTCGGCGCTTGCGGGCGGAGCATCATCGACCTAGATCATCGTCATGAAAAAATACTGGCTGCTGCTGCTCGTCATCCTCGCCGTCGCGGTGGGTGGATTTCTGTATCTGGCGCGTGGCGACACGACACAACTGAGTGCGGGTCAGGATGTAGGGCGTGATCCTGTCTTCACCCTTGCACGCAGGGAGATGATCCCGACGGTCAACATCGCTGAAGTAGTCGGATGGAAAGCGAACGAAGCGCCAACCGCGGCCAAGGGATTGAAGGTCGTGCGGTTTGCCGAAGGGCTTTCCCATCCCCGTTCAATGCTGCGGCTGCCCAATGGCGACATATTGGTGGCCGAAACAAACAGCCCACCCCGCGAAGCCACCGGCATCAAGGACCGGATCATGGGCTTCTTTCTGAGCAAAGCAGGCGCTGCTGGCGCATCCGCAAATCGAATTACGCTGCTGCGCGATGCCAATGGTGACGGCAAGGCGGAAGTGAAGACTGCGTTCCTGACCGGCTTGAACTCGCCTTATGGCATGGCGCTGGTCGGCAACACGCTGTACGTCGCCAACACTGACGCGTTGCTGGCTTTCCCATATCAGCCCGGCGAAACGAAGATCGTCGCGAAGGGTCGCAAGGTGATGAACTTACCCGCCAGCGGCCCCAATTACCACTGGACGAAGAACTTGCTCGCCAGCCCGGACGGATCGCTGCTGTACGTGGCAGTGGGATCGAACAGCAACATCGGCGAAAACGGCCTCGATAATGAAGCGAACCGCGCGAACATCATTGAGGTAAACCTGAAAAAAGGCGGCTACCGGATTTACGCAAGTGGACTGCGCAATCCGATTGGCATGGCATGGGAGCCATCGACCAAGGAATTGTGGGCCGTCGTCAATGAGCGTGACATGCTGGGCAGCGATCTTGTCCCCGATTATCTCACGCGCGTCGAATTTGGTGGCTTCTATGGTTGGCCCTGGAACTATTGGGGCGGCTATGAAGATCGCCGGGTCCAGCCAGAACGGCCGGAATTACGCGAATATACGCATCGTCCTGATTACGCTCTTGGCAACCATGTCGCGCCGCTGGGCCTGACCTTTGCCGATGGCGCAGCGTTGGGCGCGCCTTTCGAGCGCGGCGCGTTCGTCGGGCTGCACGGCAGCTGGAACCGCAAGCCAGCAGCCGGTTACAAAGTCGTGTTCGTCCCTTTCACGGGCGACGGACAGGCGACCGGCAAGCCCGTCGATCTATTGACCGGTTTCCTCGACAAGGATGGCAACGCTCGCGGACGGCCTGTCGACGTTACCGCAGACCCGAAGGGCGCATTGTTGGTGACCGACGATGTGGGCGGCATCATCTGGCGCGTAGCGAAGTAGGGATCAGCGCAGCGCTTTGCCTGCACGTCCCGCCAGTTCCACAACATATTGCCACGCCACCCGCCCCGACCGGCTGCCGCGCTGTGTCGCCCATTGCACGGCGTCGAGGGGCGTGAAGTCCAGTCCAAAGCGGGCAGCGTAGCCCGACACGATGCCAAGATAGGCGTCCTGATCGAGATTGTGGAAGCCGAGGCTAAGGCCGAAGCGGTCAGACAGCGCCATCTTGTCGTCCACTACGTCACGCATATTGATGGGATCGTCCTGCTCGTCGAGGTAGCGCGGCACGATGTGGCGACGATTGGACGTCACATAGAGACGCACATTGGCTGGCCGCGCCGCTGCGCCACCTTCCAGTAGCGACCGCAAGGCGCGCGCGTCGCCGCCGCCGTCGTCGAAACCCAGATCGTCGAGAAACAGGATGAACGGCCTGTCCGTGTCCCGCAACAGCGTGAACAACTGCGGCAGGCTGGCCAGGCTATCGGTCGAGCATTGCAGCAGCGCGACATCCTCCCCTGCGTCCTGCAACTTGCCCACGCACGCCGCGACAGTCGCCGATTTACCGGTTCCGCGCGCGCCCCACAGCAGCACATCGTGCGCGGGAAAACCTGCGGCATGACGCCGACTATTCTCCAGCAAAGCCGCTTTCTGCGCGTCGATCCCCGATAGCAGGGCATAATCAACCGGCGCGAACGCATCGACCGGGCGGATGACTTTACCCTCCCAGTGATAGGCTGGCGCGGACGTGAGATCGACGGGCGTGTTATTCGCGGGAGCGACGTGACGCACCAGTGCTTCGAGAGCGTCGGCTATTCGGATGAGTGTGGTATCGGTCATGATAGCGGCTCTATCGGCGGCGTGGCGGCGCAGCAAGCGTAACAGTTCTGACGCTTTTGGCTTCTAAGCGGGGATCAGCAGAGCTATAGCGCGGGAGCCGTGACCATTTCCCAGCTACATTATCAGACCCGCGTCTGTCAGTACGACACCGCCGCCCTGCGGGAAGCGGCGACGCTGATCCGCGCGGGCGAACCCGTCGCCGTGCCTACCGAGACTGTCTATGGATTGGCTGCGGATGCTACTGACGATCTGGCTGTCGCGGCAATCTATGCCGCTAAAGGGCGTCCGGGCTTCAATCCGCTGATCGTGCATGTTGCCGATCGGGCCATGGCCGACGCCATCGCGATCTTTGAAGATAGCGCGCGAACATTAGCGGATGCATTCTGGCCCGGCCCGCTGACTTTGGTGCTGCCCCTGCGCGCGAATAGCGGCATCGCGCCGCGGGTGACGGCAGGGTTGCCGACAATCGCGCTGCGCATGCCTGCCCATCCCGCGATGCTGGGCCTGATCCGCGAGAGCGGCAAGCCGCTTGCCGCCCCTTCCGCCAACCGCAGCGGCGGGATTAGCCCCACTCGCGCAGAGCATGTGCTGGCAAGCCTGGAGGGCCGCGTGCGGCTGATCCTAGATGCAGGGCGGACCAGTGAGGGGCTGGAATCGACCATCGTCGCGGCGGAAGAGGGCTGCATCCGTATCCTGCGTCCCGGATCGGTGACACCGGAGATGCTGAAGCGGACTGTGGGCGTGCCGATCGTCATGGCGGGGCATCATGTTCCGGTGGATGATATCGAAGCGCCCGGCCAACTTGAAAGTCACTATGCGCCCAGCAAACCACTTCGCCTTAATGCGATGAAGGCGGAGCGCGACGAATATTTGATCGGCTTCGGGTTGATGGCCAGCCACCACAATATCAGCCCCGAAGCGGACATGCGGGAAGCCGCCGCCAATCTGTTCGCGGCGCTCCATCTTGCCGATGCCAGTACGGCGAGCCGCATCGCCATTGCGCCGATCCCGGACGAGGGGATCGGCGCTGCGATCAACGATCGGCTAAGGCGCGCCGCCGCCTAGCGGGTAGCACCCCATACGCGCCGCGCCTGCTATGTCGCGCCGGCCTGCTGTGGATCACAGGTGACGGTCTTTCCCTTCGTCATCCTGAACTCGTTTCAGGATCCATGGCGCCCTATGCACTGCGCCAAGAGTATAAATGGATCCTGAAACAAGTTCAGGATGACGGTCGTTCTGGATCAGCAGCACCAACAAAAAGGGCGACCCGCGGGCCGCTCTTTCCGTTCAATCTTGATGCCGCTTACTTCGCCTTGACGGTCGCGGCTGGCTTGCCACCCTTCTTGCCCTTTTTCGGGGCGGCAGGGATGATCTCGAAGGCCAGCGCATCGTCCTTCAACCGGACATGCACTTCGCCGCCGTGGACCAGCTTTCCGAAGAGCAATTCCTCGGCGAGAGGCTGTTTGATCTTCTCCTGCATCAAGCGACCCATGGGGCGCGCGCCGTACAGCTTGTCATAGCCGCGCGTCGTCAGCCAAGCCTTCGCCTCGTCATCCAGCGTGATATGGACTTCGCGGTCGGCCAGTTGCAGCTCCAGTTGCAGCACGAACTTGTCCACCACGCGCGCGACGACTTCGGTCGGCAGGTAGCTGAACGGCACGATGGCATCCAGGCGGTTGCGGAATTCCGGCGTGAACAGCCTCTTCACCGCTTCCTCGCCGACATCCTCGCGCGTCAGGGTGCCGAAGCCGATGCCTTCCTTCTCCATGTCCGACGCACCGGCGTTGGTGGTCATGATCAGGATGACATTGCGGAAGTCCACTGTCTTGCCGTGGTGATCGGTCAGGCGGCCATTATCCATCACCTGCAACAATATGTTGAACAGGTCGGGATGCGCCTTCTCAATCTCGTCCAGCAGCAGCACGCAATGCGGGTTCTGATCGATCGCATCGGTCAAAAGACCGCCCTGATCATAGCCAACATAGCCTGGAGGTGCACCGATCAGGCGACTGACCGAATGGCGTTCCATATATTCGGACATGTCGAACCGCTGGAGCGGAATGCCTAGCAATGTCGCCAACTGCCGCGCCACTTCCGTCTTGCCGACGCCGGTGGGGCCGGAGAACAGATAGTTGCCGATCGGCTTGTCGGGATCGCGCAAGCCTGCACGGCTGAGCTTGATCGCGGAGGAGAGCACTTCGATAGCCTTTTCTTGCCCAAAGACGACCCGCTTGAGGTCCGTAGACAGGGTTTCCAGCACGCTCTTGTCGTCGGACGACACGGTCTTGGGAGGGATGCGCGCCATCGTTGCGATGACCTGCTCGATCTCCTTGGGCGTGATCGTCTTCTTACGCTTGGACGGGATCACCAGCATCTGCATCGCGCCCACTTCGTCGATCACGTCGATCGCCTTGTCGGGCAGCTTGCGGTCATTGATGTACCGCGCCGAAAGCTCCACCGCCGCCTTGATCGCGTCAGGTGTGTATTTGACGTGGTGATGATCCTCGAACGCACTGCGCAGACCAGCAAGGATCTTGATCGTATCCTCGATGGTAGGCTCGTTGACGTCGATCTTCTGGAACCGGCGCAGCAACGCGCGGTCCTTTTCGAAGTGGTTGCGGAACTCCTTGTACGTGGTCGAGCCGATGCAACGGATCGTGCCGCCGGAAAGTGCAGGCTTCAGCAGGTTCGACGCATCCATCGCCCCGCCGCTGGTTGCGCCCGCGCCGATGACGGTGTGGATCTCATCAATGAACAGCACGGCATGGGGCATCTTTTCCAGCTCGTTGACAACGGCCTTCAAGCGCTCCTCAAAGTCGCCACGATAGCGCGTGCCAGCCAGCAACGCGCCCATATCGAGCGAGTAGATCACGGCTTCCTTGAGCACTTCGGGGACTTCACCCTCGACGATCTTGCGGGCAAGTCCCTCCGCAATCGCGGTCTTGCCGACGCCGGGATCACCAACATAGAGCGGATTGTTCTTGGAACGGCGGCACAGGATCTGGATGGTGCGATCCACTTCCGGGCCACGACCGATCAGCGGATCGACTTTGCCCCGCTGGGCCTTTTCATTGAGATTGACAGTGAACTGGTCAAGCGCACTCTCTTTCTTGTTCTTGCCGTCCGATTTCTTTTCGTCTTCCACGGCGCCCTTGACCTCTCGTGGTTCGGGCGCGGCGGTGCCTTTGCCGACCCCATGGCTGAGAAAACTGACCGCATCAAGGCGGCTCATGTCCTGCTGCTGCAGGAAATAGACGGCATAGCTTTCGCGTTCCGAGAAGAGCGCGACCAGCACGTTGGCGCCGGTCACTTCATCCTTGCCGGAAGACTGCACGTGCAGGATCGCGCGCTGGACCACGCGCTGGAAGCCACTGGTAGGCGACGGGTCGGTCGCGCCTTCCACCTTCAGGCTGTCGAGTTCGGTATCGAGATATTGGGTTACAGCATCACCCAGCTCACCAATGTCCACACCACAGGCCTGCATGACCTTGGAAGCATGTTCATCGTCGATCAGCGCCAACAGCAGATGCTCCAGCGTCGCATATTCATGGCGACGTTCGGACGCATGGGTGAGCGCATTGTGCAGCGTGGTTTCTAGCGCGGCGGCGAAGGAAGGCATGTGACGTTACTCCTGTGCCCAAAGAACGGGCGTGTCTGACCCTATGTCGGCATGATGTGCGGGACGATCAAGGGAGGAGCGAATTGCCGATGCCCGCGCCTCGATATCAAAAGCATTTCCCACACCGTCTGACTGCGTTCCTTCGCTTGCATGCCGAAAGAGGCAACCAGACCGATTTGGCGTCATTTCCTGAATAATGCCTCGGCACTTGCCTTATGGTTAACGGCATAGTCCCGTCGCTGCTGCGTTCGATGGATTTCCGCTTTCAGGGTTTCGATCCGGGCGTCCAGTTCCGCAACGGAAAAAGGGTCGAGATCCTGCCGGGTTACGGCAGTCAGAATGTCATCGGCCTTGCGCGGCTGATATTCTTCCATGTCCATGCAGGGAATGTTGACCCTAATACACACTCTGTCAATAAGGACGGGAAACTGCTCATCCCGTTTTTCGCGGCGGCGCAGCAATGGTTGAGGGACAGTAGTATATGGTAACCGAACCGGCCCAGTCGCCTACGCTCCCCTATGATATGCTCGCCATCGCGATACCGGTTCCTGGCGGCCCGGAAGCCCTGGTGCCGGAACGTCGCCCCATGCCGATGCCGGGGGAGGCCGAAGTGCTGATCCGTGTCGCGGCGGCGGGGGTGAATCGCCCGGACGTGCTACAACGGATGGGGAAATATCCGCCGCCTCCGGGCGCTTCCGATATTCCGGGGCTGGAAGTGTCCGGCACGGTCGCTGCGATAGGACCGGGCGTTGATGCCGCGATGGTGGGACAGGCCGTGTGCGCGCTGATTGCTGGCGGCGGTTATGCCGAATATGCCGTAGCGCCAGCGCCCCAGTGCCTGCCGGTGCCGGACGGTTATGACATGATCGAAGCCGCCGCCTTGCCCGAGACACTGTTCACCGTGTGGACCAATTTGTTCGAGCGCGCCTATGTCGTGGCGGGTGACACCGTGCTGGTGCACGGCGGGACGAGCGGCATTGCGACCATGGCGATCCGGTTGTGCAACCTGTTCGACATTCAGATCATCGTGACCTGCGGTTCGAACGCCAAGTGCAAGGCTGCGCTGGACTGGGGTGCCACGCACGCGATCAACTATCGCGACGCCGATTTCGTAGCAGAAGTGAAGCGCATCACGGACGGCGCGGGCGTACAGGCGGTGCTGGACATGGTGGGCGGCGATTATCTGCCCCGCAACCTCGCATGCCTCGCGCCGGACGGGCGGCATGTGTCGATCGCCGTGCTAGGCGGCGCGAAGGCGGAAGTGTTCATACCGCAGATCATGCAGAACCGCCTGACGCTCACCGGATCGACGTTGCGGGCGCGATCAGTGGCGTTCAAGGGACTGGTCGCCGACGAACTTTCCCGCACCGTATGGCCATTCGTCGAGCAAGGAAAGCTGCGCCCGGCAATGGACCACACCTTCCCGCTGACAGAGGCCGCCGCCGCCCACGCGCGGATGGAAGCTGGCGATCATGTGGGAAAGATCGTGCTGGTGACGGGCGAATGACCGAATGTCATCGCACCGTCACACTTCACCTCAAAATGTAACAGACTGAAGCTATTGGCTCTGCTCCAGGGACATCTATCCTGGGAGTTTGCATGGATACGATCACGCGCCTGCCATTTCTGGTCGATGTCGATGACGCGCACGCCGTCGATCTCGACGTGCCGGAACCCCCTGTCGAAAACCGCCGCAAATATCGGGCGATCTGGATTTCGGACATCCACCTCGGAACGCGCGGCTGTAACGCCAGCATGCTCATCGACTTCCTCGATCATGTCGACAGCGACACCATGTATCTGGTCGGCGACATTATCGACGGATGGCGGCTGAAGAAGAAATTCTATTGGCCTGCGACGCATAACGATATCGTCTGGCGGATCATGAAGCGGGCGAAGCGCGGCACGCGTGTCGTCTATATCCCCGGCAACCATGACGAGATGTTTCGTCAATTCACCGGCCTCAACTTCGGCGGGGTCGAAATCAGGCGCAAGGCGATCCATGAGACGGCGGACGGGCGCAAGCTGCTGGTGCTGCATGGCGACGAATTCGACACGATCATGCTGGCGCACCGCTGGTTGGCGTTCGTCGGCGACGCCGCCTACCACGGGCTGATGCACCTCAACATCGTGGTCAACAAAGTGCGCAAATGGTTCGACCTGCCCTATTGGTCGCTGTCCAAAATGGCGAAGCACAAAGTCAAGAACGCGGTCGAGTTTATCTCCAAATTCGAGGAAGTCGTGGCGCATGAAGCGGGAGCGCGCGGTGTAGATGGCGTTGTTTGCGGCCACATCCACAACGCTGAAATCCGCGAAATCGCGGGCATCGCCTATTATAATGACGGTGATTGGGTGGAAGGCTGCACTGCCTTGGTCGAGCATATGGATGGTCGCATGGAAGTGCTGCACTGGGCCGATGAAATCGCCGCGCGTGACGCCGCCAAGGCTCTCGCCGCTGTCTCCGCCAAAGAGTTGCTGGCGGCATGAAAGCGGATGGCTCCCAGCGGATCGTGATCGTCACCGACGCCTGGATGCCGCAGGTGAACGGGGTCGTACGAACCCTGCAATCCATGAGCCTCGAACTGCGCGGAATGGGGCATCAGGTCCAAGTGATCTCGCCGGATCAATTCACCTCGATCCCCTGCCCTACCTATCCCGAAATTCGGCTGGCAATGGCGCGGGGGCGCACGATCGGACGCGCAATTGCCGACTTCCACGCCGATGCCGTCCACCTGGCTACCGAGGGGCCGCTGTGCCTCGCCGCGCGCCGCTGGTGCCTTCGCAACAGAGTGCCGTTCACGACGGCCTATCACACGCACTTTCCCGATTATGTGGCGCAGCGCACCGGCCTGCCTGCCGCCTGGTTCTGGCGTTATATTCGCTGGTTTCATGGTCCGGCGCAGGCGGTCCTGGTATCTACCCGATCGGTGCGCGAACAACTGCGCGCGCATGGCATTGCCCACGTGCGCCCATGGGGGAGAGGCGTGGATCAGGCGGGGTTC
Source organism: Sphingobium sp. (assembly GCA_051305835.1). Classification (GTDB taxonomy): domain Bacteria; phylum Pseudomonadota; class Alphaproteobacteria; order Sphingomonadales; family Sphingomonadaceae; genus Sphingobium. Next base: position 12,878 of record JBPPMC010000218.1, read on the forward strand.
GGGCCGTATGTGCCGCCGCATCCCGCTTTTGCGCACCTCCCGAAGCCGATCCAACTCTATGTTGGTCGCGTAGCGGTGGAGAAAAATATCGAGGCCTTTCTAAAAACCCGCCATCCGGGGACCAAGGTCATCGTCGGCGACGGTCCGGCGCGGGCAGCTCTTGAACGCGACTTTCCGGATGCAATTTTTCTGGGCACTTTATCAGGCACCGCCCTGGCAGCAGCCTATGCAGGGGCCGATGTATTCGTCTTCCCCAGCCGTACCGACACGTTCGGGCTAGTGATGATCGAGGCGCTGGCCTGCGGCACTCCTGTTGCGGCTTATCCCGTGACCGGTCCCGTCGATATCGTGACGCCGGAAACCGGGGGACTTTCCGAAACCCTTGAGGAAGCGATAGCCGTGGCGTTGACGCGAGACCGCGCAGCATGCGCCGCATATGGCCGCAGCTTCACATGGGAAGCGAGTGCGCAGCAATTCATCGCAGGGCTGCATCCGGTAAAACCCGACGCCCTTCTGGACGCAGCATGAAGGACCAAAGACCGGCATAAATGCTTTTCCTTGCCGTTGCGCGCGAGTTGGATTACATCTGTAGCTCTACAGGCCGTCCCTAAGGGGCGGCCCTTATTGTTTGCAGTTCCGGAGAATCTTCGTGTCCCAGCCGCTCATGCCCCACGCGACC
>JBPPMC010000312.1:0-4210 GCA_051305835.1 Sphingobium sp.
CCGAGAAAGTCGCGGACTATGGCGGGGTCCTTGTAGATATCGATCGCGAAGCTGAACACCTTGGCGATCCGCGCCAGTTTGTCGCCTTCCTCGCTTGTCAGGCGCTTGGACGCCGATTTCTTGCGGCGATCGAGCGTCGCCTTGGAAATGAGCCGGAACTTGAAGCGGCTGTCATTGGGCGCGACGGTGTCGGCGAGATGATCGAGCGCGCCGACCGGCAGGCCTTCGAGAATCGAATAGCTCAGCCCCAGGCGCGTGTCGCCCTTCCGGGGCGCGACCCCAAGCAAGGTCTCGATCGTCATGGGCTGGCTCGCCATCTGCTGCTCCCGTCTCATCTGATACGAATATATGTCTCATATGAGGAAAGCACAAGCGCCGCGTGATATGCGTCGGGTGGGGCCACGACCTCTTCTCACCGGCAGCTTCACCCCGCTCTTTGAGGCGCAATCCTTGGTCCGGCGGGCGGCCTAATGCCATCAACCCGTAAAGGGTCCGGTCGCTTCGCTACGGCTTTTGGCCTGCGGCAAAAAGTGATCGCGGCCACCCACCGAACACTTCGGGCGCCAGTCGAGCGGGGATGAACCCGCCGGCTTTCAAGGAGCCTCGACATGTTCACCGACATCAAGATCGCCCGCAGACACGCGCTCGGCCTCTCCACGACACTGATGATCGCAACGATGGTCATCGGTATCGGCAACCAGTTCGCCGTCATCACCGCCGACGACTTTGACGGCGACGTGGTCGTCATCAACGAATATGATCCGTTCGCGTGACACTTGCCGGGAGCCCCAGGGCTCCCGGCTCTGCCAACCATCGACCGTCATCAGCGCGCCTTGCTCTGTCGAGCAACCGATTATCAATATGCGCGCGATAAAAAGTCGGGATGAATGCCGAAACAAGGATTCCATCTCAAAGTGATGACGCATTGTGGAGCCGGGTGGTCCATGATGTGAACGCATGGCGCGGGGCGTGTCTGCAGTGTTTCTCGGCGGCCGAGGCTGGCGTGACCGAAACCTTGCTATCCTTGAGTACGGTGCCGGAGAAAGGCGCGACGGTCCGTCTGCGCCATCTGACCGGGCAGCGGTTCGACGATATCGCGGCGGTCCTTGGTACGGAAGGGGCCTTTGCCGCTGAGGGGAAAGCGGCGTTCAAAGCGATTGATGCTTTTCGTGTCCATGAGCGCCTTCGAACATTTCTGGCGCATGGGGTAGCAAAGATTGCGGTTGAGCGGACAGACAAGTGGATCGTGGTTTACCGTCAGGTCTCTATCCGTGCGCGGCAGGCCGAACGCACCATGCTTCTGGTCGAGGAAGCGGAAGGCCTCGAGATGCTCACTGATATACGGCGGAAAAGCCAACAGCTCTGCTCAATTCTGGGAAACCTGCGCCACCAGTTGGTGAAATAGACGCAGCACGCATCGCATAATAGAAATGTAGCGAGGACATTGGCGGCTCCGGTTGCACCGGACCGGGCTCTAGGCTTGCGCCCCAAGCCCCGTGCCGGGTCTCGGCCCATGCGGGTCACGATCCCTGCCGTGAGCGGCATACCGATCCATCGCTCACCTCAAAATATCCCTATGCGGATGTAATCAGCCCGCGCGTGCGTACTAGGCGGCTGCGCGAACGGCCGATTCGTGTCGCCGCGATCTTCATGAGCCGCTGGAAGGATGGGCAATCCATATGGTTGGGGGCCGGGCAGGACGCGGCATGGTCCAGGCCATTTTTCAGGGCACCCAATTGCCGGATCGTGCGGGTCAGTTCCTCCGCCTTCGCCGCAAGCAGGGCCTTGTCGACATGCGGACGTTGCCCGCTGCCGAACATCATCCCTATCTCATCGAGCGAAAAACCCGGCCATTTGTCCGAGTGCGACAAGCGACAGGCGCTCGAGCACATCATGGTCGAAAGTGCGCCGCAATCCGCGTCGGCCCAGCGATTCGATCAGACCCTTCTCCTCATAATAGCGCAGCGTTGCCGCAGGCAGGCCCGATCGCTTGGCGACCTCGGCAATGTCCATGAGTTTCATGCTTGACCTCAAGTTGACTTGAAGTGGCATCGTGCTCCGCAGTGTCGATCGGGACAAGGAGAATCGCGATGAATTCGAAACCGCAAGGGCTGCTGGCGACACACGCCGCCAGCATGGAAGAGAGCTGCGTCTGCCCGTCTCGTTCGACGATGGCGCCGCTTGTGGGTCTGTCGCTGGCAATGCTCTTGCCATCGCTGGCGACCAGCATTGCCAACGCAGCGCTGCCGGTGCTTGCTCAAAGTTTCACGGCATCGTTCCAGGCCGCGCAGTGGATTCTCCTCGCCTATCTTCTGGCCATCACCGCCATGATCGTCGTGGCCGGAACGCTCGGTGACCGGCTCGGCCGCCGGCGACTGCTGCTGGCCGGCGTCGGGCTATTCTCAGGCGCGTCGCTCCTGTGCGGTGCCGCGCCCACGCTCGGTTGGCTCATCGCGGCGCGCGTCGGCCAAGGCCTGGGCGCAGCGATCATGATGGCACTGGCCACCGCCTTTGTCGCCGATATCGTTCCCAAAGGCCGCCTGGGCCGCGCGATGGGCCTGATGGGCACCATGTCCGCGATCGGCACGACGCTTGGGCCACCCCTCGGTGGAATGCTCACAACCATGGCCGGGTGGCCCGCCATCTTCCTGGTCAACGGCCCGCTCGGCGTGGTGACGTTTCTCATTCTGTGGCGGACATTGCCATCCGATCGCGTTGCACCCGCGCGGGATCGTGCCGCTATCGATACTCTGGGCATCGTTCTGCTCATTCTCACACTGGGTGCCTATGCGCTGGCGATGACCATCGGCCGCGGGCGTTTCGGCCTTGCCAATGTCGCGCTGCTATTGCTGGCCTTACTCGCAGCGGGCGTATTCGTGCTGGCGCAAATGCGCGTCCGGTCGCCCCTGATCCGCCTGGCGATGTTCCGCAACGCCGCGTTGCGCACCGGCCTGGCGGCCAGCGTCCTCGTCTCGGCCATCATGATGGCGACGCTGGTCGTGGGGCCATTTTATCTGTCGCGTGCCCTGCTGCTGAACGGGACGATGCTTGGGATCGTGCTTTCCGCAGGCCCCTTTGTCGCGGCGCTTTCGGGGATGCCTGCCGGGCGCCTGGTCGACCGCCATGGCATCGTCCCGATGATCATCGGCGGATTGGCTGCAATGCTGGTCGGCACGCTCGCGCTGGCGGTCCTGCCCCAGGGCGGCCTCGCCAGCTATGTCCTGCCGATCGTCATCATCACCGCAGGCTATGCGCTATTCCAGGCGGCCAATAATAGTATGATCATGGCGCAAGCGTCACCCGATCAGCGGGGGGTCAACTCGGGCCTGCTCAATCTCGCACGCAACCTTGGGCTTATAACCGGCACGTCGGTAATGGGCGCTGTCTTCGCCTATGGTGTGGCGGCTGATGTGGTCACCGCGTCCCCTGTCGCGATCGGAGTCGGCTTGCGGATGACTTTTGCCATGGCATCGCTTCTCGTGGTCCTGGCCATGGCGATGATGCGCGGACTTGGGCGCGTCCGAACGCTTGGCCGCCCGGGTTAATCGACTAGGCCGGTCTGATCATGGCACCTTGCGACACGACGGGGTCAATCTGACCGGCGGACCTGCTTGTCGGAAGTGGGCGGCCGTTGGCGATCAGCGGTTCCGGTCCATCCTCCAGCCCGGCGAGCAGCTCGGGGTCGGAAAGGAGGATGTGCCATGATCCTCCATAGTGGCGGGCAGCGAGGTAAAAGGCCGCGCCATCGCAAGCGACCATCCGGCATCTCTCCTGGCGACCGACTAACGACGCACTCCCGCCATAGCGGGCGACCAGCTCGTCCAGATCGGCGCGCATCAGGGCACCGCAGCGACGGCACTGGGTACGAACCTGGATTTGGAGCCGCTGCATCGCGCCGACGCTCGATGTCCAGTTTCGCCAAAGGGCAATGATCCGGGCGGTGTCTGTCATGATCGGAATGATAGCGAAGCCCTCGCTCGCGCGTCCAGCAGCACATCTGAAAAGTCGGCCATGCCGTTCCTTATTCCCTCTGACCGCCGCACCGACGGTCCCTTCCTGGCTTGGCGTCCTCGCCGCGGCACTTGCCAGCGCAAGCCCGGTGCCGGGCTTCTCCACATCCGTTGCGACCCTGTCGGGTGCACGGGCGCGCTCTGCCCCGGCGGTCCGGTCGCCTGTCGGAAGGCCCCGATTGGCGGGGTCTGACACAGCT
>JBPPMC010000316.1:0-32154 GCA_051305835.1 Sphingobium sp.
CGGTTCATGGCCTCGCCCGCCGCTCCGTGGTGCAGGATGGCGTCTCGCCCATTGCGGCAGATCTTCAGGATGCAGGGGCAACCGCCGCTGCGTTGAACGGCATCAGCCCCGACGCCGTGTTCATCACCACCTGGCTGCGTCAGGACAGCGAGGCGGAGAACATCCGGGTTAACTCCGCCATGGTCCGCAATCTGCTGGACGGATTACCAAAGGCAACCGGACCACGTCATGTCGCGCTCGTTACCGGGCTGAAACATTATCTCGGACCGTTCGAGGCTTATGGCAAAGGGACGCTGCCGCAGACGCCCTTTCGTGAGGAGCAGGGACGGCTGCCGATCGAGAATTTCTATTATGCGCAAGAGGATGAGCTGTTCGCCGCAGCCAAGCGCGATGGCTTTACGTGGAGCGTCCATCGCCCGCATACGGTGATCGGCAAGGCTGTGGGCAATGCCATGAACATGGGGACGACGCTGGCGGTCTATGCCACTTTGTGCCGTGAGACGGGGCGGCCGTTCTATTTCCCCGGGTCAGCAGCCCAATGGTCGGGACTGACCGATATGACCGACGCGGGACAGCTTGCCCGTCATCTACTGTGGTCCGCGGAAACGGAGGGCGCGCATGATCAGGCCTTCAATGTGGTCAATGGCGACGTATTCCGCTGGCAATGGATGTGGAGCCGGATCGCCGAGTGGTTCGGGCTGGAAGCAGCGCCCTTCGATGGCGACGTGCGTCCGCTGGAGCAGCAGATGGCGGATGACGCGGACGTATGGAGCCGCATTGCCGCGCGCGAGGGACTGGCCGAACCCGACCTTAGCCGCCTTGCATCGCCATGGCATACCGATGCGGACTTGGGGCGCCCGATCGAAGTGGTGACTGACATGTCCAAGAGCCGGCGACTGGGTTTCACCAGCTACCAGCCGACCGACGACGCCTTTTTCAGTTTGTTCGAGCGTCTGCGTGCAGACAAGTTGATCCCCTGAAGCTCGCCAATATCACTTAACGATAGTCGGCAAACTCTGCGGGCCGCAGCGCCTTGAAGCGATCGGGATCAATGTTGCGCGCCTGCAGACCCGCTTTGAGACGAAGGGCTGGATCCTCCCATGGCTCATCCGTCAATTTGAATGTGCCCCAATGGATGCCCAAAGCCGCCCGAGCATCAAGATCGAGCATGATCTGGATCGCTTCCTCCGGATCGGTGTGCTGCGCCGCCATGAACCAGCGGGGATCATAGGCACCGATCGGCAGAAGGGCGAGGTCGACAGATCCGAACGTCTCCCGCAAGGCGCGGAAAATCGCGCCCGTGCCATATCCGGAATCGCCAGCGAAATAGACGGTTCTGCCTCCAGACCGAAGCATGAACCCACCCCATAATGCCATGCGGCGATCACCCAGGCGGCGAGAGGACCAGTGCAGGGCGGGCACGATATCGACCTGTGCTTCAAGCGCGATCCCGATGCGGTCTCCCCAGTCGCCCACCCGGATTCTGGCATCAGGAATATGGCGGCGGACAATGGCGTCGTTGCCGAGCGGCGTGACGATCAGGGGAGCATGCCGGGCGTGCAGCGCCTTCAGCGTCGCGACATCCAGATGGTCGTAATGATTGTGCGACAGCAGGATCGCATCGACGGGAGGAAGGTCGTCAAACGCGATGCCCGGCATGGTGGCCCGCTTTGGCCCTGCGAAAGTGAATGGACTTGCCCGGTCGGACCAGACGGGATCGGTAAGAATGTTAAGGCCGCCGATCTGGATGAGCAGCGTGGCATGGCCGACCATGGTAACGCGCAATCCCGGCACTCGCGCTTCGGGAACAATGGGCGTCACGGTGATGGTCCTGGGCCATGGTGTCTTCGGCGCAGCGCGCTTCCAGCGAAGGACTTGGCCTAGCGATCGATCCGTCTCAGGCTCGCCGTGAGGGTTAAGGAAGCGCGTGCCATCGAAATGGTCCGTCACCGGGCCATTATAATAGCGGCTGCGGTTTGGCATTCAGGATCAGCCTTTGCTCGACGCACCGTTGATGTGGAACGAATTGAATGTGGGTTAACGCCCTTTATCTAGGGCGGCACCGTCCACGATAAAAGGTGAGACTCGGAAAACGAAAGGCCGTAATTCAGGAAGATTGTGGCGGCGCAGTCTTGAGAAGGGCAGCGCGAAAGCACTGGCACACCACTTCGTCACGCTGATTCAACATCTTGTGCATGAAGGTCACGATACCCGCGTCCGGCCGCGACTTGCTCGGCTTCAAATCGCTGATTTCGGTTTCAGCGCGCAGGGTATCGCCCAGGAAAACGGGCTTTGGCATTACGAGCTTGTCATATCCCAGATTGGCGACAAGCGTGCCAAGTGTCGTGTCTCCGACTGACAGGCCGACCATCAGTGCAAAGGTGAAGGTGCCGTTGACTAGTATCTGGCCGAATTCCGATGCGCGTGCGGCTTCGGCATCGATGTGCAGCGGCTGTGGATTATGTGTCATCGTCGAGAAAAGGAGATTATCGGTCTCCGTAACGGTGCGGCGAATCTCGTGGATGATCTTGTCGCCAATTTGCCACTGATCGAAGAAGCGTCCGGCCATTATTCTTCTCCCTTTTCGATTTCCACCAGCAGCGCGCCTTCGCTGACTTGCCCGCCTTCGATCGCGCTGAGCCGCACGACGGCGCCGTCGAACGGCGCCACCAGACTATGCTCCATCTTCATGGCTTCCAGCGTCACGAGCTGCTGGCCCTTGGTGACGATATCGCCCTCCGCCACACCGACCGCTATGATGCGACCGGGCATTGGCGAGAGGATCATACCATCCGAAGCGCTGCCGCCCGACAGCCCCGCAGTGCGCCAGGGTGACAGCCGCCAGACCTGGCCGCCTTCGGCAATCAGGACATCCTCCATCGCGATGTCGGCGGCCTCCGACGGGTCGAACCTGATAGTAACCGGATCATTGTCGAGCAGGAAAACAGCGTCGGCCTTGACCGGTGCGTTCAGGCGAAATCCTGCCATGCCGCCACCTGTCACCAGCGCAGCCGCCGCATCGGCGAGCGCTTCATCGCTCGGCTTCACGGGCGGCATCAATGCGTCGCCCTCGCGTCCGATCAGTCCCGTATCGAGCGACGCGGCGACAAAGGCCGGATGCTCCAATGCCTTCACCAGAAACCCGGCATTGGTGCGCAGCGGCCAGATTGCGGTGTCGTCCAGCGCCGCAGCGAGCGCGGACCGCGCAGCGTCACGCGTTTGGCCATGTGCGATCACCTTGGCGATCATCGGATCATAGAAAGACGAGATTTCCGCGCCCTGCTCAACGCCCGTATCCACGCGGCACCCTTGGCCAAGGTCAAAGGTTTCAAGCTTTCCGATCGACGGCAGGAATCCCTTTGCAGGATCTTCCGCATAAAGGCGCGCTTCCATCGCCCAGCCTGTGATCTGTAATTCATCCTGTCGCTTGGGCAGCGCTTCGCCCGATGCGACGCGCAATTGCCATTCGACCAAGTCCTGCCCGGTGATTTCCTCGGTAACGGGATGCTCGACTTGTAGCCGGGTGTTCATTTCCATGAACCATATTCGGTCGGCCCGTAGGCCATCGCTGCCATTCGCGATGAACTCGATTGTCCCCGCCCCTACGTAATCGACGGCTTTTGCCGCGCGGACGGCGGCCTGGCAGATCGCCTCGCGCGTTTTCTCATCCATGCCCGGCGCGGGAGCTTCCTCGATCACTTTCTGGTGACGGCGTTGCAGCGAGCAATCCCGCTCGAACAGATGGACGACATTGCCATGGGTGTCGCCGAACACCTGCACTTCGATATGCCGGGGATTGGTCACCCACTTTTCCAGCAGCACATGCGCATTGCCAAAGCTGGACGTCGCCTCGCGCTGGCAGGAGATCAGCGCGTCGGCAAAATCGGCGGCGTCGTCCACTTTTCGCATGCCCTTGCCGCCGCCGCCCGCAACGGCCTTGATCAGCACGGGATAGCCGATCGCGTCGGCTTCGCTCTTCAGCCGGTCGAGTGCCTGATCGTCGCCCAGATAGCCGGGCGTAGTCGGCACTCCCGCCTCCTGCATCAGCTTCTTCGCCGCGTCTTTGAGGCCCATTGCGGTGATCGACGCTGGGCGCGGGCCGACCCAGATCAGGCCCGCGTCGATGACGGACTGCGCAAAGGCTGCATTCTCCGAAAGGAAGCCATATCCCGGATGGATGGCGTCCGCGCCGCTGCTCAATGCCGCAGCAATGATCTTTTCGCCGACCAGGTAAGATTCCCGCACCGGTGAAGGGCCGATATGCACGGCTTCGTCAGCGGAGCGCACATGCAGCGCCCTGGCGTCGGCATCGGAATAGACCGCGACGGTCGCAATGCCCATGCACCGCGCGGTACGGACGATGCGGCAGGCTATCTCTCCGCGATTGGCGATAAGGAGTTTGGTGATGGCCATGTCTGCTCTGTCCCGATCCGTCTAATATTTGGCGTTCAGCCCGCGAGGCGAACCGTGGCAGTCCTCACATCCGGAACACACCGAAGGATGCGCTGTCGGCAAACGGTGCGTTGAGTGTTGCGGCAAAAGCCAGCCCCAGCACGTCACGAGTCTGCGCAGGATCGATCACGCCGTCGTCCCAAAGCCGGGCGGTGGCGTAATAGGGACTGCCCTCCTCCTCATATTTGGCGCGAACGGGCGCCTTGAAGGCTTCGGCCTGCTCGGGCGTCCAGTTCGCTGCGTCGCGATGGACCGTCGCCAGCACCGATGCCGCCTGCTCGCCGCCCATCACGCTGATCCGCGCATTGGGCCATGTGAAGAGGAAGCGCGGTCCATAGGCGCGCCCGCACATGCCGTAATTGCCCGCGCCAAAGCTGCCGCCGATCAGGACGGTGATCTTCGGCACGTTGGCAGTGGCGACGGCGGTGACCAGCTTCGCGCCATTCTTGGCGATGCCCTCCGCTTCATATTTGCCGCCGACCATGAAGCCGGAGATATTCTGGAGAAACAGCAGCGGGATGCGTCGCTGACATGCCAGTTCGATGAAGTGCGCGCCCTTGACCGCGCTTTCGCTGAACAACACGCCATTATTGGCAAGGATCGCGACCGGCATGCCCCAGATGTGGGCGAAGCCGCAGACCAAAGTGGTGCCATACAGCGCCTTGAATTCGTGAAACTCGCCGCCGTCGACGATCCGTGCGATCACTTCGCGCACGTCATAGGGCGTACGCACGTCGTCGGGCACGATCCCGTAAAGCTCGGCCGGATCATATTTCGGCGGGCGCGGGGTGCGGATGTTCACGTCCGGCGTAAAGTCCGGCTGCAAAGTCGAGACGATATCGCGGACGATGCTGAGGGCATGCTCGTCATTCTCCGCCAGATGATCGACCACGCCCGACTTGCGCGCATGCAGATCGCCGCCGCCCAGATCCTCGGCAGTGATGACCTCACCGGTCGCCGCCTGCACCAGCGGCGGCCCTGCCAGAAAGATCGTCCCTTGGTTGCGGACGATTACGCTCTCGTCCGACATCGCCGGAACATAGGCGCCGCCCGCCGTGCAGCTTCCCATCACACACGCAATCTGCGGGATACCCTTTGCGGACATCTGCGCCTGATTGAAGAATATGCGTCCGAAATGTTCCTTGTCCGGGAACACCTCCGCCTGATTGGGAAGGTTCGCGCCGCCGCTATCGACGAGATAGATGCACGGTAGCCGGTTTTCGAGCGCGATTTCCTGCGCGCGCAAGTGCTTCTTGACCGTTACGGGATAGTAAGTGCCACCCTTCACCGTGGCATCGTTGCAGCCGATCATGACCTGACGGCCCGACACACGTCCAATGCCCGATATCAGTCCCGCGCCGGGGACTTCGTCGCCATACATGCCACCGGCGGCAAGTTGACCGACTTCCAGGAAGGGAGAGCCGGGATCGAGCAGCCGCTCCACCCGGTCGCGCGGGAGCAGCTTGCCGCGACCCACATGTTTTGCGCGGGCGCTTTCGGAGCCGCCGAGCGCTGCTTGTGCAACCTTGCCCGCCAGTTCGTCGCGCAACTCGATGTTATGCGCGTGGGCCGCACGGAAACTTTCGCTGTCCAGCGCGACCTTGCTGTCGATCACGGCCCCGCTCATGCGCCGATCAACTCGCGACCGATCAGCATCCGGCGAATTTCATTCGTGCCCGCGCCAATGTCGAGCAGTTTGGCGTCGCGCATGAAACGTTCCACTGGCCAGTCCTTCGTATAACCCGCGCCGCCCAGCGCCTGCACCGCTTCGAGGCTGACTTTCATCGCATTCTCGCTCGCCAGCAGGATCGCGCCCGCCGCATCGAAGCGCGTCGTCTTGCCGGAATCACACGCCTTTGCGACGGCATAGACATAGGCGCGCGCCGAATTAAGCGCGACATACATGTCGGCGATCTTCGCCTGCATCAACTGGAACGCGCCAATCGGCTTGCCGAACTGCTTGCGCTCCCGAACGTAGGGGAGAACGACGTCCAGACAGGCCTGCATGATGCCGAGTTGTATCCCGGCGAGTACGGTCCGCTCATAGTCCAGACCGGACATCAGGATACCGACGCCGCCATTCAGCGGCCCCATGACGTTCTCCTCGGGCACTTCGCAATCGTCGAAGACAAGCTCGGCCGTGGGCGATCCGCGCATGCCCATCTTGTCGATCTTCTGGCCGATCGAAAAACCCTTCATGTCCTTTTCGATGATGAAGGTCGTGATGCCTTTCGATCCTTCGCCGGTCTTGGCGTAAACCACTAAGGTGTCGGCGTAAGTGGCGTTGGTGATCCAGAACTTCGTGCCGTTCAGTACGTAGCGGTGCCCACGCTTTTCGGCTTTCAGCTTCATCGAGACAACGTCGGACCCGGCGCCCGCTTCGGACATCGCCAGCGATCCGACATATTCGCCCGAGATCAGCTTCGGCAGATATCTCGCCTTTTGCTCGGCATTGCCCCAGCGGCGGAGCTGATTGACGCAGAGATTGGAGTGCGCACCATAGGATAGCCCGATCGATGCGGACGCGCGGGCAATCTCCTCCTGCGCCACGACATGCTCCAGATAGCCGAGGCCCAGCCCGCCATCTTCCTCCGCAACGGTGATGCCATGCAGACCAAGTTCGCCCATTGCGGGCCACAGGTCGCGCGGAAACCAGTCCTTTGCGTCGATTTCTGCGGCAAGCGGCATGATCTTGTCGTCGGCGAAGCGCGCTGCGCTTTCCCGCATCATGTCCGCATTTTCGCCGAGGGCGAAATCGAAATGGCTCAAGGCAGCTCTCCTTTTTTGCGGTGATACCGAAAGCGAGTATGAAAGAAAAATTGAAAGAACTGACGCAAAGCATATACGCTATCTATGATCGATCGTTATCAACTCCGCTATTTTCTGGCCGTCGTCGATCATGGCAACTTTTCACGCGCCGCCGCGCACTGCAATGTGTCACAGCCGACGCTCTCGGTGGGCATCGCGAAGATGGAACGGTCGCTCGGAAGCGCATTGTTCTTAAGAAGCAGCCAGCGGGTGCAATTGACCCCTGCAGGAACGCGATTCCTCGATCATGCCCGTCGGATCGAAAGCGATTTCAACCAGGCTATGCAGGCGATGACGGATACGTCACCCAAGGGGCTTGCGCGCATCGGCGTGCTCAAAAGTTTGCCGGGGGCGATAGTCGCCTCCGCCTTTAGCGGGTTGGGGGCGTCAAGAACCGATTGGCTTGTCGAACTGGTCGAGGGAAGCGAGCGCGAACTCGTGGCGCATCTTGCACGCGGCAGGATCGACGTTGCAGTGGCCCTGACAGGCCGGGGAAGCGACCGCTTTGCGGAAGAACCATTGTTTGAAGAGGGATATGCGCTGGCAATGGCCGCCACGCATCCGCTTGCCAACGAAACCACGATCGACGCGCACGCACTGACCGATGAAGTAATGATCGTGCGGCGCCACTGCGAAGTTCTGTCGGATACAAGCAAATATTTTACCGAGCGAGGCATACGGCCCCATTTCGCCTACCGATCCACCAATGACGAGCGCGTGTGCCAGATGGTAGCCAGCGGGATCGGGATCACAGTCATGCCGGACTGTTTCGCCTGGCCGGGTGTGAGCCGACCGCGGCTTACCGGCTTCAGCGTAAAAAGGACGATTGGGCTGCTGCTAGGCGGCAAATCCGCGGAGTTGCCAGAGCATATCATGGAAAGATGCAGGCGCATCCATCACCCGATGCGGTCATGAGCATATCACCATTGTTCACGGTGAGGCGTTGATGCCGGTTTTTGACGGAACGGCGTAATCGACGTTACGCCACACCGCTGCGTGGCTTGCACGAACGCGCTTGTGCACCACATAAGGGCAGACATATTGAACAGGTTTGAGCAGGAGACGATCATTGGCAACGCTGGGGATGAGCGAAGGCGATAAACTGGCCATCGAGGAATTTCGTCGCGACGTTGTGGACCCTTCGCGCACATCGCTCGTCATCGTTGATTTCTGGGCCGAATGGTGCGGGCCATGCAAGCAACTAAGCCCGGTGATCGAGAAGGTGTGCGCGGAATATGCCTCCAAGGGCGTGAAGCTCGTGAAGATCAACGTCGATGAAAATGGCTTCATCGCATCGCAATTCCGGGTGCAATCGATCCCGACCGTCTACGCCATCTTCCAGGGCCAGCCCGTTGCCGACCTGACGCAAGCGCGGACAGAGGGGCAGTTTCGCCAGATGTTCGATCAGCTTCTGGCGCAGTTCCCCATAGAGTCTGATGAAAAAGCACAGATTCAGGAAATCGCGCCTTTGATCGCGCTGGGCGAGGAAGCCTTGGTCGAGGGCGATGCAGAGCGTGCATTGGGCATCTTCCGTCAAATCAGCGACATGGTGCCCGACAATGCCGAAGTGCTGTCCGGGCAAATTCGCGCGCTGGTGGTACTGGGTGAGACGGAGCAGGCACAGCTGGTGCTGGATGCGATCCCGCCTGAAGTAGCCAAGGAGCAGCCGTTGGAAAGGGCGCGTGCCGCGCTGTCGCTGGCGCTGGACGCTAAACCAGTCGAGGATCTTTCCGGTCTGGAGACGACGCTTGCGAGCAATCCGGACGATCACGAGACACGCTTCGCTCTGGCGGGCGGGCATATGGCGAACGGCAATCGCGATGCGGCTGCGGATGCGTTGCTGGAGATCGTGGCGCGTGACCGCGATTGGAACGAAGGCGCGGCGCGTCAACAACTGCTGAAAGTCTTTGAGGCCGTCGGTCTGGAAGATCCATGGGTGTCGGCCCAGCGTCGCCGCCTGTCCGCGATCCTGTTCGGCTGATGGCTACGCAGCGCATTTCGCTCTTTCCACTGACGGGCGCATTGCTGCTTCCGGGCATGCAGTTGCCACTCCACATCTTCGAGCCGCGCTATCGCGCCCTTGTGCGGGACGCCATGGCGCGGGACAGGCGGATCGGCATGATCCAGCCGCGCGGCGATGGTCCCGCGCAAGATGCCAGCCCGGACAAGCCAGCGGTCTATTCCATGGGTTGCCTGGGGCATATCGGCGAGTTCGAGGCGCTGGAGGATGGCCGCTTCAATATCATATTGACCGGCGTTGCGCGGTTCCGCGTATTGCGGGAACTGGATGTAACCACGCCGTTTCGCCAGGTGGAGGCCGAAGTGGAGAGTCTGGCGGTGCATGACGACGATGTCCTGGCATCGGTTGAGCGCGCGGCGCTGGAGCAGGAATCGCAGCGCTTTGCACGGGCGCAGGGCTATGCCGTGGATTGGGACGCGGTGTCCCGCCTCGACGATGCCGCGCTGGTGAATGGCATCGCACAGATCGCGCCGTTCGATCCGGCATCCAAGCAGGTTCTGTTGGAGGCCATGTCTCTACGCGAACGGGCCGAGCGGACGATCCAGCTCATGCAGTTTTTCGGCCGCACGGACGGCGATGGGCGGGCGACGCTGCAATGACGATTGCGCAGGAATTGCTGGCCAAGCTGGTCTGCCCGGTGACTCGAACGCCGCTACGCCTCGACGAAGAACGGCAGGAACTGGTTTCGGAGGCAGCCGGCCTAGCCTATCCGATCAGGAACGGCGTGCCCGTGTTGCTCCCGCGGGAGGCGCGGCAGACGGATTAGAGAATGATCGACCCGCTTCGTCGTCGTAACGTCATCCGACTCTAGTAGGCGGAATCGAAGTCCATCACATTAGGGACCATCACCCTGAACCCTTCGACAGGCTCAGGACGGGCTTGTTTCAGGGTCCATTTCTCGTTTCAGAGCGCCGGTCTGAGCGGCTCGATGGATGCTGAAACGAGCCCGTCCTGAGCCTGTCGAAGGGTTCAGCATGACGGGTTATGAGCCGAACTTCAGATTCAGGTGACTAGACTGCCTCGCCAAGCAGCAGTTTGGGTAAGGCTCCGGACTCGCCACGGGCCTCCGCCATGAAGCGGTTTTTCAGCGGCGTGATCTTCTGCACGGCGCCGAGGCCAAAGCGACGGACGGCCGATGGCAGCTTGCCCTTCAAATCGAACAACCTGACGAGCGCGTCGGTGGCGACAGCAACGCTCAGCGTGTCGATGCTCCGCCAGCGCTGATACCGGGCAAGCAACTGCGCGTCGCCGGGATCGAGGCCAAGGCGCATTCCTTCGACCAGCACCTGCGTCAGCGCAGCGACATCGCGGAGGCCAAGATTCAACCCCTGCCCCGCGATCGGATGGATGCCATGACCAGCGTCGCCCACCAGGGCCAGTCGCGTGTCGACGATCCGCGCCGCATGATGGAAGCCGAGTGGATAGCTGGAGCGCGGCGAAATGATCGATATCTCGCCCAGGAATCCGCCGATGCGCTTCTGCGCTTCTGCGATCCAGGCACGATCGCTCAGCGCCAGCATGCCCGGTGCGTGTTCCGAGGGCACCGTCCACACGATCGCTGATCGGTTGCCGGGCTGCATGGGCAGCAGCGCAAACGGCCCACCCGGATAGAAAATCTCATAGGCCGTGTTCGCGTGGCGCACTTCATGTTCGATCGCGGTGACCATGCCGACATGCGCGTAAGACCAGCGCGCGACGTTGATCCCGGCGGCTTCACGGGTGGGGCTGGCGCGCCCTTCCGCCGCTACCAGCAAGGCGCCCGATATTTCGACACCGCTTGCGAGCGTCATTCTCACGCCGTCCGCGTCACGATCGACATGGGTGGCGCGGTCGGGCTGGAACACGGTGAGGTTCGCAGCATTCTTCGCGGTCTCGCGCAGGGCAATGCGAATGTCCCGGTTCTCGAACATGGTGCCCATTGCGCGCTCGCCCTGCGGCGTCACGAAATCGAGCGCGCCGGGTTTCAGGCCGTCGCCGACCCAAATGCGATCGATGGGGCAGCCCTTGCCCTGGAGGTTCGCGCCTACGCCAATGCTGGACAGCATGTGCCACGTCGCGCTCGCGATGGCGGAGACGCGTCCGTCGAAACCCGGGGCGACCGCCGCATCCGGGTTGGCCGGATCGACTACTGCCACCGATATGCCGTGCGCGCTCAACGCGATGCCCTGCGTCAGTCCGACCAGACCACCGCCCAATATGATGACGTCAAACCGCTGCATCGCGCTTCCTTCATTTGCTGCGTCCGATCTAGGCCGGCGGACCCCGGAAGGGAAGCGCTTAGCTGGACCGGGTAGGATCGGTGAGCGGGTCGAGCGCCGCCGGTGGCGGTTCGTCTCGCGACGGCAGGAACAGGCTGGTCTGCCGCTCGATCATGCGATGCACACGCGGAAGGTCCGGTCCCTGATGCAATTGGCGAATATGATCGGAATTTTCGGAGTCGGCATGGGTGCGGCGCTGGTTGTGGCGAATATAATCCAGCCAGGTGGGTACATTATAGCGTTCGATCCACAAAGTTTCGTCGCCAAGATCGCGCAGGAGCGTCCAGTGCCGCGCGCCATCGCGCACGCGGATGCGCTTGCGCTCGTTCATGGCGGCAAGGAAATCCCGAATGTCCGCTGGCGCGATGCGATATTCGATCGTGACGACCACCGGCCCGCTTCGGGGTTCGATCTTGACCGCCGTTTCCGGCTCCTGCCAGCGGTTCTGCGGGTCGAGATTAAGCTCCTCGACCTGCGGGAGCTTCAACAGCAAGCCCAATGGCACGCTCACCGCCTGCAACGCGGCGGCGACAGCGAGCGAGATCGCGACGCCATGCGCTTCGGCCACTTCGCCGAAGATCCAGCTGCCCAGCGCCATCCCCCCGAAAGCCGCCATTTGATACAAGGCAACGGCGCGGCCCACCACCCAACGCGGCGCGGCCATCTGCACCGTCACGTTGAACGTGGAAAGCGCCAGCACCCAGCCTGCGCCCGCAAATATCAGGGCAAACATGGTGAGCGGCATCAGGGCACTGACGCTGCTGATCGCGGCGCCGAGGGTGATCGCCGTGGCGGCGATCCGGACGATCCATTCGGTCGAGAGCATCTGGCGTAGTCGTCCGCTCGATAGCGCGCCGAGGACGGCTCCGATGCCGAACGCGCCGGACAGGAAGCCATAGGTAAGCGCACCGCCCGCCACCTGATCGCGCGCGATGAGCGGCATGAGGGCTGGAATGGCGCTGGCCGCCAGTCCGAACACGCCTGCCCTCACCAGCACGATCCGTAAGTTGGGCGACATCGCCACATAGCGGACGCCTGCGCCCATGGCCGTCCCGATAGGCTCTCTAGGGAGCGTTCTGGGCAGCCTTTCCGGGTGCCACCGCGCCAATACGCCGATGAGGCCAATATAGCTGACCGCATTAAGCGCAAAGGCTGCGGCCGCCCCTGCCCCTGCGACGATCGCGCCTCCCACGGCTGGCCCTACGCTGCGTGCGATATTGAAGCCCATGCTGTTGAGCGCGACGGCCGCGGGCAAGGTCGCGCGCGGCACCATATCGCCCACCGATGCCTGCCAGGATGGGCCGTTAAACGCCGTGCCGCAGCCAATCAGGAAGGTGAACGCGAGGAGCAGTACAGGGTTCAACACACCCATCCACGCGCAGATCGCCAGGGCAAGCGAAACGGCCAGCATGAAGGCCTGCGATGCCAGCATCACGACCCGTCGATCCAGATTGTCGGCAATGGCGCCCGCGAGAAGCGAAAGCAGCATGATCGGCAAGGTCGTGGACGCCTGCACCAACGCAACGAGCGAGGGCGATGGGGTCAAGGACGTCATCATCCAGGACGCCCCCACGGACTGAATCAAACCGCCGAAGTTGGAGGCGACGCTGGCGATCCACACCGCTCTGAAGATTGGAATGCGAAAAGCAGATGGAGGACGATCGGTTGAAGAAGTCATCTGATGAAAAGCCGTAACGAAAGAAACCTGCGGGGGCCATGATTATGCGCAGGATAAACGGGATTGCGCCGTTCCGGTTGCCTATGTTTATGCGCCGATGCTAGCAATGCCTTGCCCGCCCTACAGGGAATCCGCGATCAGTTTGAGGCCCAGGCCAATCATCAGGATGTGAACGATGGTATAGAAGCGGCCACCGTGCATCCGCTTTATCAGCCACACGCCAGCGAGCGTTGACAGCAGCGCCAGCGGAATGAGCGCGGCGGATAAGGAAAGATTGCTCTTCGTAAACTCGCCAAGCGCCAGATAAGCGGGGAGCTTGGCCAAATTGATGATCGCGAACAGAATGGCCGAGGTGCCGACGAACTCCGTATGTGGTAATCGTTGCGGGGACACCCACATCTGAAATGGTGGCCCTCCGGCATGGGCGATCTGACTTGTTAGGCCCGTGGCGAAACCAAATGCCACACCGACTGGCGCGAAAGATCGGCTTGGTGCAGGAACCTTGCCGCCACGCTCCACCCACAGCCGCCATGCCCCGAATGCGACGGATATCAGTCCCAATGCAGCCATGATCACGGTCGCGGGCAGAGCTGCCGCCATGAACCAGCCCACACCTACCCCCAGCAGCGCGCCCGGCAACATGATCGCCACGATCCGCTTGTTCCAGCTATGCCGGAACGACCAGACGCTGACGGCATCGCTGGCGATCAGGATAGGAAGCAGGATCGCCGCTGCTTGAACCGGATTGACGGCGAGAGCCAATATGGGGGTTGCAAGCGCGCCAAGGCCGGAGAAACCGCCCTTTGCAAAGCCGATCAGCGTCACGGCGACGATTGCGGCTATCAGAAAGAGCGGGTCGGTCAGCATAACCGCTGCCCTACCGCGCGGAAGGAAAGGAGGCCAGCCCATCCTGAACAGAAGCGCGCGGCACGTCAGTGCACGCGAGGTGACGTGCCATGCATATCGCGTTACCTACCCTATTGTTCCAAGGACCGTGCCGACCTCATAGGTCTCACCAATCTGGGCAATTATCTTGAGCATGCCGGTCGCGGGACTCTCGACCTCCTGCGTGGACTTGTCCGATTCCAGCGCATAGAGCGGCTGACCTTCAACGGCCTCTGCTCCGTCCTCGACCAGCCATTCGGCCAGCGTGCCTTCATTCATCGAAAACCCGATCTTGGGCAGCAATATTTCGACGGTCATCTTTGGACACTCCCTAATTATTAGGCCATTAATGCTGCGACGATGTCGACGGTATCGCGCTGGGAATGACTTCCTGCCCCCGCGGGCTCATTACTCAGAACGTCCTCTCGAAGAAATCCGGTAGGCATATGCTCCCGCTCTGCCATGTTTTGACATGCGGGGAAGCCCCTATCCCAGCCAGAGCCACTATATCGCAGGTGTGAAGGTTTGCCACGTCGACCAGATCAGTCAGCTTACCCCGGCGGGCGCGCAACTCGATTGGCCCCTTGCCGAATGGCGCGTCGCGATCGGTCAGCGCTTCCATCAAGCCCTTTTCCGCCATGTCCTTGCAGAACTGGCTGCAGCCTGGCCCTGTTTATAGGGTTCCGCTTCCAAGCCGGTCCGCAAATGTCACGGTTGAGCAGCACCAGCAATGAAGCGAGCCATATGACCCTGCTCTTGATCGGCGTTATAGATCAGTTTCAGGCAGCAGCGCGGCGGCTGTCGTGCGCCAGGCGCAGATTATCGGGAATGGGCAGGCCGAGATGGCTGCGTAGCGTCTCGCCTTCATAGTCACGGCGAAAAATGCCGCGATCCTGCAAAATCGGCACTACCTCATCAACGAAGCGCTCGAATTGGCTCGGGTGCCCCAGATGCACGTTCAGGCCGTCAAGCGCTCGTCCCTCGAACCAGCGCTCGATCTCGTTTGCGACGGTCTGTGCAGAACCCACAAAGGGACTCCCGCGTCCGGAACGCTGTCGCTCGACGACTTGGCGCAATGTCAGCCCTTCGGCAACCGCGCTTTCCGTGACTCTCTTCGCCTGCGTGTAGAAGCTGTTCTTTGCATGTTCGAGCGCCTGCACCGGGAACGGGGCGTCGACATCATATTGACGAAAATCATGCCAGCCGAAAGCGCGGCCAAATTCCGCAAGCGCCTGCTCGAAGCTTTGATCGAGGCGGCGATAATGCTGCTCGATATTCTTTGCCTCTGCATCAGTATCACCGACATAGATGAAGAAGCCGGGCATGATGACGATCCGGTCGGGATCGCGTCCTGATCGAGCAGCCCGGCCTTTCAGATCGGCGTAGAAGGCCTGGCCTTGTTCGATGCTGGCAGCGTGCGTGAAAATTGCGTCGGCGATGGTTGCGCCAAGATCGCGGCCCTGATCGCTATCGCCCGCCTGAAATATAACCGGCTCGCCCTGCGGAGAGCGCTGGATGTTGAGTGGTCCCGCAATGGAGAAAAATTCGCCGCGGTGATCCAGGCTATGGAGCTTGTCCGGGTCGAGGAACTGCCCTGTGGCGCGGTCACGCACCAGCGCCCCGTCTTCATAGGATCGCCATAGCCCGCGTGCGACGTCGAGGAACTCTGCCGCACGCCGATAACGGGTGTCATAGTCGAAATGCTCGTCCTGACTAAAATTGCCTGCGGTGCCGGCGTCGCCGCTCGTCACCACGTTCCAACCTGCCCGTCCCTTGCTGATAAGGTCGATCGATGCGAGCCGTCGGGCGACGTTGAACGGATCATTGTACGACGTGGTGAGCGTGCCCACGAGGCCGATGCGGCTAGTCGCCACGGCAAGCGCCGAGAGTAACGTCAGCGGCTCAAGCCGATTGAGATAATGAGGCGGCGAGTTGGGCGTGATGAACTGGCTGTCGACGATGAAGACGAGGTCGAACTTAGCCGCTTCGGCTTGCCGCACGATATCAATATACCAATCGATATTGACGCTGGCATCCAGCGGGATGGCAGTATCGAGCCAGCGGTTGCTATCGCCGGGTCCACCAACGCCGGTAGGGACAAGGCCGAGCTTTAGCTGCCGTTTGGACATGGCTTATCCTTGTCAGGCGTCGAAGCCAGGGACTTCACGCTCTGCCTTTCCACTCTGCTTCGCTTGTTTCCTGTCGCTCGAACCGTGCGTCATTCAGAAGGGCGCGATTACGATGCTCATTGGCAATTAATGTAGCGAGGCAGCAAAGCGCCGAATATCGAGCATTCCTTATAGGACCGCGCATGATGCTCATGCGGGGAGGATTGTGGCGTCAACAAGCGATGCCACGTCCACGGTGCGAGGCAATTCGCCGTCGGCGTAAAACCGGTCCACGACACGCTGCAGCGGCCCGATAATGGACGCATCTACAGGAACAAGGAGCGGGTTCTGCCGCTCCACGATGGCGGCCCCTAACGCCGGGTCGACGCCGGTCTGCTTCACGAATATCTTGGTATAAGCGGCGGGGTGCGCCCGCGCCCATTCGCTTGCCCTGCGCTGACGAGCCATTACGTCGCGCAAGGCGATACGTTTGGCCGGATCGTCCAGCGCCGTCTGCGAGGCCGCAATCAGGACGAAGCCTGTATTGATGCCTTCTCCGTCACGCAGAACGCGTGCGCCGTTCTGCTCAGCAGCCATTTGATAGGTGCCGAACGTCGCCCAGGCGTCGATGTGTCCTGAAGCGAAGGCCGCAGCAGCGTCCGTGGGTAGCATGAAGCCGATATCGACTGACTTCCGGTCGACGTTCGCTTCCTTGAGCGCTTCAAACAACAGATAATGGGAGATGCTGCCCCGGGCGCTGGAGACCACTACGCGACGCCCGCGAAGTTGCGACACCGACCGGATCGGCGAACCGCGTGGTACGATGATCGCTATGTCCTTCGTTGAACTGACTCCGGCAGCGATGATCTTAAGCGGAACACCGGCCGCGGCGGCAAGGATAACAGGAAGATCCCCGGCCGGGGCGGTATCGACGGCACGCGCGCTGAGCGCCTCAAGCAGAGGCGCAGCACCCACGAAATTAGCCCATTCGATGTCATACGGCGCGTCCTTCAGCACACCTGCTGCGGTGCACCTTGCTTCCATCAGATGGACCTGATCGCCCAGCACGAGTCGAGTGCGTCCGCGCCCACTGCCACTGCACGCCGCCAAGCCAGCCGCAGCAAGCCCTGCCAGAACGTGCCGACGATCAGAAATCCAATGCGATCCGTCCATAATAATAGCCCCCTGCAGGGTTGAAGGGCGATGGACCGTAATAGCCTTGCCCGGTTTGTGGATTGCCCGGCCCATTGGTTTCGGGTCGCACGTCGAAAAGATTGGTGGCACCGAAGGAGAGAGTAGCGAACTGCGTTACCTTGGCACTGATGCTGGCGTCGGTGATCCACTTGGTTCCAAAGTGGCGATCGTCACCTGCTGCGGTACGTTGCGTATATTTACCGTAGCGCGTGGCTGAGACGGCAAGGCCGAATATGCCCTTCGTCCAATTCAGCGAACTGACAAGCTTGGTGTGGGGCTGCAGCACTTCCAACTCACCCTGCTTGTCGCCGCCAAAGAATGCCGAGCCTGCGCCAAGCAACGATTGCCCGCCGGGGCCGGAGAGTTGGGACGGGGTGTTCACCAGATCCGTGATGTTCGTCTTGGAATAGTTGAAAGCAAGCGTCGCGCCCAACTTGCCCAAATCGCCGACGCTGGTCGAATAGTCCGCCACAAGGTCGAAGCCCTTCGTGGTCGTGTCGACAGCATTGATGAAATATTCGGCCTGCTCGATGTCCGACAAGCCATTGGCAGTCAGAATGTTGGAGATGCCTGTACCGAATAAACGGCCGGTGCGGGCAATCCGATTTTTAATGCGAATATAATAGCCATCAAGCGTGATCGAGAGGCCGGGCACAGGCGTAGCCACGATCCCAAGGCCCGCATTCCAGCTTTTCTCCGCCTTCAATGGCTGGGCACCGAGCAACTGGCCCACCGTGGAGTCGGCCGTCACCAGCTTGGCGACGGTAGGGCGCAACTCTGTCTGCCCCGTTTCCGCATTGAAGAAGGAGGATGTGCGGCCATCCGTCTGTGCATAGCCGACCTGCGTAAGTGACGGCGCACGAAAGCCCGTTCCAACTGTCCCGCGAAGGGCCAGCGCGGGGCTGATTTCGTAGCGGCTGTTCAATTTCAGGCTGACCGGGCTGCCGGAGCCATCGCTGTAATGTTCGGCCCGCGCGGCAAGCCCGATGTACCATTGGTCGAGTGGATACAGCCCCACGTCAACATAGCCCGCATAGACCCGGCGGCCAATGTCGGCCTCATCTGCTGGCGATAACACGATCGCGCCCTGCACGACGGGAGAGGCGATGCGACCGACATTCCAGTCATATTGCTGGTCGCCGGGCGCGAACACATAGCTGGCCGGTTGATAGGCGAGTGGATCGCCGGCGAAGGTGCGGAAACGCTCCAGACGATACTCACCTCCGATCGAGACCTGCACGGCGCGCGCAAGGCCGATGTCATATTCATGCGTCAGATCGACATTATGCGTCCACTGCCGGAACTCGAAACTGGCAAGGTTGGGCCATTCGGTGGGACTGTCCGGCCCAAGCGACGGGCGGATCGACAGGTCCGAATATTGATGGCTATAGTTGCGGCCGAACGAGGAACTAATATCCCAGTTCCAGCCTGCCAGCGTACCCTTCAACCCTCCCACGAACTGGAAATCATTTTCATCGATATTGTTGAGGGGGTAATAACCATCAGGAAACAACGCCGTGAAGTTTGCCGTGCTGTTGGGGCGGCGGAAGTTGTTGCCAATCACCGCTTTTCGTTCGCCGTAGCTGCCAAAGGAGTAGAGCGTCACATTCTGCGTGACTGGCAGTTCTGCGTTATAGGTAAGATTAAAGGCCTTGATTTCGGGATCGCCGTTGTGCGCGCCATCCCTGTTCCAGGCACCGTTGCGCGCATTAGCGTCCGCTACATTCGCCTGCACCTGCGCGCTTGAAAGCCCGCTGGTCGCAACGACCTGATCAATGGTGCGACCGGTGGGAATGCCATAGAGGTTGGTGTCCGTTGCAAGCAGGTTCCACCAAGCGCCGCCACGCTTGCGAACGTCACCGCTCACCGTCAGGAAACCGCCGTCACCTATCCGCGTGCCATAGCGCAGATTGGCTTTCCAGCTATCAGGCTTTCCTTCAGCCTCATAAAGCGTCCCATATGTGAAATCACCGCCTAGCCCTTCTTTCTGGCTGAGCTGAATGTTGATGACCCCTGCGATAGCGTCGGTGCCATATTGGGCAGCAGCGGAGTCCTTCAGCACCTCGATCCGATCAATCGAGCTGGTGGGGATGAGATCGAGATCAACGGGGTTCACGCCAGAGGTGTCGGTCGGGCTGTTATTCAGAAAGGCGCTGTTATGCCGACGTTTCCCGTTGACGAGCACCAGTGTGTAGGCTGGGCCTAGTCCACGATTGGTCACCGGACGACCGATAGAGAAAACGCCCGCGTTGGTTGCGCCAAAATTAAGCGAAGGCAGCAGTTTTGTCAGCGCCTCCCCGAACTCCGCAGCGCCAGTGCCCTGTAGTTTCTCTGCGCCGACGACGTCGATCGGCGCGGGGCTTTCCAGCACAGTACGGGGCGTGCCGCGAACGCCGGTGACGATAATCGCATTCCCATCCGCTGCGGCCTCGGCGGGCGGCTCTGCAGGTGAGCCATATACCTGCGCGAGTAATGGCGTTGAGACCACGGTCAGAAGTAGCGCAATTGTATATAGCGAAACGGCATGAAAAGAACGAACAGTCGTCATGGCGGACCCCCTTGGAACGGGGTCGGGTTAGTGATCATGCACGACAGCGAATAACGAGTTTCGGTCGATCTCTTATGAGGAGATACGAACATTGTTATTGTTGGCCGGCATCGACTTTTTCTTTCAGCGGCATCTCACAGCGCGATAAGACGGGCCACGCCCGGACGAAACGCAGTAGTCCGGCAGTGATCGTCAGTGAGCCAATAGTACGAGGGTCGCGTCCAAACCCGTGCTTGTCTGACCCCAAACCCGCTGCGACTGCCTTGCGATGTCTATCGCGAGAAGCGGTGCGCGGCCCGGGTTGGCTGCCCATGCAAGCGCTGCGACGCTTTACAGGGCAAAACCTCCCGGACTGGCCGCGTCAGTCGATCATTTACAGCGCCTCGACGATCATCACGTTGGCCAGTCCGCCGCCTTCGCACATCGTTTGCAGGCCATAGCGTCCGCCCCGCGCCTTGAGTGCATTGATCAGCGTAGCCATGAGCTTGGTGCCCGACGCACCCAGCGGATGGCCGAGCGAAATCGCGCCGCCGTTCACGTTGAGTTTGGCAGGGTCCGCGTCAAGGTACTTCGACCACGCCATTGGCACCGGCGCGAACGCCTCGTTGACCTCGTAGAGATCAATGTCGCTAATCTTCATGCCTGCCCGTTTCAGCGCCCTCTCGGTGGCGAACAGCGGCTCCTCCAGCATGACTATCGGATCGCCACCCGTGACGGTCATGTGGTGGATCCGCGCAAGCGGCGTGAGATTATGTTCCTTCAGCGCACGCTCCGACACGACGAGCACCGCAGACGAACCATCGGTGATCTGGCTGGACGTGGCGGCGGTGATCACCCCGCCCTCCAGCAGCAACCTGACCGCGGCCATACCTTCGGGCGACGCGTCCCAGCGGATGCCCTCGTCCTTGGTATGAACATGGCGGGTGCCATCGGGCAACACGACGTCGACCGGCACGATCTCCTTATCGAATGCACCGGAATTGGTCGCCGCCTGCGCCTTCTTGTGGCTGTCGAGGCCGAATGCATCGAGCATCTCGCGAGTAAAGCCATGCTTCTTGGCGATCATCTCCGCACCACCGAACTGGCTGAAGTCCGACACTCCGAAGCGCTTAAGCAGCGCGTCCGAATAGGGTCTGACACCCTCCGGCGAAAGCGCCGCCGAACCCATCGGCGTGCGCGACATGCTCTCGACCCCGCCAGCGATGATAACATCCTGCGTGCCCGACATCACGGCCTGGGCGGCGAACTGAATCGCCTGTTGCGAGGAACCGCACTGCCGATCGATCGTCACCGCAGGCACGCTCACCGGCAACTTCGAGGCGAGCACGCAGTGCCGCGCGATGTGCATCGCCTGCTCGCCCGACTGAGTCACGCAGCCAAAGATCACATCTTCGATGGCCGCCGGATCGATGCCGGTGCGATCGACGATCGCATTGAGGCTGATTGCGCCCAGATCGTTCGAATGAATGCCAGACAGGCGGCCATTACGCCGCCCGCCCGCGGTGCGCACTGCTTCAACGATATATGCTTCTGCCATGTTCTACTGCTCCGTTTTCAATGATTGTAGGTCGCCCCGGCGGTTATCTCCCGGTGCGCCATTACGCGCGACAAGCACGTCAGTGCTCCCCTGTTGGCGCGGAAGTCCTGCCGCGAAAGGGCATGGGCATGGCCAGGCCGACAACCTCGTGCGGCACGTAGGGCGCCTCCAGCCGCTCGATTTCCTCGGCCGACAGCGTGACATCCAGCGCGGCGATGGCATCCTCCAGATGGCTCGGCTTGGTCGCGCCAACGATTGGCGCGGTGATCCCCTGTTTCTGTAGCAGCCAGGCAAGGGCGATCTGCGCGCGCGGCAGCCCGCGATCATGCGCGACTGCGGCCACCGCTTCCACCACTTTGCGGTCCTGCGCAGCGGTACGATCGTAGATCTGGCGGCTGAACTGGTCGGTTTCAGATCGTGTCGTCTTATCATCCCAATCGCGGGTGAGCATACCGCGCGCCAGCGGCGACCAGGGAATGACGCCTACTCCCTGATCGATGCACAACGGGATCATCTCGCGTTCTTCCTCACGGTAGACCAGGTTCACTTGCGGCTGCATCGAAATGAAGCGCGTCCAGCCATTGGCTTCCGCCACCGATTGCATCTTGGCAAAGCGCCACGCCTCCATCGACGACGCGCCGATGTAGCGCGCCCGGCCCGACTTCACGATATCGTGCAGCGCGGACATCGTCTCCTCCACCGGCGTATGATGGTCGAAGCGATGGATCTGAAAGAGATCGACATAGTCCATGCCGAGCCGGCGCAGGCTGTCGTCCACTGCCTGGAACAGCGCCTTGCGGGAGAGGCCGCCGGTGTTCGGCGCACTGCGCCACGGCGCACATGCCTTGGTGGCGACGACGATCTCATCGCGCCGCGCATAGTCCAGTAGCGCCCGTCCCGTGATCTCTTCGGAGGTGCCGGCCGAATAGAGGTTGGCGGTGTCGAAGAAGTTGATGCCTGCTTCCAGCGCCTGGCGGAATAAAGGCCGGCTCGCCGCCTCGTCCAGCGTCCATTCGTGCGGGCCACGGTCGCTGACGCCGAAGCTCATGCAACCCAGACAAAGGCGGGATATCATAAGGCCGCTGCGACCCAGATACGTGTACTGCATTCATGCATCTCCCTTGTTCGGTGGTCGCCAGAATCGAAGCGCCCACACGGTGACGACGCGACTCGACCTTAGCGCTTCATACCTGTGCAACAAATGCCTCGAATCAGCGCCACGCACGGACATCGTTCAACCGATGCATGAAAGGCTTGGCTGTCAGTCAATCGAACCGCGCATATCCGTTATCGATCACGATCCGCTCACCCACCTGGCAGCGGAACGCCGCCTCGCCCGGACCCAGCCGCCAGATCAGCGTTTCGATCGTGTCGCCAGGCGTCACCGGCGCGGAGAAGCGGACATCCATCCGCCGCAGCCGATCCCCCGCACCGCCGCACAGCTCGGCGATCAGCGCGCGGCCCGCAAAGCCGTAGGTGCACAGTCCGTGGAGGACCGGACCGTCGAATCCCGCCGCTTGCGCGAAGGCCGGATCAATGTGCAGCGCGAAAAGGTCTCCGGACAAGCGATAGATAAGCGCCTGTTCTGGCCTGCTGACCAGAGTGTGACGGATGTCGGGCTGGCTCGCTGGCACCTGCCTTGGCCTGGGGGCGTCGTTGGGTCCGCCAAACCCGCCATCCTTGCGAAAGAAGATGCTTTGGCGGATGGTCGCCAGTGGTGCGCCCGTTAGAGCATCGCGCAGTTCGCGGCGGATCACCAGCAACGCACCGCGACCGGCCCCCTTGTCGTAAAGCTCGTCGACCGATGATTGCGCGATGATCTCACCTGCGGGCGCGATCGGCGCATGCCATTCGATACTCTGCTCGCCGTGAACGGTATTTCGCCAGTCCAATCCGACTTCCGGCTCGTAATACCAGGCGGGCTCCCAACCCAGAACGGCGGCCATGGTCGGCAAGGCGATCAGGCGCTCTTCCCACGTCAGCGTCAGATCGGCGTCAGTTGCAGATGGGATCGCGTTGGCGCCTACACCTAGATTATAGAGGATCGTGTCGCGCAGGCCATAAGTGCAGCGCACTGGCGCGATCGCACGCGCCTTGATGGCGGCATAGTCGATGTCGCTCTTTTGTTCGATCGCGCTCAGGACGAATACTCCCGCCGAAGCTCACGCTTGAGCAGCTTGCCGTTGGGATTGCGGGGAAGCATCTCGCGAAAGGTGACGCCGCTGACACGCTGCTGCTTGCCGACGCGGCTGTTGATCCACACGCGCAGTTCGTCGGCATCGACCGCCGGAGCGCGCGGTACAACCAGTGCGAGCGGCGTTTCGCCCCACTGATCGCTTGGTATGCCGATCACCGCACATTCGCTGACGCTCGGATGGGTGATCAGAATGCTTTCGATATCGGCGGGATAGATGTTCTGGCCGCCCGACAGGATGAGATCCTTCTTGCGGTCGACGATGGTGAGGAAACCGTCCGCATCGATCTGGCCGATGTCGCCGCTGCGCAGCCACCGCTGACCATCCGCATCGATCCAGGTCGCTTCCCGGGTATCATCGGGCCGGCCCCAATAGCCGACCATGGCGTAATTGCACCGGCCGATCACTTCGCCCGCTTCGCCCACCTGTCCGACCGTGTCGTCGTCCCGCAAGACCGCGATCCGGCATGCGACGCTTGGGCGGCCCGAAGTCTCCAGACGATCGCGTGCGATTTCAGGATCGAGGATGGTGGTAATCCCCTCGGTCATACCATAGGCATCGAAAATCGCGCCGGGAAACAGGTCCAGCAGCTTGAGCTTCAACGCGGGCGCGAGCTTCGACCCAATGCACATCATCGACTGGTACGCGCTCAAGTCGTATTTGCTGAAATCGGGATGTTCTATGATCCGCTGATACTGGACCGGCACCATGTTGACATGCGTTATCGCCTCGCGCTCGGACCATTCCAGGAATTCGCGGACGTCGAAATGATGCGGAACGAATACCGTGCCGCCCTGACGGACAGTGCACAGCAAGCTAAGCCAGCTGACATTGGAAAAAAGGCCAGTAGCAACTATGGTGCGGCACGCCGAATGGTAGCGGGTCGCGAAGCTAAGGTCTGATGACCAGAGCGCGCGCGAATTGTGGTTGTGCGTGATGCCCTTCGGTAGCCCCGTGGTGCCCGAAGAATAGATGATCACGCATAATGTTTCAGGCTCGATCAGCACGGGGGGCCGTGCCTCGTCTTGCCCTTCCATCCACGCGTCATAGTCCAGCCATCCGGTCGGCAATCGCTCGCAGCCCACTGCGATCCTGACCTGAATGCCCGACTTCTCCACCCGATGCAGTTGGTCGGACGTCACAACCAGCGCGGTAACGCCGGCATCTTCCAGCATCGCGGCCACACTGTCGTCAGTGACCGAGAGGTTGATGGGAACCGCAATAAAGCCGCCACGGAGGCATCCAATCATCACTTCCACGGTCGCGATGCCGTTCGACATAAGAATGCCAACGCGCGCTTCGTGGCCAAGCCCGGCGGCAGCAAGGCCATTGGCGACGCGATTGGTGCGCGCGACGAGTTCGCGCCAGGTGCGCGTGCCGTCATGCGCGACGATGGCGCGATCATGCGGGCGGCTCTCGCCATGGAATTCTATGATTTCCGGCAGCATCGGAGGTCCGCCACCGAGGTTCAGTTCGCGCAGTACGCTCATGCAAAATTTCCTGTAGTGAAACGGGATAGGGTGACAGGATGCACTCGCTATCAGCCAGCAAGCGACAGCCTTTTCTTAGCGCACAGCCAGTGTGCGGAGCAGCAGGGCGGCAGCGGCGACTGTCTCGCGGCCGCCATCCGTCGAGACAGAAAATTGGACCCTGGGATCGCGCTGGCGACACGCGACCCTCATTCGCGTTTAACTCCTTGTTGATAGGCGGCAGCATGGCCCGATTGCAGCACCACTGCAAGATTGCCGGGGTCGGCACAGTCGCAATGACAAGAAATTATCGAGATCAACGCATCCGCGATAAGAAGATTACCCGTCTCGAATAAGCATGCTCTTCCAGAATTAGTCTTTCAAATGGCCCTTCAATTGCAGGGCGCTGTCGATCTTGATGATCCCGCTCTGCTGGGGGAACGGTCTTTTTCGAAGTCGTTCTGATCAATCAGGCGGATTACGCTCTGGCGTGGACCACAAGCGCGCAGGGCGGCTCGCTAGAGCGACTGCCCATCGTCGATCGTGATTTCTGTGCCGGTCACGGTGCGCGACGCGTCAGAAGCGAGATAGAGCAGGGCCACGTCAAGATCCCCCTCCTCCATCAGACGGCGGCGGTTGAAACCGGCGATCTGTTTCGCACCAGCCTCGCTCCCGAACCAGTCGGCGTTGATCTCCGTCTTCACATAGCCCGGGCTTATCATATTGACGTTGATACCCATGCGAACCCATTCGCGCGCCATGATTTTCCCCATGTGCACCAAGGCCGCTTTCGTGGCCGAGTAGATTGAAAGCCCCGGAGTAACGAGATGCGCGGTGATCGAGGTGATAATCACGACACGGCCATTCTGCTTCTCGCGCGAGCCATCGGCGATCAGGCGGCGCGCGCCCTCGCGCACGGTGAGGAACACGCCGCGAAGATTTATGTCGGTCGTTTCATCGAAGGTGCTGACGGGCAGATCGAGTACAGCGCCCTCCCCGCTCGTCCCGGCATTGGCTATGATCGTGTCGACCGTGCCGAACGCCGCCTCGGCAGCGTCGAATGCCGCGGCAATTGAGGCTTCGTCGGTAACATCGACCGAGACTGCCAGCGCGCGGCCGCCCGCCGCCTCGATCTCCTCACGGAGCGCAGAGAGACGATCGGTCCGACGCGCGGCAAGCACAACCGACGCTCCCGAACGGGACAGGATCCGCGCGAAATTCGCGCCGATACCCGATGATGCCCCGGTCACCAGCGCGACCCGACCGGTAAGATCGAAGCTAGGCGTAGCCGTCATATCTGCCGTTCCTTCTGTGGACTGATCACGCATTCATGTGCTTTGTGCAAGCGGCTGTGTGAACAATGCACCATCAAAAGCCTGGCCCTAAAATATCCAAACCCAGGCTTATGAACTCATCCGCGCGGCATGCCCAGGCCGCGTTCGGAGATGATGTTGCGCATAATCTCGTTTGAACCGGCAGCGATCGGGCCGCCGAACGAAGTGAGGTATTCGAACATCGGGCTGTCGATCGCTTCATCGGCGGCCAGGCCGAAGCGCTGGCCCGCAAATCCCTCTATCTTCACCAAAACCGAAGCCATACGGTTGCGCAGCGCCGTGCCCGACAGCTTGACGAAGGCAGGCGTCATGCTCGGTGCATTGTCATGGCCTTCATTCTCGCGCAGCAGCTTGCGAATCAGGCGACGGCCAGCCTGCATTTCAGCGATCAGACCAACGAACTCGCGGCGCAACTGGTCGTCCTGCAACCAGGGTGCATCCGCCGCGACAGCGTCTTGAAAATATTTCTCGACGGCGTAGCGCTGCCGCTCGGCGCCCTCGAAGGCCAGGACACCGCGCTCGGAGGCGAGCGTAGCCTGACAGACACGCCAACCGTCATTCTCCTTGCCGACGACGTTCTCGACCGGGATCTTCACGTCGGTCAGGAATATCTCGCCGAACTCGGAGCGCGTGTTGTTCTGTTTGATCGGCCGGACCTCGACCCCTTCGGATTGCATGTCCATCAGGAAGAAGGTGATCCCGGCATGCTTCGGCGCGTCGAAGTCAGTCCGCGCGAGCAGGATGCAGTAACGTGCGTGCATTGAATAAGAGGACCAGATCTTCTGCCCGTTGATCAGATAATGATCGCCCTGGCGCTCGGCGCGGCAGCGCAGCGAGGCGAGGTCGGACCCGGCGCCGGGTTCGGAAAAGCCCTGACACCAGACGTCGCCGTTCGGAATACCTGGAAGATATTTGCGCTTCTGCTCCTCGGTGCCGAATGGGATCAGCGTGCCGGGAATATGGTTCAGCGACACGACGAACATTTGCGTGGACGGCGCGTTCGCCTTGGCGATCTCGTCGGCCAGCACGATCTGATGCGCCAAGCTAAGCCCGGCACCGCCATATTCCACCGGCCAATGCGGCACACCCAGGCCAACCTTGTTGCGCTCGGCCATCCACCAGCGTTGGAATGCGTCAAACTCGGCATGGTCGGCCTTCGCCATTTGCGCGGACCAATTGGTCGGAACGATATCGCCCAGCCATTCGCGGATCGCCTTGCGGAACGCGGGAATGTCGTCTTGCTTGTCGAGGATCATGCGGCAACCTCCAATGTGGTGCGTCCGGCGCGGGCAGCGGCGGCGAGGCCTTGCACGGCGCGGTCACGCATTTGTGGGCTGGGCGCGACAAGCATCTCGTTGAACCGCGCACGTTTCAGGAAGATGTGGGCGTCGAACTCCCACGTAAAGCCAACGCCGCCGTGCAACTGCACGCAATCCGCGGCGATCCTGACAAAAGCGTCGGCGGTCTCAGCCTTGGCGAGCGCCGCCCATACGGGTGCGTCAACATCACCGAGTGCGGCCATCTCGACTGCCTGAGCAAGGATATGCTCAGCAGTCGTCACAGCCATCATCAGGTCGGCGGCGCGATGCTTGAGCGCCTGAAATGATGCAATTACACGGCCGAACTGCTGACGGGACTTCATATATTCGATCGTCTGCTCGGCAATGGCGCGCGCACCGCCAACGCTGTCGGCAGCGCTAGCCAGGGCCATTGCACTGGCGAGCGCTTCGCCCGTCTCAGCCGGCAGGGTCGCTATCGCGGTCGCTTTGGCCAGATCAATCTGCACCACGCTGCGGGTCATGTCCCAGTAGCCCACCGGCTCGACCGCAATATCCGCAAGATCATACAAAGCCCAGCCATCGCCCTGCGGCGCGAGGGCGACACCAGCATCGACTGCGCCTAGGAACGGAGTGTCATGACCGCCCGGGATTTGCGCCGGCACCGCTGCGCTCACTTCGCCCGCCGCGAACCGCGGCAACCACATGTCCTTGATCGCATCGTCGGCGGTCTCGGCAAGAGCCTGAGCCAGCGCCAGTGTCGCGATGAATGGCCCGGGCGCACAGTAGCGGCCAAGTTCGCGATAGACTACGTCCAGGCCCTGAGCGCCGAGGCCAAGGCCACCATATTGCTCCGGCAGCGCAACTGCCAGCCAACCTAGCTCAGCCGCCTGGTTCCAGATCGCCTTGTCGAGTTCATTCTTGCCGTCGATGAATGCATGCACCGCGAGGCTGCCGCTCATCTCGGACAGCACGCCAGTGATACTCTCTTGCAGTGCCGCAAGATCTCTTTCGTCGACCATCACTTTGTCAGACATCCGCCACCTACTTGATTATCGTTCGATCTCGGCGGTTCCACATAGATGAAATACTGTCAAGTCTAACGTAGATTCCAGGGCGTTGCCGCCGATGTGCGCTCATCATAACCTCTGACATAGCGCAAATGCGCTGTTCCAGCGTGAACGGGAGGCGGCTTGGGCAAATCGTTGTGCGATCGCCCCGTCGCGGCATAGAGGTGATCCGGAACGACCAAATAACGCCGGGGAGTGCGCAATGGAGGTGATGGAACGCAGGGCTGCGATCACTGGTGCCGGGATTTCACAGATCGGCCGCAAGCTGATGCGCCCGCCGATGGATCTGCTGCTCGACGCCGCGCTGGCGGCGCTCGCCGATGCCGGTCTCAGCCGCGATGATATCGACGGGATCACCTCCTATCCCGGCCGGGTAAGCGGCCATAGCGGATTTGGCCCGATCGGCGTGCTTGAGGTGCGCGCCGCGCTCGGGCTGCGCACGCGCTGGCATTCGGGCGGGTCCGAAGGCCCGGGTCAAACATCCGCGCTTATGATCGCCGCGATGGCGGTGGCGACCGGCCTGGCGCGGCATGTGCTCGTGTTTCGCGCGCTTACCGAATCGTCGTCACAGGCGAGCGGCCGGCAGGGTATCGGCCAGGGCGACGCAGAGATCGGCGGCTGGCTAAGCTGGCTGGTGCCAGCAGGCGCGCCCTCCGCCGCCAACTGGTCGGCGATGTTTGCGCGTCGCCGCATGCACGAATTCGGCGCCACGCGCGAGCAAATCGCGCAACAGGTCTTGCTCCAGCGCGCTAACGCGCAACTTAATCCGGCGGCCATAATGCACGGCAAGCCACTCGACATGGACGAATATATGGGTGCGCGGATGATCTCCGATCCACTGTGCCTGTTCGATTGCGACGTACCGATCGACGGCGCGGCGGTGGTAATCGTCTCGGCGGTCGAGGCCGCGCGCGACCTGCGAAAGCCGCCCCTGGTGTTCGAAGCGATGGGCGCGGGTCTGTTCGATCGCGAAAGTTGGGATCAGAAGCAGGATCTGACGACGATGGCCGCGTACGACGCCGCACAATCGCTGTGGGCCCGCACGGATCTCAAGCCAGGCGACGTCGATGTCGCCGGCCTGTACGACGGCTTCAGCGTATTTGTACCAATGTGGTTGGAGGCCTATGGCTTCTGTGGTCATGGCGAGGGGGAAGCCTTCATTGCCGACGGCCATACGCGGCGCGACGGCACGATCCCGACCAATACGGGCGGCGGCCAGCTTTCCGCCGGGCGGCTCCACGGATACGGCCATCTGCACGAGGTGTGCCTTCAGCTTTGGGGAGAGGCCGGAGAACGCCAGATCGCAGGCGCACAGACCGGGGTGGTGGGCATGGGCGGGGGTCCGCTCGCTGGCACCGTTCTGCTGACGCGGCGTTAAGGTGACCGCGCGCTCCTCGCGAATGATCGTCGCCGCGCTATTCGCAGCCGAAATCGCCTCCGCCTTCCAATTGTCGGCGATCTACGCCGGGTTCGCCGCGCTGATTCGCGCGCTGGGCGACCCGCTGATGGCAGGCTGGCTGGTGACCACGCACATGCTGATCGGCGCTGGCGCTTGCGCGATAGCCGCGCGGGGCGGCGATATCTATGGTCGACGGCGGATCACGCTGCTTCTGCTCGTGGCGGCAGCGGTCGGCTCGCTGATCAGCGCGACCTCCAGCAATTTCCCAATGCTCCTCATTGGGCAGGGGCTGCAGGGGCTGTCTGCTGCGGTGCTCCCGCTCTCCTTCGGCATTCTGCGCGAGTGGCTGCCGCGCGAGCGCGTGCCGTTCAACATCGGCATGCTCATCTCGAGCGCGGGTATCGGCACGGCGGCAGGGCTGGTCGGCGGCGGCATGATCGTCGATTATTTCAGTTGGCGCTGGATGTACGCCGCCGGCGGCGTCCTTGCGCTGGCCGCCTTAGTGATGTGTCTCACGCTGGTTCCGCGTGACCATGCAATCAACCGCCACGCGCAAGTGGACTGGATCGGCGGGTTGCTGTTTCTTCCAGCGATTGGCGCGCTACTGCTCGGCATCAGCAAGATGAAGGACTGGGGTCCGGCTGATCCACGCGTGTTGGGCGCGATCGCCGCGGGGGTGGCTATCATGGCGCTGTGGGTCCGCCAGAGTTTGCGGTCATCGCATCCGTTCATCGACGTGCGGCTGCTGGCTCAGCGCGAAGTGGCGATCGTCAATACGGTGAGCGTGCTCATCGCGCTCGGTACGTTACAGATCACGCTGGTCTTCTCGCTGATGCTGCAGTCGCCGCTCTGGACGGGGATTGGCTTGGGATTATCGGCGACCGCTGCGGGACTGGTCAAGCTGCCATCCAACATCCTTTCGATCACTGCAGGCCCGCTTAGCGGTTGGCTCGCAGCGCGCGTGTCGGGACGGTTGCCGATGATGATCGGGGGCATCATGGCGACCGCCGGATGGATTGGGGCGATCTTTCTCAACGGTTCACCCGCGATCGTCGCGCTGGTGCTATGCGTGATCTCGTTCGGGACGACTCTGCTCTTTGCAGCGGTCCCGACGATCATCATTGCTGTCGTGCCGTCCGAACGGACAAGTGAGGCGACCGGCATGATGCAAGTGATGCGCACCGCCTTCATGGCTGTCGGCGCGCAGATCGTAGCGCTGGTGCTGAGCCTCGACACTGTACGAAACGGGGCCGGTGGCGCGGCCTTCCCCAGCCCGCTGGCGGTGAAAGCAGTTATGGCGGTGATAGCCGCACTCACGCTGGCGGCGACACTTCTGATCCTGCTGTTACCGACCAGGCGGGCGATCGCGCCGCTACCGCGCTAGAACAGTGTCCGAGGCCGCGGTTTGATCGCAGCACGCATGCAACCGGCCTCACGCCTGGAGCGGATTTGTGCCTCTCCTAGCAGCCTTCGACCAAAGCTGTAGCTGCGGCGCCCGAAGATAGCTTCCGGGCGCCGCCATCTCTATCATAGGTCGAGAGTTTGTTTCCTGACCTCGCCCTGGGCTGCATTCGACACGTCTTCCCAGGCTTCCCAGATGGCAAGGCGCTCCGCATAGGCCGCGCGCGCGACCGGCAGACCTTCTGTACCGACAAAGAAGCGCAGCGGCGGCTGCTGCGAATCCACGACTTTGAACAGCGACGCCGATGTCGCGGCAGGATCGCCGAATTTCGCGGTTGCGCCGCCAGCGAACACCTGCGCTCGCGTTTCGGCATAGACGTCGATGCCTGCGGCGAGCTTCAGCGAGGACTGGCTCGCAAAGTCTGTCGCATACGCACCTGGCTCCAGGAGTGTAACCTTGATGCCGAACTGCGCGACTTCCTTGGAGAGACTCTCGTGGAGCGCTTCGAACGCCCACTTGG